>NZ_LT629780.1:638210-957316 GCF_900105885.1 Pseudomonas guangdongensis | reverse complement strand
GCCGCGTCGAGCTGTGGGGCGCGCAGGTGCCGGTCGCCGCGCTGGCCGCCGCCGCCGAAACCATCCCCTACCAGCTGCTGTGCAACCTCAAGCGGGTGCCGCGCTACTATCGCGGCGCCGGCCTGTAGCCGCCCCCGTGGCGGCGGGCTCGACCGGCTACGGGCGTTTCGTTGAAAATACTGCACAGCGTTGCCAAGCTATACACAACGCCCCCGCCATCCACCGAATGATCGAGGAGGACGCCCGCCTTGGACGTCGGAGCCCGTCTGCACGCCATCCGCACACTCAAGGGCCTGTCCCAGCGCGAGCTGGCCAAGCGCGCCGGGGTGACCAACAGCACCATCTCGATGATCGAGAAGAACAGCGTCAGTCCCTCGATCAGCTCGCTGAAGAAGGTGCTCGGCGGCATCCCCATGTCGCTGGTGGAATTCTTCTCCCAGGACCTGCCGCCCTCCAGCCAGCCGCAGGTGGTCTACAGCGCCGACGAGCTGGTCGACATCGGCGCCGGCGAGGTGGCGATGCGCCTGGTCGGCCGCGCCTTTCCCAACCGCGCGCTGTCGCTGCTCGACGAAACCTACCCGCCCGGCGCCGACACCGGCCCGGAGATGCTGGTTCACGACGGCGAGGAAGCCGGCGTGCTGGTCGCGGGGCGTCTGGAGCTGACCGTCGGCGACGAGGTGCATGTCCTCGAATGCGGCGACAGCTACTACTTCAGGAGCGAGCGCCCGCACCGCTTCCGTAATCCCTTCGACGCGCCGGCGCGGCTGATCAGCGCCACCACCCCGGCCAACTTCTGAGCGCCGCCCGCGCGCGGCTTGCGACCCGCGCCTTTGGCGTCAAGCCCCTGCGACCATCGGGGTTGTTTCGGCGGCTTCGGCTTTGCCGTTATACTGCCGCCGCCCGCGCGGCCCATCGCCCCGGGTGTGACTAGCCACGATAGAGGGTGTAAGGGTGAACCTGATCAAGAAACTCCTGGCAGCCCAGGCTGCCGTGCTGGCCCTGTGGGCGGTTGGCGCCCAGGCCGCGACCGACGAAGCGATTGCCGAGCGCCTCAAGCCGGTGGGCAAGGTGTGCATCGCGGGCCAGGAATGCGAGGGCGTGGGCGCCGTGGCCGCGGCCGCCGGCGGTGGCGCGCGCAGCGCCGACGACATCATCGCCAAGCACTGCAACGCCTGCCACGGCAGCGGCGTGCTGGGCGCCCCGAAAGTCGGCGACACCGCCGCCTGGAAAGCCCGTGCCGACGCCAAGGGCGGCATCGACGGCATCCTGGCCACCGCCATCTCCGGCATCAACGCCATGCCGCCGAAAGGCACCTGTGGCGACTGCTCCGACGACGAGCTGAAGGGCGCCATCGCCAAGATGTCCGGCCTGTAATTTCGCCGCCGTCGCGAAAAAGCCGCCCCTTGCGAGGCGGCTTTTTTGTGTCCGCGCCTCGGCCATCGCGGCGACATGCGCCCGCGCCACGCTCGCCGGACCGCCGACGATGCCTTGCGCGGTTGCCCGCCGACGCGATGAAGCATCCGGCTACCGGCGCGCTTCGGGCCGCGCGCACCGTTCGCCGGATTCTTCGCTGCGTCGCGCAGCATTTGCCCGGCCGCGCAGGTCATAACCCGGCCTGCATCCCTTCTTCGAGGTTCGCCCCATGCTTCCGCTTCGCCCCCTCAGCCTGTCCGCCCTGCTGCTGGCAGCCAGCGCTTGCGTCTCCGCTGCCGAGCCCGGCGCCGAGGCGCTGGTGGCGCCGCAAGCGCCGGCCCTGCAGGTGACACCGGCCGTCGAAACCGCTCCCGCACTCCCGACCGCTCCCGCCGTGGCCCCGGCAGAGGCCCCGGCAGAGGCCCGCAGCGCGCCGCTCGTCCCCGGCCTGCTGGGACTGCCGGCGGGCGCCGCCGCCCTCGGCGCTCTGCTCGATCCGCAGACCCTGGCCCTGCTCGACCAGCTGGGCGCCCTGCAGGTCACCCCGCAGCAGGCGCTGGGCGGGGTCGGCGCGTTGCTCGGCCTGGCGCAGAGCCAGCTGGCGGCGGATCAGTACGCGCAACTGACCGGCAGCGTGCCGGGACTGGAGCTGCTGGGCGGCTCTGCCGGTCAGGCTGCCGAGGCGAGCGATGGCGCCGGCGGCGTGCTCGGCCGACTGGGCGCACTGGGCGGCCTGCTCGGCGCCAGCCCCGCGCCGGCCGCGCCGCCGCCAGCGCCGCTCGACAGCCGGGCCGGCGTCGACCAGGCCTTCGCGCTGCTGGGCATGGATTCCAGCCTGGTCGGCCCGTTCGGCCAGATACTCCTGCAGTTCCTCGCCGGCCAGGGCCTGGCCGGGACGCTGCTGCAGAGCCTGGGCGGCATCTGGGGCGTGCCGGCGGCGCCGATGGTCGGCACGCCGGTGGCGAGCGGTAGCAGCGGTATCTGAAGCCGTCGTGGCTGGCGCCTGGGCGGGCTTCAGCTCACTGGCGGGCGGCGGCTACGCAGCACCTCGGCCCGCGCGCGCAGCTGGCCGCAGCCGCCGTCGATGTCTTGGCCGGCGCTGTTGCGCACCTTGGTCAGCACGCCGCGGCTGTGCAGGTAGCGGACCATCTGCACGATGCGCTCGCCGTCCGGGCGCTGGAAGGCGTCGCCTTCCAGGCTGTTGTAGGGGATCAGGTTGAGCACCGCGTACTTGCCCCTGAACAGGCGCAGGATGGCGTCCATTTCCTCGACGCTGTCGTTGATGCCCTTGAGCAGCGTCCACTGGTACTGGATCGGGTAGCCGACCGCGCGCGCATAGGCCTCGCCCAGCTCGACCAGTTCGGCCGGGTCGATCTGCGGCGCGCGCGGCAGCAGCTCGCGGCGCAGATCGCTGCGGGTGGTGTGCAGCGACAGCGCTAGCGCCGGCTTGACCCGCTCGCGCGGCAGGCGCTCGAACACCCGCGGATCGCCCACCGTGGAGAACACCAGGTTCTTGTGGCCGATGCCGCCGTCGGTGCCGAGCAGGTGGATGGCCTCCAGCACGTTGTCGAGGTTGTGCGCCGGCTCGCCCATGCCCATGAACACCACCTTCTTCACCGGCCGGAAGCGCCGGGCGAGGGCGACCTGGGCGACGATCTCGGCGCTGCCCACCTGGCGCAGCAGGCCGCTCTTGCCGGTCATGCAGAACACGCAGCCCACCGCGCAGCCGACCTGGGTCGACACGCACAGGCCGCCTCTGGGCAGCAGCACGCTTTCCACCATCTGCCCGTCGGCCAGCTCGACCAGCAGGCGCGCCGAGCCGTCGGCGCCCGGATGCTCGGAGCGCAGCCGCGCCAGGGCGGCGAACTCCTCGTCGAGCTGCGGCAGCGCGGCGCGTACCGACAGCGGGAAGAAGTCTTCGGCCGGGCGGTTGCGCGGCCCGCTGTGCAGCGCCCGGCCGTGCAGCCAGGCACGCAGGATGCGCCCGCGATGGCAGGGCTGGGCGCCGCAGGCGGCGAGGCGGGTTTCGAGGTCGTGGATGCGCATAGGGCGCGCATCCTAGCACCGGGCGGGTGGCGAGGGCAGGGGGCCGGCCGCTCAGCCTCCGGCGGCGCGGTCGCGGGTCTTCCATAGCGACACCAGCACGCCGCCGACCAGCAGGCTCAGGGTTACGCCGAGCGACAGCGCCGCCGGGAGCTTGCCGATGATGCCGACCAGGAAGATCTTGCCGCCGATGAACACCAGCACCAGCGCCAGGGCGTACTTCAGGTAGGCGAAGCGGTGGATCAGCGCGGCGAGGGCGAAGTACAGCGCGCGCAGGCCGAGGATGGCGAAGATGTTCGAGGTGTAGACGATGAACGGGTCCTGGGTGATGGCGAAGATCGCCGGCACGCTGTCCACCGCGAACACCACGTCGGCGCACTCGATGAGGATCAGGGCGAGCAGCAGCGGGGTGATCCACAGCACCGGTCTGCCGCTGGTGTCGGGCCGGCGGACGAAGAAGCGCTGTTCGTGCAGGCGCTCGGTGATGCGCAGGTGGCTGCGCAGGAAGCGCACCAGCAGGTTGTTCTCCAGGTCCGGGGTCTCGTCGAGCCGGGCGAACAGCATGCGCACGCCGGTGAGCAGCAGGAACACGCCGAACACGTAGAGGATCCCGCTGAACTGGTGGATCAGCGCAGCGCCGAGGCCGATCATCGCGGCGCGCAGCACGATCACCCCGAGGATGCCCCAGAACAGCACCTTGTGCTGGTAGCGGCGCGGGATGCCGAGGAAGTTGAAGATCACCGCCATCAGGAACACGTTGTCCATCGACAGCGACTTCTCGATCAGGAAGCCGGTCAGGTAGTCCATGCCGGCGTCGCCACCTTTCTGGCCCCACACCCAGAGCGCGAACAGCAGGCCGACGCTGATGTAGCCGGCCGACAGCAGCAGGCTCTCCCGGATGCCGATCTCGTGCGCGTCGCGGTGCAGCACGCCGAGGTCGAAGGCCAGCAGGGCGATCACCACGGCGAAGAACGTCAGCCACAGCCAGGTGGCGGTGCCGAGGAAGTCGGCGAGCAGGAAGCTATGCAGGGCGGTCATGGTCCCCTCCTCACAGTCGAAATGTCATCAACTGTGACTCCGACATGGCGGTGCTGACCGTCAGAGGGGCCCGGCGTCACGCTTTCAGCCTAGGAGCTTGGCGGAGCGCCGGCAACCGGAGAGTTGGCCGGGAGGCCGCCGTCGACACCGACGGCGGCGGTGCGGGCTCAGCCGAACTGGCGGCGCAGCGAGTCGAGGAAGCGCTCGGCGCTGCGCAGGAACTCGATCTCGCGCTCCTGCAGGGCGTCGAACTCGCGGGGGAGCATGTTGGTGTGGACCAGGCTGTGCATCAGCGCGCAGCGCCGGCTGATGGTGCCCAGCTGCTCGACGATCCTCGCGCAGTCGGGGCGTTGCGCCAGCGGTGGGCGACGGGTGCTTTCCAGTGCCAGGTCGGCGCGCTTGACCAGCGTGCCGAGGCGGGTCTTGAACTGCTCCTGGACGATTTGGTGATGGCTCATGGTCTGACGGGGTCTTGATCAAGGTGAACGATGACGGCGATCCCTGCCTGGTGCCTACTGGCGCGAGGCGCGCATCATCGCCCAGCGCCGGCGTTTGTGCCAGTGGCCCGGGGCGCTCCGTCAGTCCCCGGCCCACAGTGCGCGGTAGACGCCCTGCGGGTCGTACTCGGCGGCCTGTTTCTGCGGGTTGAAGCGCCGCCCGCCGCGTGGGTCGGTGCCGCGCCCGGCGATGTACAGCCAGTTGCCCTGGTTGCTGTAGACGTCGTAGTCGAGCAGCTGCGCCTCGAACCAGGCGGCGCCGGCGCGCCAGTCGCCGCCGAGGTCGTGGATCAGGTAGCTGGCGACGACCTGGCGCATACGGTTGGACAGGTAGCCGCTGGCGGCCAGCTCGCGCATCCCGGCGTCCACCAGCGGCTCGCCGGTCTGTCCCCGGCACCAGCGGGCGAAGGCTGCGGCGTCGTGGCGCGGTGTGGCGGCCCGTTCGGCCAGGCCGCGGGCGCGGTACAGGCGCGCGCCGTGCTGCCGGTGCAGGAAGCGGAAGTAGTCGCGCCAGAGCAGCTCGAACCACAGCCAGTAGCTGCCGTCGCTGGCCCCATACGCGGCCTCGTGGGTACGCAGGGCGGCATGCACGCTGCGCGGCGACAGCGCGCCGCTGGCCAGCCAGGGCGACAGCTTGCTGGAGTAGTCGGCGCCGCACAGGCCGTTGCGGGTGGCCTTGTAGTGCACCGGCAGGTCGCTGGCGAAGTAGCGCCGCAGGTGCGCCTGCGCGGCGCCCTCGCCGGCGGCGAAGGGGAAGGCGCTGCGCGGATCGCCGTGCCAGAGCGGGAGCGGCGGGCGCTCGTTGTCCAGGCCGGCGGCCGCGGCGGGCAGCGGCGGCAGGTGCTCGACGGCCGCTTGCGGCGCCTGCGGCGTCACGCCGGTGCGCTCGACGCGGTTGCGGAAGGCGCTGAACACCGCCGGCAGCTCGGCGCAGGGGAACGGCAGTGCGGCGGGGTCGAGCAGGCTGGACTGCCAGTGGGTTTCGAGGCGCAGGCCGGCGCTGCGCAGCGCCGCTTCCTCCTGCAGCTCCTCCGGGGCGGCAATCGCCTCGGCGTGGACCGCCTTGGCGCCGACGGCGCGGGCCAGCTCCGCCAGCCGCTCGGCGGCCGGGCCGTGGAGTTCCAGCAGGCGGCTGCCGCGCGCGGCCAGTTGCCCGGCGAGGTCGTCGAGGCCGGCGGCGAGGAAGGCCCGGCGCGGCGCGCCGAGCCGGGCGAAGCCCCAGTCGGTGGCGGCCTCGGGAGCGTGGCAGTAGACCGGCAGCAGGCGTTCGGCCTGCCGGCAGGCACGGGCGAAGGCCGGGTTGTCGGTCAGGCGCAGGTCGTTGCGGAACCAGTAGATCAGGGTGGACATGGCGAGCCTCGACATAAGGAAACGGAGCGCCGCCGGGCTGTTCGGCGCCGGGGCGGAGAGTGGATAATCGCCCGCTGAGGGAGCTTTCGTCTGCCCGTGCGAGTGCCAGGGATCATGCTCAAGCGCATAGCAGTTGCCGACCTGCAGGTCGGCATGTTCGTCCACGAGTTCTGCGGTTCGCGGCGCCACGCGCTGTGGAGCCGGCGTTTTCTGCTCGGCGACGAGCTGGCCCTGCGCCGCGTGCGCGAGTCCGGGGTGCTGGCGGTGTGGATCGACACCGCGCAGGGCAGCGACACCCCGGCAGCGCCAGCCGTGCCGCCACCGCTCAGCGCGCTGGCGATCGAGGTGGAGGCGCGCCAGGCGCAGCAGGTCTGCCTGTCGGCCCGCGCCGCGGTGTCGGAGATGCTCGCCAGCGTGCGGCTGGGCCAGGCGGTGGATGTCGGGCGCTTCGAGCCGCTGTTCGACGAAATCCGCGACTCGGTGGAGCGCCATCCCCATGCGCTGATCGGCCTGGCGCGGCTGAAGAGCGCCGACGACTACACCTACATGCATTCGGTGGCGGTCTGCGCGCTGATGGTCGCCCTGGCCCGGCAGCTCGACCTCGACGAGGCGCAGGTGCGCGCGGCCGGGATGGCCGGGCTGCTCCACGACCTGGGCAAGGCGGCGATTCCCGAGGCGATCCTCAACAAGCCGGGACGCCTCAGCGACGCGGAGTTCGCCATCGTCCGCGGCCACCCCGAGGCCGGTCACCGCATCCTCTGCCGCGACGGGCGGATCGACGCGGCGGTGCTGGACGCCTGCCTGCATCACCACGAGAAGCTCGACGGTAGCGGCTATCCCCACGGCCTGGCGGGCGAGCGGATCGGCCTGCTGGCGCGCATGTGCGCGATCTGCGACGTCTACGACGCGGTGACGTCCGAGCGGGTCTACAAGCACGCCTGGGACCCGGCCGAGGCGCTGCACCGCATGGCGACCTGGCAGGGGCACTTCGACGACGGGCTGTTCCAGGCCTTCGTCAAGGCCATCGGCATCTACCCGGTCGGCTCGCTGGTGCGCCTCAGCGATGGGCGGCTGGCGCGGGTGGTCGAGCAGCACCCCGGCTCGCTGCTGACGCCGAGGGTGCGGGTGCTGGCGGCGAACGGCGCGGAGACGCTGCTCGACCTGGGCGACGCCGCCACCGGCCTGCGCATCGTGCGCCGCGATCCGGCCGCCGGGGCGCGGCTGAGCGATCTGCGCGACAGCCTGGCGGCGCTCTACGCCGAGCCCTAGGCCCGCATCAGTCGGCGCGGCGGAACACCAGCGCCTTGAGGCCGCTGTCGGGATGGATGTCGGCGAACTCCGGCGGGTTGTCCAGGCGCTCGGCGAAGCGCAGCTGCGGCGCCTCGGCGGCCATGCCGTCGATCAGGAAGTCCGGGCCGATGGCCGGGTCGTTGACGCAGGCCAGCACCGTGCCCCGCTCGGCGAGCAGCTCGGGCAGGCGGCGGAGGATCTTGCGGTAGTCGCTGGTCAGCGCGAAGCTGCCCTTCTGGAACGACGGCGGATCGATGATCACCAGGTCGTAGGGGCCGGACTTGCGCACCTTGCCCCAGGACTTGAACAGCTCGTGGCCGAGGAATTCGACCCGCGCCAGATCGTGGCCGTTGAGGCGGTGGTTGTCGCGGCCGCGGCTGAGCGCGGCGCGGGCCATGTCCAGGTTGACCACCTGCGCGGCTCCGCCGGCGATGGCCGCCACCGAGAAGCCGCAGGTGTAGGCGAACAGGTTGAGTACCCGCCGGCCGGCGGCCTGCTCGCGCACCCAGCGCCGGCCGTAGCGCATGTCGAGGAACAGGCCGTTGTTCTGCTTGCGGCCCAGGTCGAGCTTGTAGCGCAGGCCGTCCTCGTCGATCAGCCACTCCTCCAGCGGCTCGCCCAGCAGCCAGTCGGTGCGGCTGTCGGGCAGGTAGCGGTGCTGCAGCAGCAGGTGGTGGGCGCCGCTCTGGCGCCACTCGGCGCTGGCGGCGACGGCCTGCAGCATGGCCAGCAGGCGCTCCAGTTCGGCCGCCTCCGGCGCGCGGAACAGCGCCACCAGCACCACGCCCTGCAGCCAGTCCACGGTGACGTGTTCGAGCCCCGGCCAGCGCCGGCCGCGGCCGTGGAACAGCCGGCGGGTCTCGGCGGGGGCGGCGCTCAGGGCGCTGAGGAGCTGCTGCTGCAGGGTGGCGAGGGCGTCGGCGTGCATGGCGGATCGTCGCTGGATGGGGGCGGGGGGCGCATTCTACCCGCAGGCGGCGGCCGCTTCAGCGCTTGAGCAGCGCGCGGATGTCCGCCAGCGCGCTGTTGCCGCGCACCGCCTTGACCTCCACCGGGGTGTCGTCGAGACCTTCCCACTGCAGGTCTTCGGCGGGCAGTTCGTCGAGGAAGCGGCTCGGCGCGCAGTCGATCACCTCGCCGTACTGCTTGCGTCTGGCGGCGAAGGTGATGGCGAGGTTGCGCTTGGCGCGGGTGATGCCGACGTAGGCCAGGCGGCGCTCCTCCTCGACGGTGTCGGCCTCGATGCTGGAGCGGTGCGGGAGGATCTCCTCCTCCATGCCCATGATGAACACCGAGGGGAATTCCAGGCCCTTGGAGGCGTGCAGGGTCATCATCTGTACGCCCTCGGCGCCGTCCTCTTCCTCCTGCTGGCGTTCCAGCATGTCGCGCAGCACCAGCTTGGCGATGGCCTGCTCGATGGTCATGTCGCCGTCCTCGTCCCGCTCCAGAGTGTTCTTCAGCGCGTCGAGCAGGAACCAGACGTTGCTCATCCGGTACTCGGCGGCCTTGTCGGTGGAGCTGTTCTGTTTCAGCCAGTTCTCGTAGTCGATGTCGACGATCATCTGGCGCAGCGCGGCGATCGGCTCCTCCTCGCTGCAGGCGCGGCGCACCCGGTCGATGAAGTGCTTGAAGCGCGCCAGACGCTCGACGAAGCGGGCGTCGAGGTGCTCGGCCAGGCCCAGCTCGTCGCAGGCGGCGAACATGCTGAGCTGGCGCGCGCCGGCGTAGTTGCCGAGCTTCTCCAGGGTCGCCGAGCCGATCTCGCGGCGCGGCACGTTGATCACCCGCAGGAAGGCGTTGTCGTCGTCCGGGTTGACCAGCAGGCGGAAGTAGCTCATCAGGTCCTTCACTTCCTGACGGGCGAAGAAGCTGGTGCCGCCGGACAGGCGGTAGGGCACCTGGTGGTGCTGCAGCTTCAGCTCCATCAGCTTGGCCTGGTAGTTGCCGCGGTAGAGGATCGCGAAGTCGCTGTACGGACGGCCGCTGCGCAGGTGCTCGGTGAGGATCTCCATGGCGATGCGCTCGCACTCGGCCTCCTCGTTCTTGCAGCGGATCACGCGGATCTCGTCGCCGTGGCCCATCTCGCTCCACAGCTGCTTCTCGAACACGTGGGGGTTGTTGGCGATCAGCACGTTGGCGCATTTGAGGATGCGGCTGGTCGAGCGGTAGTTCTGCTCCAGCATCACCACCTTGAGGCTGGGGAAGTCCTCCTTGAGCTGCATCAGGTTTTCCGGGCGGGCGCCGCGCCAGGCGTAGATCGACTGGTCGTCGTCGCCGACCACGGTGAACTGTGCGCGCTCGGCCACCAGCAATTTCACCAGCAGGTACTGGCTGGCGTTGGTGTCCTGGTACTCGTCGACCAGCATGTAGCGCACCCGGTTGCGCCATTTCTGCAGCACCTCGGGGTGGTCCTGGAACAGCTTGACCGGCTGCAGGATCAGGTCGTCGAAGTCCACCGCGTTGTAGGCCTTGAGGGTGCGCTGGTAGTGCAGGTAGACGATCGCGGCGGTCTGCTCGCGCGGGTTGCGCGCCTTTTCCAGCGCCTGTTCGGGGAGGATCAGGTCGTTCTTCCAGGCGCCGATCAGGTTCTTCACCTCGTCGACGCCGTCGTCGCCCTGGTACTCCTTCTGCATGATGTCGGCGAGCAGCGCCTTGACGTCCTGCTCGTCGAAGATCGAGAAGCCGCTCTTGTAGCCCAGGTGGGCGTGCTCCTTGCGGATGATGTTGAGGCCGAGGTTGTGGAAGGTCGACACGGTCAGGCCGGCGCCTTCCTTGCCGCGCAGCAGGCTGCCGACGCGCTCCTTCATCTCGCGCGCGGCCTTGTTGGTGAAGGTCACCGCGACGATGTGGCGGGCGGCGATGCCGCACTGCTGGATCAGGTAGGCGATCTTGCGGGTGATCACGCTGGTCTTGCCGGAACCGGCGCCGGCCAGCACCAGGAGCGGGCCGCTGATGTAGTTCACGGCTTCCTGCTGGCGGGGATTGAGTCGTGACATGGGGTTCGGATCGTTCGAAGCGGAGGCGCGAGTTTAACAGGCCGGCGCCGCACTGCCGGCGGCCGGGCGGGACAAAGGGCGCCGGTCGTCGCCTGTGCGCGACGGTTCATGCGGCGACAGGTGCGGAGGGGGAGGGTGTGCGGCAGGGGCTTGGGGCGGGCCGAGGAGCGGGCCCCGCTTGTGGCGGAGCGCCGGCCCTGGGCCGCGCCGCAAACCGTCCTGGGGATGGGGGCGGGCGCGCAGTCCCGCAACCCCGCGCCTCGCCCGGGCGGGCGAGGGGAACACGGGCCGGCCCGCGGGGCCGGCGCAGGGGCTCAGCCGCGCTTGGCCACCAGGGTGAGGATGTCGTAGCTGGCGACCAGCTCGCCGTTCTGGTTGGTGACCTCCACGTCCCAGGCCACCACGCCCTGCGGAGTGCCGAGGCTGGACTGCTTGCCCTGGTCGATCTTGCGCTTGCAGGTCAGGCGCGCCTGGATGGTGTCGCCGATGCCCACCGGGCTGACGAAGCGCAGGGTGTCGAGGCCGTAGTTGGCCAGCACCGGGCCGACGCCAGGGGAGACGAACAGGCCGGCGGCCGCCGACAGCACGAAGTAGCCGTGGGCGATGCGCTTGCCGAACTGCGATTCCTTGGCGGCGATCTCGTCGAAGTGCATGTAGAAGTGGTCGCCCGACAGGCAGCCGAAGTTGACCAGGTCGGCCTCGGTGACGGTGCGGCGGTGGGTCAGCAGCGACTCGCCGATCTGCAGCTCCTCGAAGTGGCGACGGAACGGGTGCACCTCGGTCTCGATGACCTTGGCGCCGCGCACGTACTCGCCGGTGATGGCGCTGAGCATGGTCGGCGAACCCTGCACCGCGGCGCGCTGCAGGTAGTGCTTGACCGCGCGCAGGCCGCCCAGCTCCTCGCCGCCGCCGGCGCGGCCGGGGCCGCCGTGCTTGAGCTGCGGCAGCGGCGAGCCGTGGCCGGTGGACTCCTTGGCCGCCTCGGCGTCCAGCACGTGCACGCGGCCGTGCCAGGCGGCAGCGGCCGGCACCACTTTCGCGGCGATACGCGGGTCGCGGGTCACCAGGGTGGACACCAGGCTGCCCTTGCCGCGCGCGGCCAGGGCCACGGCCTCGTCGATGTCGCCGTAACCCATCAGGGTGCTGACCGGGCCGAAGGCCTCGATGTCGTGGGCGCCGCCTTCGGCGTGCGGGTCGCGGCTCTTGAGCAGGGTCGGGGCGAAGAACGCGCCCTCGGCGACCTTGTCGCCGACGAACTGCGCCTCGCCGCGGAACAGCAGCTCGCTGCTGGCCAGCAGCGCCTCGACGCGGCCGGAGACGTCGTCCAGCTGGTCGTGGGAGGCCAGCGGACCCATCTTCACGCCGTCCTTGCTCGGGTCGCCGACCACCACCTTGGTCAGGCGCGCGGCCAGGCGTTCGGCGACGGCGTCGAGGCGGTTGTCGGGAACGATGATGCGGCGGATGGCGGTGCACTTCTGCCCGGCCTTGACCGTCATCTCGCGGGCGACTTCCTTGACGAACAGCTCGAACTCCTCGTCGTCCGGGGTCACGTCCGGGGCGAGGATCGCGCAGTTCAGCGAGTCGGCCTCGGCGGTGAAGGGCACCGAGTGGCGGATCAGGTTGGGGGTGACGCGCAGCTTGGCGGCGGTGTCGGCCGAGCCGGTGAAGGTCACCACGTCCTGGCCGTCGAGGCGGTCGAGCAGGTCGCCGGTGCTGCCGACCACCAGCTGCAGGCTGCCCTCGGGCAGCAGGCCGGATTCGTGCATCAGACGCACGCAGGCCTCGGTGACGTAGCTGGTCGCGGTGGCCGGCTTGACGATGCACGGCATGCCGGCGAGGAAGGTCGGCGCGAACTTCTCCAGCATGCCCCAGATCGGGAAGTTGAAGGCGTTGATGTGCACCGCCAGACCGCCGCGCGGCACCAGGATGTGGGTGCCGGCGAAGTGGCCCTGCTTGCCCAGCGGCATGGCCGGGCCTTCGTGGATCAGGTTGCCGGAGGGCAGCTCGCGGGTGCCGAGGCTGGCGTAGGCGAACAGGGTGCCGGCGCCGCCTTCGATGTCGATCCAGCTGTCCATGCGGGTTGCGCCGCTGTGGTGGCTGATCGCGTAGAGCGACTCCTTGCGCTCCATCAGGTACTTGCCCAGCGCCTTGAGAATCTGCGCGCGGCTCTGGAAGTCCAGGCGGTTCAGCGCCTGGCTGCCGTTGCGCCGGGCGAAGCCGACGGCCTCGGCGAAGTCGGGGCGCTCGGCGTGGGTGTGGGCGACGATCTGGCCGTCGATGGCGCTCTTCAGCGCCTGGGCGGCGTCGGCGCCGATCCAGCGGCCGCCGATGAAACTTTGTAGGGTGGTCATCAGGGAGTCTCCCGAAGCAAGGCAAGACGGGCGGTCATGGCCGCCCGCGATTGTTCTGTGCCGCGGCGCGCCGGGGCGCCGCGGGTGTGGCGGGGGCTCAGAGCTGGTCGAAGTCCAGCACCACCTTGTCGCTGACCGGGAAGGACTGGCAGGACAGCACGTAGCCGGCGGCAACCTCGTAGTCCTCCAGGGCGAAGTTGGCGTCCATCTCCACCTCGCCTTCAATCACCTTGCACTTGCAGGTGGAGCACACCCCGGCCTTGCACGAGTAGGGCAGGTCCATGCCGTGGGCGTTGCCGGCGTCCAGCACGCTCTGGGTGTTGCGCGCCAGGTCGAAGGTCATGCTGCGGCCGTCGCTGACCACGGTGACCTGGCTGACCGCGCCTTCGCTCTGCGCCGCGGCGCGCGCTTCGCGCTTCTGCGCGCTGGCGCCCGGGGTACCGGCGGTGAACAGCTCGTAGTGGATGCGCTCGGCGATCAGGTCGTGGCGGCGCAGGGCATCGCGCACCGCTTCGGTCATTTCCTGCGGGCCGCAGATGAAGGCGGCGTCGAGGTTCGGCACGTCCAGCCAGCGGGAGAACAGCGCGTCGCACTTGGCGGCGTCGATGCGGCCGTTGTACAGGTCGATGTCCTGTTGCTCGCGGCTGAACACGAAGATCAGGTTGAGGCGGTCGAGGTACTGGTTCTTCAGGTCCTCGAGCTGCTCGCGGAAGATGGTCGCGGCGCTGGAACGGTTGCCGTAGATCAGGGTGAAGCGGCTGTCCGGCTCGGTTTCCAGGGTGGTCTTGACGATCGACATGATCGGCGTGATGCCGCTGCCGGCGGCCACCGCCAGGTAGTTGCCGGCGCGCGCCGGGTCCAGGGCGATGGAGAAGTGGCCGGCCGGCGGCATCACTTCCAGGGTGTCGCCGACCTTGAGCTGCTCGTTGGCGAAGCTGGAGAACAGGCCGCCGGGGATGCGCTTGATCGCCACGCGCAGGTCGTTGTCGCTCACCGCCGAGCAGATCGAATAGGAGCGGCGCACTTCCTCGCCGTCGATCCGGGTGCGCATCACCAGGTGCTGGCCCTGGGTGTAGCGGAAGCTGTCCCGCAGGTCTTCGGGCACGGCGAAGGCCACCGACACGGTGTCGCGGGTTTCCGGGCGCACTTCGCGGATGGTCAGCGTATGGAACTTGCTCATTTTATTGTTCTCCAGGCTCAAGCCGGCGCTGTGGGCGAGCCGTTCAGATGCACTTGAAATAGTCGAAGGGCTCCAGGCAGGAGCGGCAGCGGTACAGCGCCTTGCAGGCGGTGGAGCCGAACTGGCTGACCACTTCGGTGTCCTGGCTGCCGCACTGCGGGCAGCAGACCGTGTCCGGCTCGCCGAGCAGGCTGCGCTTGCTGCTGCTGCCCGACGGCGGGGCGATGCCGTAGACGCGCAGGCGCTCGCGGCCCTGGGCGCTGATCCAGTCGGTGGTCCAGGCCGGCGCCAGGCGCCGTTCGATGCGCGGGGTACGGAAGCCGGCCTGCTCCAGCGCCCGGGCGATCTCGCTTTCGATCAGCTCGGTGGCCGGGCAGCCGGAGTAGGTCGGGGTGACGACCACCCGCAGGTGGCCGTCGTGCCAGTCGACCTCGCGGACGATGCCGAGGTCGACCACGCTGACCACCGGCACTTCCGGGTCCATCACCTGCTCCAGCACCTGGCGCGCGCGCGGCAGGTCGGATGCGTCCGCCTCGCGCGCGCCGCCGTCGGAGGCGATCAGTGCGCTGGGCGCGGCACTGTCGGCGCGGGGGCCGAACAGGGCGTCGAGATCGGCTGCAATGCTCATGGCACCTCCGGTCGGCAGGGTGGGCAGGTCGTTACCAGGTCGCATCGGGGTAGGCCCGCTGCAGGAACTGCATCTCGGCCAGCAGAATCCCCAGGTGCTCGGTGTGCAGGCCGCGCTTGCCGTCCAGATAGAAGTAGCTGGCCGGCTGCGGCACCGGCAGGCTGGCGCGCTCGAACAACTGCTCGACGCTGGCCTGCCAGGCGGCCGCCACGCTCTCGGCGTCGGCGGCGATACCGGCGCCCGCGAGGCGCTGCTGGATCTCGTCGCCGGCCAGCAGGTCGTGGGTGAAGCGCCACAGCTCGTCGATGGCGGCGAGCATGCGGCGGCGGCTTTCCTCGGTGCCGTCGCCCAGACGCTCGACCCACTCGCCGGAGCGGCGCAGGTGGTAGGTGACTTCCTTGAGACCCTTGGCGGCGATCGCGGCGATGCGCGCGTCCCGGGAGGCGGACAGCGCCTTGAGGGTGTGCAGGTGCCAGGCGTCGAAGAAGAACAGCTTGGCGGTGGTCACCGCGTAGTCGCCGTTGGGCTGCTCGACCAGCAGGCAGTTGCGGAACGCGCGCTCGTCGCGGCGGAAGGCCAGCTGGTCGGCGTCGCGGCCGTCGGCGAGCAGCTCGGCGGCGTACTCGTACCAGTTGCGCGCCTGGCCGACCAGGTCGAGGCCGACGTTCATCAGCGCCATTTCCTCTTCCAGCGCCGGGGCGCGGCCGCACCATTCGCACAGGCGCTGGCCGTTGACCAAGGCGTTGTCGCCGAGGCGCAGGAGGTATTCGATCAGGTCGTTCTTGTTGTCAGTCATGACCGGCGTCCTCACATGTGGCCGACTTCGTCGGGCAGCTCGTAGAAGCTGGCGTGACGGTAGACCTTGTCCTGGGACGGGTCGAAGAAGGGCTCTTTCTCGTCGCCGGCGGTGGCGGTGATCTGTGCCGAGGGCACCACCCAGATGCTCACGCCTTCGTTGCGGCGGGTGTACAGGTCACGGGCGCTTTCCAGGGCCATGTTGGCATCGGCGGCATGGACGCTGCCGACGTGCTTGTGGTTCAGGCCGTGCTTGGAGCGGACGAAGACTTCGAAAAGGATCCATTCGGACATGGTGGGGTTCTCCGGTCAGGCGACTTTTTGTTTTTGTTGGCGTTTGGCAGCGTGGGCGACGGCGGCTTCGCGGACCCAGGCGCCGTCCTCGATGGCCTTGCGGCGGGTGGCGATGCGTTCGCGGTTGCACGGGCCGTTGCCCTTGAGTACGTCGTAGAACTCCTGCCAGTTGATCGGGCCGAAGTCGTAGTGGCCGCGCTCCTCGTTCCACTTGAGGTCCGGGTCGGGCGCGGTGCAGCCGAGGAATTCCAGTTGCGGCACGGTCTGGTCGATGAAGCGCTGGCGCAGGTCGTCGTTGCTCATGCGCTTGATCTTCCAGGCCATCGACTGGGCGCTGTTCGGCGAGTCGGCGTCGCTCGGGCCGAACATCATCAGCGCCGGCCACCACAGGCGGTTGATGGCGTCCTGGACCATGTCCTTCTGCGCCTGGGTGCCGTGGCGCATCATGGTCAGGAGGATTTCGTAGCCCTGGCGCTGGTGGAAGCTCTCTTCCTTGCAGATGCGGATCATCGCGCGCGAGTAGGGGCCGTAGGAGGTGCGCTGCAGCACCACCTGGTTGACGATGGCGGCGCCGTCGACCAGCCAGCCCACCGCGCCCATGTCGGCCCAGTTCAGCGTCGGGTAGTTGAAGATGCTCGAATACTTGGCCTTGCCGCTGTGCAGTTTCTCGATTTCCGCATCGCGGTCGGCGCCGAGGGTTTCCATGGCGCTGTACAGGTACATGCCGTGGCCGGCCTCGTCCTGGATCTTGGCCATCAGCTGCAGCTTGCGCTTGAGGGTCGGTGCGCGGGTGACCCAGTTGCCTTCCGGCAGCATGCCGACGATTTCCGAGTGGGCGTGCTGGGAGATCTGGCGGATCAGGGTCTGACGGTAGGCATCCGGCATCCAGTTCTTCGGCTCGATCTTGATCTCGGCATCGATGCGTTCCTGGAAGGCGCGCTCCTCGGGAGACATCTCCTCGAGGCTCTTGACGCGCTTGACTCCGGTTTCGACGAGTTGTGCGTACATTTTCTTGTTTTCTCCAGCCATGGTTGCAGGCAGGGCAGCGCCCGGGCGTTCGATATTTATATGTGATACACAAATCACATGCAAGAAAATACTTTCAGTGTCGCTTTGTGATTTTTCGCAATGAGCGGAGGGGTTTTCAGAGCCGCTGAGCCTGATGGCTCCCACGCTCCGGCGTGGGAGCCCGGGACGGGAGGCTCCGCGTCCCTGGGCGCTGGAGCGCCCGTGGCGGCGTGCCCACGCAGAGCGTGGGCATGATCGGCGCAGCGGGCTTCTCGCGGGCAGAAAAAAGCCCCGCCGAAGCGGGGCCGAAAGGGGATGCGGCGGGCTCAGACGGCCTTGCGCTTGTCGACCACGTGGGAGGCCTTGCCTTCCGAGCGCTTGAGGGTGAAGCACGGGCAGATGTTGATCCGCGTGCTGATGCCGACGTTGCTCTTGATGTGGTGGGACAGCTCGCGGCTCACCGCCTGGCGCTCGATGTCGTCGAGGTGCTCGAACTCCGGCTTGAGTTCGACCAGCACGTCCATGCCGTCGAGGTTGCCGTTGCGATACACATGCAGCTCGTACTGGGCGGAAAGCTGTTTGACTTTCAGCACCTGCTCCTCGATCTGGGTGGGGAACACGTTGACCCCGCGGATGATCAGCATGTCGTCGCTGCGTCCGGTGATCTTGTCGATGCGGCGCATGGCGCGAGTGGTGCCCGGCAGCAGGCGGGTCAGGTCGCGGGTGCGGTAGCGGATCATCGGCAGGGCTTCCTTGGACAGCGAGGTGAACACCAGCTCGCCCATCTGGCCGTCCGGCAGCACCGCGCCGGTCACCGGGTCGATGATCTCCGGGTAGAAGTGGTCTTCCCAGATGGTCGGGCCGTCCTTGCAGTCGGCGCACTCCATGGCCACGCCCGGGCCCATGATCTCGGACAGGCCGTAGATGTCCATGGCCTGGATGCCCAGGCGGCTTTCCAGCTCGCCGCGCAGCTGGCCGGTCCACGGCTCGGCGCCGAAGATGCCCAGGCGCAGCGGCAGCTTGTGCGGGTCGATGCCCTGGCGCTCCAGCTCGTCGGCGATGTTGAGCATGTACGAGGGGGTGACCATGATGATGTCCGGCTGGAAGTCCTTGATCAGCTGGACCTGCTTCTCGGTCTGGCCGCCGGACATCGGGATCACCGTGCAGCCCAGGCGCTCGGCGCCGTAGTGGGCGCCGAGGCCGCCGGTGAACAGGCCGTAGCCGTAGGCGACGTGGATGCGGTCGCCCGGACGGCCGCCGGCGGCGCGGATCGAGCGCGCCACCAGGTTGGCCCAGGTGTCGATGTCGTTGGCGGTGTAGCCGACCACGGTGGGCTGGCCGGTGGTGCCGCTGGAGGCGTGGATGCGCGAGACGCGCTCCATCGGCACGGCGAACATGCCGAACGGGTAGTTGTCGCGCAGGTCGCTCTTGCCGGTGAAGGGGAACTTGGCCAGGTCTTCCAGCGACTTCAGGTCGCTGGGGTGCACGCCCAGGGCGTCGAACTTCTGCCGGTACACCGGCACGTTGTCGTAGGAGTGCTGCAGGGTCCAGCGCAGGCGCTCCAGCTGGTGGGCGCGCAGCTGATCGAGGCTGGCGGTTTCCATCGGGTCGAGCAGGGCGGATTGCAGGCGGGCATCGTTCATGGCGTTCATGGCATCTCTCGTTGTTCTTGTGTGGAGCCACGGGCGACTGGCGAGGCCGCCCGTTCTTTTATTGTCGTGCTGCGGATGTTGTACCACCCTGGCCCGCTCGCCGCTGGCTGGCGCGACGGCGGGCAGGGCGCGGTCTTACAGGCGCTCGATGACCATGGCGATGCCCTGGCCGACGCCGATGCACATGGTGCACAGCGCGTAGCGGCCCTGGCGTTCTTCCAGTTCGTTGAGCGCGGTGGTGACCAGGCGCGCGCCGCTCATGCCCAGCGGGTGGCCGAGGGCGATGGCGCCGCCGTTGGGGTTGACCCGCGCGTCGTCGTCGGCGATGCCCAGCTCGCGCAGCACGGCCAGGCCCTGGGCGGCGAACGCCTCGTTGAGTTCGATCACGTCCATGTCGGCCAGGCTGAGGTTGGCCAGCTCCAGCACCTTGCGGGTCGCCGGCACCGGGCCGATGCCCATGATGCGCGGCTCGACGCCGGCGCTGGCCATCGCCAGCACGCGGCCGCGGGCCTTGAGGCCGTAGCGGGCGGCGGCGGCCGGGCTGGCCAGCAGCAGGGCGCAGGCGCCGTCGTTGACGCCCGAGGCGTTGCCGGCGGTGACGCTGCCGCCGTCGCGGAACGGCGTGCCGAGCTTGGCCAGCTGCTCCAGGGTGGTGTCCGGACGCGGGTGCTCGTCCTGCTCGACCACCTTGGCCGGGCCCTTGCGCTGGGGAATCTCCACCGGGACGATCTCGCGCTCGAAGCGGCCGCGGGCCATGGCCGCGCCGGTCTTCTGCTGGCTGCGCAGGGCGAAGGCGTCCTGGTCGGCGCGCGAGACGTTGAACTGCTCGGCGACGTTCTCGGCGGTCTCCGGCATCGAGTCGATGCCGAACTCCTTCTTCATGATGGCGTTGACGAAGCGCCAGCCGATGGTGGTGTCGAACATTTCGGCCGAGCGCGAGAAGGCGCTCTCGGCCTTGCCCATGACGAACGGGGCGCGCGACATGGATTCCACGCCGCCGGCGATCATCAGCTGGGCCTCGCCGCAGCGCAGGGCGCGGGCGGCGCTGCCGATGGCGTCCATGCCCGAGCCGCACAGGCGGTTGACGGTGGTGCCCGGCACGTTGATCGGCAGACCGGCGAGCAGCGAGGACATGCGCGCGACGTTGCGGTTGTCCTCGCCGGCCTGGTTGGCGCAGCCGAAGATCACGTCGTCGACGGCGGTCCAGTCGACCTGCGGGTTGCGCGCCATCAGCGCGCGCAGCGGCACCGCGCCGAGGTCGTCGGCGCGCACGGCGGACAGCGCGCCGGCGTAGCGGCCGATCGGGGTGCGGATGGCGTCGATGATCAGGGCTTCGCTCATGCCTCATTCTCCTGCTGGCGGACGGTGCCGCGAATCTTGTAGGACTTGCCGTGGAACACGGCGATCAGCTGGCCGTGCTGGTTCTCGATGCGCACGTCGTAGTTGCCGGTGCGGCCGCTGCGGCTGACTTCGGTGGCGCGCGCGGTGAGCACGTCGCCGAGGCGGCCGGGGGCGATGTAGTCGATGCTGCAGCCGAGCGCGACGCAGACGTCGTCGTAGCTGTTGCAGGCGTAGGCGAAGGCCGAGTCGGCGAGGGTGAACAGGTAGCCGCCGTGGCAGCTGGCGTGGCCCTGGATCATGATCTCGCTGATGGTCATCTGCAGGTCGGCCGCACCCGGCGCCACGCGCAGGATCTTGATGCCGAGGTGGCGCACCGCCAGGTCGCGCTCGTTCATGGCGGCGGCGCAGGCTTCGGCCAGTTGCTGGGGCGTCAGTTCGTTGTTGTTGTCAGCCATGGAAACGCTCTCCGGCGCAGTGCAGGCGGCGCAGCAGCAGGGACGGACGGTAGCGGTCCTCGCCGTAGCTGCGCTGCAGGTGGTCGAGCGCGGTCAGCACGGTGCCGACGCCGATGGCATCGGCCCAGGCCAGCGGGCCCTTGGGATAGTTGACCCCGGCGCACATCGCCAGGTCGATGTCGGAGGCAGAGCCGACGCCCTGCAGCACGGCGTCGGCAGCCTCGTTGGCGAGCATCGCCACGGTGCGCAGCACCACCAGCGCCGGGCTGTCGGTCACTGCGGTCACGCTGATGCCGGCGGCCTGCAGCAGGCCGGCGACCGCTTCGCGGGTGCTCGCGTCGCAGTCGGCAGCGAAGGCCACGGCCAGACGGGTGGCTTTCGAATAGTCCAGCGCGAGGTCGAACAGCGCCAGATTGCGCAGGCCTTCGTCACGGGCGCGCTCGGCGGCCATGCGGCCGTCGCTCAGCGCCAGCACCGCCTCGCCGACACGGATCAGGCCGGCGCCATCGCGGCGGACGATCTCGATGCCGGCGGCTTCGAGACGTTCGACCAGTGCAGAGGCCGGGCCGAGGTCGCCCTCCACCACCACGCACGCGGGCTTGGCGGCGGCCGGCAGGCTCTGCGGCGCCGGGCGCTCGGCGCCTTCGGCGTAGTCGTAGAAGCCGCGGCCGCTCTTGCGGCCGAAGCGGCCGGCGTCGACCAGTTCCTTCTGGATCAGCGAGGGCTGGAAGCGGAAGTCGCCGTAGTAGGCGTCGAACACCGAGCAGGTCACCGCGTAGTTGACGTCGTGGCCGATCAGGTCGGTCAGCTCGAAGGCACCCATGCGGAAGCCGCCGGCGTCGCGCAGCAGGGCGTCGAGGCTGGCGCAGTCGCCTGCGCCTTCCTGCAGCAGGCGCAGGCTCTCGGCGTAGAACGGCCGGGCCACGCGGTTGACGATGAAGCCCGGGGTCGATTTGGTATGCACCGGCTTCTTGCCCCACGCCTTGGCGGTGGCGTACAGGCAGTCGACCACCGCCTTGTCGCTGGCCAGGCCGGCGACGATCTCGACCAGCGCCATCACCGGCGCCGGGTTGAAGAAGTGCAGGCCGGCGACGCGCTCGGGGCGCTGCAAAGTGGCGGCCAGCGAGGTGATCGACAGCGAGGAGGTGTTGCTGGCGAGGATGCAGTCGTCGCCGCAGATGGCTTCCAGTTTCTCGAACAGCTCGCGCTTGACCTGCAGGTTCTCGACGATGGCCTCGACCACCAGGGCGCTGCCTTCGAGATCTTCCAGGCGGGCGGCCGGGCTCAGGCGGGCGAGCACTGCGTCGCGCTCGGCGGCGTCCAGCTTGCCCGCCTCGACGCGCTTGCCGAGCTGCCTGGCAATGCCGGCGATGGCCTGGGCGGCGGCGCCTTCGCGGGTGTCGAACAGGGCCACCGGATGGCCGGCCTGGGCGGCGACCTGGGCGATGCCGGCGCCCATGGCGCCGGCGCCGATCACCGCGATGGCGGCGTCTTTATGCAGTGCGGTCATCTCAGCGGCCCTTGAATTCGGGGGTGCGTTTGGCCATGAAGGCGGCGACGCCTTCGCGGTAGTCTTCGCTGCGCCCGGCCAGGCGCTGCAGGTCGCGCTCCAGGTCGAGCTGCGCGTCGAAGCTGTTGCTGGCGCTGGCGTTCAGTGCGCGCTTGATCAGCGCCAGGCCGTAGGTCGGCTGGGTGGCCAGCTGGCGGGCCAGCTTGAGGGCCTCGTCCTGCAGGGCGGCATCGTCGACGCAGCGCCAGATCATCCCCCACTGCTCGGCCTGCTCGGCGCTGAGGCGGTCGCCCAGCAGGGCGAGGGCCTTGGCGCGGGCCATGCCGACCGCGCGCGGCAGGGTCCAGGTGCCGCCGGAGTCCGGCACCAGGCCGATCTTGCAGAAGGCCTGGATGAAGCTGGCCGACTTCGCCGCCAGGGTGATGTCGCAGGCCAGGGCGATGTTGGCGCCGGCGCCGGCGGCCACGCCGTTGACCGCGCAGATCACCGGCATCGGCAGGTCGCGTAGGGCGCGGATCAGCGGGTTGTAGTTCTTCTCGATCGACTCGCCCAGGTCCGGGGCGGCGGCGCCCGGCGCCACGTTGCGGTCGCCCAGGTCCTGCCCGGCGCAGAAGCCGCGGCCGCTGCCGGTGATCAGCAGGCAGCGCACCTCGGGGTTCTGGCGTACCTGTTTGAGCGCTTCGCGGACTTCCTTGTGCATCTGCGCGTTGAAGCTGTTGAGCTGCTCCGGGCGGTTGAGGGTCAGGGTGGCGACGCCCTGCTCGATGGTGAAGAGGATGTGTTCGAAGCTCATGAAGGCGTTCTCTATTTATTAGTAGAGGGGCGCGGGGCACCCCCGGAAGGCTCTCGGGCGACAGGCGCGGGCGCTGGCGGGAGCGCTCAGCGGCCCTTGTAGGCCGGCTTGCGCTTTTCCTGGAAGGCGCGGATGCCCTCGTTGCGATCCTCGGTGCCGGCCAGCAGGGTGAAGGCGTGGCGCTCGAAGCGCAGGCCGCTGGCCAGGTCGGTGTCCTCGGCCTTGAGCAGGGCTTCCTTGGCCAGACGCACCGCCAGCGGCGCCTTCTCGGCGATCTTGCGGGCGATGGCCACGGCGCGCTCGACGGTCAGCTCGGGCTGGGTGATCTCGCTGACCAGGCCCGCTTCGAGGGCGCGGCGGGCGCTGATCGGCTCGCCGGTGAGGACCATCTGCATGGCCAGCGACTTGCCCACCGCGCGCAGCAGGCGCTGGGTGCCGCCGGCGCCGGGCATGATCGCCAGGTTGATTTCCGGCTGGCCGAACTGGGCGTCCTCGCCGGCGATGAGGATGTCGGCGTGCATGGCCAGCTCGCAGCCGCCGCCGAGGGCGAAGCCGTTGACCGCGGCGATCAGCGGCTTGGAGAAGCGGGTGATGCGCTGCCAGTGGGCCAGGCGCGGGTCTTCGAGGATGCCGACCAGATCGCGCTCGGCCATCTCCTTGATGTCGGCGCCGGCGGCGAAGGCGCGCAAGCTGCCGGTGATGACCACGGCGCGGGTGTCGGCGCAGGCTTCGGCGGCGTCCAGCTCGGCGGCGAGTTCGCCGAGCAGCTGGGTGTTGAGGGCGTTGAGCGCTTCGGGGCGCTGCAGGGTGATCAGGCGCACGCCCTGTTCGGGCGGCAGGACGCTGAGGGTCTGAGGCATGGACACATCCTCGGGCACGCATGGGCGCCTGTGGCGCCGGGCCGGTTTATTGGAGTTGTTGTTGCGTCCGCGACCAGCCCTCTGTGCGGGGCGTTTCAGGCGTTCTGCGGAGCAGCCGTTTCGCCCGAGTATACCCATAAAGTGATACGGATCAATAAATACAAAGTCATTTTCCGTGTCTGTTTTATCGCCATTTGTCGGCTGCCGCGGGCGGGCCGTCGGGCGGCAAATCGGCCCCGAAGTGGCGGGGAATCGTCCGGTTTGGCCATGCGCTGCCGGTATTCCCTTGATCGGCAAGGGCTTTGCCCCGCGTGTGGATTTCTCCGCCGGCGGCGGTTATGTTGATGTGATACAAGAAAAACTCGCCGGATTAGACAAATGTCTTGCTTGAGGCCGTCGCTCCGGCGCGCCACCCCGAGGATCCCCGCCGTGCCCGCTTCCGTTTCCGCTCTCGACCTGTTCGCCCGCCACCAGCCGCTGCTCGACCGCGCCATCGCCGCCATCGCCAGCCGCGAGCACTGGACGCCCTACCCGGAAAGCCAGCGTCCCTACGGCGAGGAGGCCGCCGCCGCCGGCCCGGCCAACTTCGCCGCGCTGCAGGGCCGCCACTTCGAACTGGCCTGCCCGGCGGTCGCCGGCCGCGTCGGCGGCGAGCGCTCGCCCTACGGCTTCGACCTGGGCATCAGCTACGACCAGCCGGACACCGACGCCCTGCTGAGTCATCTGCAGGCGCAGTTGCCGGCCTGGCGCGTCGCCGGTCCGCAGGCGTGGATCGGCGTGTGCCTGGAAATCCTCCAGCGCCTCAACGCGCAGAGCTTCGACTTCGCCCACGCCGCCGTGCACACCACCGGGCAGGGCCTGCCGATGGCCTTCCAGGCCACCGGCCCGCACGCCCAGGATCGCGGTCTGGAAGCGGTGGCCCAGGCCTGGAAGCTGCTGCGCGAGGTGCCGCAAACGGCGCGCTGGACCAAGCCGCAGGGCAAGCTCGACCCGCTGGTGGTCGACAAGCGCTTCCACATCGTGCCGCGCGGCATCGCCCTGGTGATCGCCTGCGCGACCTTCCCGACCTGGAACACCTATCCGGGCCTGTTCGCCAGCCTGGCCACCGGCAACCCGGTGCTGGTCAAGCCGCACCCCGGCGCCATCCTGCCGGTGGCGATGACCGTGCGGGTCTGCCAGCAGGTGCTCGCCGAGGCCGGCTTCGACCCGGCGCTGGTCAGCCTGGTGCCGGACAGCCTCGACGCCCCGGTGGCCAAGCAACTGGCCCTCGACCCGCGCATCAAGGTGATCGACTTCACCGGCTCCAGCGCCTTCGGCAACTGGCTGGAGGACCACGCCCGCCAGGCCCAGGTGTTCACCGAGAAGGCCGGCCTGAACAGCGTGGTGATCGACAGCGTGACCGATCTGAAGGCGGTGGCGCGCAACCTGGCGTTCAGCCTCAGCCTGTATTCCGGGCAGATGTGCACCGCGCCGCAGGCCATCTACGTGCCGCGCGGCGGCATCCGCACCGCCGAGGGCGTGCTCGGCTTCGACGAGGTGGCGCAGGCGCTGGCCGGCGCGGTGAGCAAGTTCCTCGCCGACAACGAGCGCGCCTGCACGGTGCTCGGCTGCATCCAGTCCGAGGCCACCCTGGCGCGCATCGATGCCTGCCGCGCGCTCGGCGAGGTGCTGCTGGACAGCGAGGCGCGTGTGCATCCCGAGTACCCCGAGGCGCGCGTGCGCACCCCGCTGCTGCTCAAGGTCGACGCCAGCGCCCGCGAAGCCTACGCGGAGGAGCGCTTCGGCCCGATCGGCTTCGTCATCGCCACCGACGACACCGCCCACAGCCTGCAGCTGGTGCGCGAGACCCTCAGCGAGAAGGGCGCGCTGACCCTGGCGGTATACTCGACCGACGCGCAAGTGCTGGAGCAGGCCGAGGAACTGGCGCAGGATGTCGGCGTGGCGCTGTCGGTCAATCTGGACAACGGCCTGTTCGTCAACCAGTCGGCGGCGTTCAGCGACTTCCACGGCACCGGCGCCAACCCGGCGGCGAATGCCGCGCTGACCGACGCGGCCTTCGTCGCCCGGCGCTTCGTGGTGGTGCAGAGCCGCCGCCACGTCGCCGGCGCATAAGCGCCGCTGCCCGACCCCGGCAGGTTGCGCCTGCCGGGGCTGAAAACAACAAGAAACGAGGATTTGCCATGCCCTGCTACCGTTACGCCGGGGTCACCCCGGTGGTGCACCCCACCGCCTACGTCCATCCCACCGCAGTGCTGATCGGCGACGTGATCGTCGGCCCCGGCTGCTACGTCGGTCCGCTGGCCAGCCTGCGCGGCGACTTCGGGCGCATCGTCCTCGAAGAGGGGGCCAACCTGCAGGACACCTGCGTGATCCACGGCTTCCCGGAGAGCGTCACCCGCATCGCCCGCAACGGCCACGTCGGCCACGGCGCGGTGCTGCACGGCTGCCAGATCGGCGAGGACGCCATGGTCGGGATGAACGCGGTGGTGATGGACGAGGCGCAGATCGCGCCGCGCTCCATCGTCGCCGCCTGCGCCTTCGTCAAGGCCGGCTTCGCCTGCGAGGAGCAGTCGCTGGTGATGGGCGCGCCGGCGCGGGTCGCCCGTCAGCTCAGCGACAAGGAAGTGGCCTGGAAGCAGGCCGGTACCCGCGAGTACCAGGTGCTCGCCGAGCGCTGCCTGACCCAGCTGGAGGAGTGCGCGCCGCTCGCCGAGCCGGAAGCCGAGCGGCCGCGTCTGCCGCTCTCCGAGGTCAAGCCCAAGGGCGTGTCCTGAGCGGCGCTGCCGGGCTGCGCCAGGCTGAACATGCCGGGAGGTGGCGAATGAACAGCAGGCACATGGCGCGGGACCAGGCGCTCGACGGCTGGCTGCAGCGCGTCAACGAGCTGTGCGGGCGCTTCTGCGCCAAGGCGCTGGGCGACGCGTTCGCCGGGCGCATCGAGCAGTACCAGAGCGGCGCGCTGCAGATGTCGTTCAACGACATCGCCCACGCGCGGCTGTACCGCACCGAGCGCGAGCTGGCCGCCGGCGAGGACAAGGGCTACTTCGCGGTGTTCCAGCTCGAAGGCCGCGCGCAGATGGCCCAGGACACCCAGCGCATCGTCCTCGCTCCCGGCGACATCACCCTGATCGATGCGGCGCGGCCCAGCGAGTTCGAGTACGGCGAGAGTTCGCGCCAGCTCAGCCTGATCCTGCCGCGCGAGGTGGTCGAGCGCAGCCTGCGCTTCTCCGGCGTGCGCAGCTGCGCGCGGATCGCCGCGCACACCCCGGTGGCGGTGCTGGCCAACAGTCTGGTGCGCGAGTCGGCGCGCCAGGAAGGGCTGAGCCTGGCGGAGAGCGAGGCGACCCTGGATGCCCTGCTCAGCCTGCTGCGCCCGGCGCTGGCCGGCGTCGACAGCGACGACGATCCGCACGAGCGGCTGTTCCGCCGCGCGGTGACGCTGATCGACCGGCGCCTCTGCGAGCCTGAGCTGAGCCCGGAGCTGATCGCCCGCGAGATCGGCGTGTCGCTGCGCGGCCTGTACCGGATGTTCGCCCGCCGCCAGCTGGTGGTGGCGCAGTACATCCGCAACCGCCGCCTGGACTTCTGCGCCGAGGCGCTGCGCCACGCCGGCAGCGAGCTGAAGCTGTCGGCGCTCGGCTACGCCTGGGGTTTCTCCGACTCCAGCTACTTCTCCACCGCCTTCAAGGCGCGCTTCGGCGTGTCGCCCGGCGAGTACCGCAAGCGCTACCGGCCGGAGGCCTGAGCCGCTTGGCAGTCTGAGCAAGCGGCCTGGCACGCAGGCACAAGCACGCGCTCCGGCGCCTGCGCACAATGCCCGGCGAATCTCCGCGCGCAGGCCCGAGGCGGTGCGCGGCTCCCCGATCCAGCGCCCGCGAGGTATTCCCATGAGTGTCGTCAACGTCCTGCCGCAGGTCGCGGCCTTTCTTCAGCGCCGTCACGGCTGCTTCATCGACGGCCAGTGGCTGATCGACGACAGCCCGCGCAGCCCGGTGCTCGACCCGGCCAGCGGCGAGCGCATCGCCGAGGTCGCCGAGGCCGACGAGGCGCTGCTCGACCGCGCCGTGCAGTCGGCCCATGCCGCGTTCAGGAACGGCGTGTGGTCGGGCCTGCGCCCGGCCGACCGCGAGCGCATCCTGCTGCGCTTCGCCGCGCTGGTCGAGGAACACGGCGAGGAGCTGGCGCAGCTGGAAACCCTCAACCAGGGCAAGTCGATCAACACCTCGCGCATGCTCGACGTCGGCGCCAGCGTCGAGTTCATGCGCTACATGGCCGGCTGGGCGACCAAGATCGAGGGCCAGAGCCTCGACGTGTCGATCCCCATCCCGCAGGGCGCGCGCTACACCGCCTTCGCCCGCCGCGAGCCGGTCGGCGTGGTGGCCGGGATCATCCCGTGGAACTTCCCGCTGATGATCGCCCTGTGGAAGGCCATGCCGGCGCTGGCCTGCGGCTGCACCGTGGTGCTCAAGCCGGCGAGCGAAACCCCGCTGTCGGCCCTGCGCCTGGTCGAGCTGGCCCATGAGGCCGGGGTGCCGGCCGGCGCGCTGAACCTGGTCACCGGCCGCGGCAGCCGCATCGGCAACGCCCTGGCCGGCCACCCGCTGGTGAGCAAGGTGTCGTTCACCGGCTCCACCGAGGTCGGCCGCGGCGTCGGCATCGCCGCCATGCAGAACATGACCCGCTTCGCCCTCGAACTGGGCGGCAAGAACCCGATGATCGTGCTGGCCGACGCCGACCTCGACAAGGCCGTGCAGGGTGCGCTGCTCGGCGGCCTGCTCAACCAGGGCCAGGTGTGCGCCGCCGCCTCGCGCTTCTACGTGCACCGCTCGCGCTACGCCGAGTTCGTCGCCCGGCTGGGCGAGGCGGTGGCCGCGCTGAAGGTCGGGCCGGGCATGGATGCGAGCGCGGCGATCAACCCGCTGGTGTCGCGCCGCCAGCAGCAGAGCGTGCTGGAGCACATCGCCCGGGCCCGCGCCGAGGGCGCCCGCGTGGTGGCCGGCGGTACGCCGCTGGAGGGCGCCGGCTTCTACGTGCAGCCCACCGTGCTGGCCGACGTGCGCCAGGAGATGGGCATCGCCCGCGACGAGGTGTTCGGCCCGGTGCTCTCGGTGCTGGCCTTCGACAGCGACGAGGAGGCCATCGCCCTGGCCAACGACAGCGAATACGGCCTGGCCGCCAGCCTGTGGACCAACGACCTGACCAAGGCGATGAACCTGGTGCCGCGCATCGAGGCCGGCACCGTGTGGGTCAACGCCCATGTGCTGCTCGACCCCAACATGCCGTTCGGCGGGGTCAAGCAGTCCGGCGTCGGCCGCGAGTTCGGCCGCGCGGTGATCGAGGCCTATACCGAGATCAAGTCGGTGTGCATCGCCCACTGACGGAGCGGGCGGCGGCGACGACCGCTGAGCGGGAAGACGGGCGGGGCAGCGATGCCCCGCCCGTTTTTTTGTGGCCGGCGCTGCGTCCGGTGGCGGGGTTGCGCGCAAACGACACGGGCCGGCATGAGCCGGCCCGTGTCGTGTCGCAGCACTCGCCCGCAGGCGCTACGGCGTGCCCATGCCGTCGTCGATGGCGATGCCCTGCGCGCGCATCCGGGCGATCAGCTCGGCGCGGGTGCCGGGCAGGTTGAGCAGGGCCTGGCGGCGCACCTGGCCGACTTCCGTGGCGCTGTAGGGGCGGAAGTCGGCCGGGGTGCTGGCGCCGGCCATACCCTGCGGATCGAGGATCCAGTTGAGCAGCTCGGCGATCTGCGCGTCGCTGAGCGCCGACTGGGCCACGCCGGGGACGCGGACCAGGAAGTCGCGGCCGCCCTCGACGCGCAGGAAGTTGCCGACGAAGCCGGTCATCCGTGGCGTGTCGTTGCGCGGCGCGCCCTCGCCGTGGGTCAGGTGGCAGCCCAGGCACTGCAGCTGGTAGTTGGTCGCCGCGCTGTAGCCGGCCTGGGCGATCGGCGTCTGCGGCGCCTCGTTGCCGGGCGCCGGTTTCTGTTGCGGGTCGGGAATGGCGCGGGCCAGCGCCGGCGGCGCCGCCAGCACGGCGGCCAGTCCGGCGAGGATCAGCAGTCGCATGGCGGCACCTCCGGTCACGACGCGACGCCGCGGATCACCGAGACGGTGCAGTTGTAGACGCTGTTGGACTTGGCGCCCAGGCACCAGTTGACGTCGTTGTTGTTGAACGGCCGGTACATCGGCTCCTCGCTGTCGTTGCGGGTGCAGGCGCAGCGGCCGCAGGCCTGCTTGCCGCAGCAGTCGTTGTAGGAGATCACGTAGTTCTTGCCGTCGGCCGGGTTGCGGCAGGTGCCGACCCAGGTGATCTGCGACACTTCGGTGCCCGGCGGGCAGCTGGTGGTGGTGCCGCCGCAGCAGCTGCACAGGAAGCCGTCCACCGAGCAGTGGCGCCAGTAGTCGCAGTTGCTGGGATCGCCCGGATCGCCGGGGTTGCCGGTTTCGGCGTGGGCCTTGGAGGCGCGGTCGATGGGCAGCAGCAGCGGCAGGGCGGCGCCGGCCACCAGCCAGGAGCCCAGGCGCGACAGCGCCTGGCGGCGCGAGGTGACGTCGGCGACCCGGCGCGCGGAGCGCTCGAACAGCATGTCCAGTAGTTTCATCGGGAGTCTCCTCGGGCCTTCTTATTGGTGGATCTTCACGGCGTTGTCGTGGCCGTGAGCGTGGTCGGGGTTGTGCAGGTAGTCCTGCAGGGAGGCGATGCCCATCTGCTCGGCCTCGAACAGGCTGTCCAGATGCTCGCGGGAGTTGACCAGGCCCTTGGCGCGCAGGGTGCCGGCCTTATCGATCAGTACCGCGTAGGGCAGCTTGCCGATCTGGTAGGTCATGCCGACCTCCGGGCCGACCACGTAGGCGGCGTCGTCCAGCTTGAACTCGCGGATCAGCGCGGCCTGGGCTTCCGGCTCGCCGTCGCTGACGTAGACCACGTCGAGGTCGCTGCGCGCCTTGGCGATGGCCTTGACCGCCGGCAGCAGCGACTTGCAGATCGGGCAGCTGGGCGAGAGGAAGAACAACAGCTGGCCGCGGTCGGAGGGGTAGCCGAAGTTCACCGGACGGCCGTTGCGGTCGGCGGCGGTGATCTGCGGCGCGGCGGCGTTGACCGCCACGCCCTTGTCGATCACCAGGGCGCCGGCCGGGGCGAGGCGAGCGTGCAGCACGCCGATCTGGCGCACCAGGCCCATCAGCACGAAGGCCAGGACGATCAGCAGGACCCACAGCAGGATGTTGGAAACGATCAGGGCTTCCATGGTTTCACCTTCCAGTCAGTTTGAGCAGGCGCGGGGCGTTGGTCAGCAGACCGTCGGCCGCCGCGTAGAGCAGCAGGATGACCGCCGCGGCGGCGAGGGCGACGAAACCGTCGAACAGGCCTAGCGAGCGGGACAGCGGCGGCAGCGCGGCGAGCAGCGCCAGGCCGAGCAGCGCGGCGTTGCGCAGCAGCAGCGCCGGGCGCAGCGGCTGGCTGGCGCCGGGGCCGGCGCAGCCGCAGTCGATGTCGTGGCGACCGCGCTGCAGGTTGATGGCGATGGCGCCGGCGTACGCCAGCATCAGCGCCGCGCCCGCCAGCGCCGCCGCGGCGCGGCTCGCCGGCAGCAGCAGGGCCACGGCGATGGCGCCCTCGACCAGCGGCAGGACCCGCGCCGCCGGGCCGAGCAGGGCCTCGGGCAGCAGCGCGTAGGCCCGCAGCTGCGCGGCGAACCAGTGCGGCGCGCGCAGCTTGTGGGTCGCCGCGGTGGCGAGGATCGCCGCCAGCGCCAGGGCGCAGGCGTGGATCAGGATCGGGTCGATGGGCATGGCGGCCTCCTCAGTGGCTCTGGATCAGGGTCGGCGTCTTGGCGACCTTCTCCACGGTGCCGGTGTGCTTGCCGCTCTTCAGATCGAACACTTCCATGTCGCCGGTGACGGTGGTGCCGAGCAGCAGCGGGTTGGCGTCGCTGGTGGCGTGCAGGCTCCACATCAGGCCGGGCGCCTCCAGGGTGCCGATCTTCTTCCGGGTCTTCAGGTCGTAGACCCAGACGATGGTGCTCGGATCTTCCCACATCAGCGGCTGGTGGTCGGGGTGCATCAGCACGTAGAGGCGGTCGAGCTGCGGCGCCAGCGCCATCATCTGCCAGCCGCCGGGCGCCCAGCCGGCCTTCTTCTCGTCCTCGCTGACCAGCGACCAGGTCGGCAGGAACTTCGGCTTGTCGCCGGACAGGTCGACCGGGTGGACCACGCCTTCGGTGGTGGTGAAGTAGTAGGTGTCGCCCTTGGCCACGGCGCGCTCGACCATCTTCACCTGGTTGGGATCGAACATCGGCGTCTGGTGGCGGGAGACTTCCTTGCCGTTGTCGTCGAGGGTCAGCACCTGCAGGCTGCCGTCGCCGCACAGCGAGGCGAAGCGCCGCGCGCCCACCGGGTAGTTGAGGATGCAGCCGCTGATGGCGATCTCGTTGACGGCCTTGCGCGCCTGGACGTCGACCACGGTGACCGAGGTCGACGGGGTGAAGTTGTAGATGTAGACGAAGCGGTCGTCGCTGCTGGTGGTCAGCGCGTAGCGCTCGGTGATGCTGTTGGCGCGCTTGGGCGGAATCTCCACCTCCCACAGCGGCGATAGGGTCGAGCTGTCCCAGGCGGTGAGCATGTCGGTGCGGGTGCCGCGCACGTAGCGCGACCAGTAGGTGTCGGCGGTATAGAGCCGCTTCTGGTCGCGCGAGGGCACCATCGGCGCCATGCCGCCGGTGCTGAGCATGCCGAGCATGCGCTTGTTGTCCGGGTCGATCACGGTGACCCGGGTGGCGATCATGTTCTCGAACTCGACGTCGACGACGTAGGCGCGGTGCGGTTCCGGCGGGAAGGGCAGGGTGACCTGACCGAGTTCTTCCGCCGGCAGTTCGGCCTGGGCGGCGCCGGCCAGCGCCATGCCGAGCGCCAGGGTCGTGCGTGCAAGGAAAGGGGGTAGTCGCATGGGATGGCTCCCTGTTCTATTTATCGGGCCGCTGTGCTGGAGCGGAGGGTTGGCTGCTTCGAGTCTGCCGGCTGACCGGTCGTGCTGCATTGCTGTGCCTGCCAAGTGCTTGTCTGCCTGTGCCATGGCGGGCCGCGCCGGGCGGCCCGCAGGCGCAATGTCCGAGCGCAGTAGTCGGGTTGTAGCATTCGTCCCGACCCCCTAGGTATAGTCGCGTTTTTCCAGCGATTCTCTGCAGACATGACCTCCCTCCTGCCTCTTGCCAACCTGATCCAGCGCTTTCAGGAGCAGACGCCCATCCGTGCCAGTTCGCTGATCGTCACCGTCTACGGCGATGCGGTCGAACCCCATGGCGGCGCCGTCTGGCTGGGCAGCCTGATCCAGCTGCTCGAACCCATGGGCATCAACCAGCGGCTGATCCGCACCTCGGTGTTCCGCCTGACCAAGGACGGCTGGCTGAAGGCCGACAAGGTCGGCCGGCGCAGCTACTACAGCCTCACCGGCCCCGGCCGGCGGCGCTTCGAGAAGGCCTTCAAGCGCATCTATACCAGCAGTCTGCCGGCCTGGGACGGCACCTGGTGCCTGGCGGTGCTCTCCCAGCTGGAGGCGGACAAGCGCAAGCAGGTGCGCGAGGAGCTGGAGTGGCAGGGCTTCGGCGCGCTGGCGCCGACCGTGCTGGCCAACCCGCGCTGCGACCGCGCCGACGTGGCGGCGACCCTGCAGGAGCTGGAGGCGCTGGACGACACCATCCTGTTCGAGACCACCGCCCAGGAGGTGCTGGCCTCGCGGGCGCTGCGCCTGCAGGTGCGTGAGAGCTGGAAGATCGACGCCCTCGGCGCCCACTACAGCGAGTTCATCCAGCTGTTCCGCCCGCTCTGGCAGGCGCTGCGCGAGGCCGACCGGCACGAGCCGCAGGACTGCTTCCTGGCCCGCACCCTGCTGATCCACGAATACCGCAAGCTGCTGCTGCGCGACCCGCAGCTGCCCGACGAGCTGCTCCCCGGCGACTGGGAAGGGCGCGCCGCGCGCCAGCTGTGCCGCAACATCTACCGGCTGATCTATGCCCCGGCCGAGCAGTGGCTGAACCAGGTGCTGGAAACCGCCGACGGCCCGCTGCCGGAAGCCGGCGAGAACTTCTACCAGCGCTTCGGCGGGCTGCGCTGAGCGCCGAAGCGCGGCGTCGGCCTCGCGCGCGCCACGATAGGTGCGCCGGGCGGTCATCTTGGCGGTACTTTTGCGTATCGCATGGCGCAGCGCAGAAAAGAGCCGATCCAAAGCCTTGATGAGGCTTTCTGCGGATATCGTGTGGCGATCCGCGTGCCGCAGCGCTCGGGCGCGCCGGTGGCGGCCTGTCGAATGGCGATAAAAGGGATACTGGAATCGACTTTTTTATTGTTGATCCGTATCCCTTTTTGGGTATGCTCGGCGTGAGGGCTCGCCGCAAGCCCCGCGATGCCGCGTGCTGGCAAGAGCCTCAGAGCCCTACAAGCCGATACAAGAATAATTCGGGAGCAACCCATGATCCGCCTCAAGCTGGCCGCCCTGGTCACCGCCGTTGCTTGTGCCGCCTCCGCCCAGGCTGCCGAGACCTACACCCTCAAGTTCGGTCACTTCCTGCCGTCCACTTCCTACCAGCAGCGCGAGATGTTCGAGCCCTGGTGCGCCAAGCTCAAGGAAGAGTCCGCCGGCCGCCTGGAATGCCAGATCTACCCGTCCATGCAGCTCGGCGGCACCCCGGCCAAGCTCGCCGACATGGTGCGCAACGGCGTCGCCGACATCGTCTGGACCGCGCCGTCCTACTCGCCGGGCAAGTTCCCGCGCATCGAGGCGGTCGAGCAGCCGTTCCTGATGCCCTACGGCGCGCGCAACAGCGACCCGATCATCTGGAAGTTCTACCAGCAGTACGCCAAGGAAGACTTCAAGGGCTACAAGGTGCTGGCCATGCACGGCGACGGCGGCATGGGCTTCCACACCCGCAGCAAGGCGATCACCAGCCTCGACGACCTCAAGGGCATGAAGCTGCGCGCCTCGCACCGCGCCTCCGCGCTGCTGGTCGAATCCTTCGGCGCCGCGCCGGTGAGCATGCCGCCGCCGCAGATGACTGAATCGCTGTCCAAGGGCGTGATCGACGGCGTGCTGTTCACCTGGAGCACCATCCGCGACGTCAAGGTCGACGAGGTGACCCGCTTCCACAGCGAGCCGCCGGCCGGCTCGCCGTCGCTGACCAGCACCGTGCTGACCATGCTGATGAACGAGAAGAAGTTCGCCAGCCTGCCCAAGGACCTGCAGGAGATCCTCGAACGCAACAGCGGCGAGGCCCTCAACAACATGATCAGCGGCGTCTGGGACAAGCACATGGAGAGCGCCATCCAGGCCACTCCGGCCGAGCAGATCGTCAACATCAGCGCCGACAACTACGCGGCCATGCAGAAGGCCGCCGAGCCGGTGGCGCAGAACTGGGTCAAGGAAGTCGCCGCCAAGGGCGTCGACGGCAATGCCCTGCTGCAGGGCGTGCGCGGCATCGCCGCGGCCCAGGCCTCGTCCTCGGCCCAGGCGGCACGGTAAACGACCATGGCTGAGTCGCTTTCCTTCGAAGGCGACCTGGAACTGCAACGCGGCCCCTGGGGCCGCGTTCTTTATCGGGTCTGCCAATTCTTCGCCCTGGCCGGCGGCGTGGTGCTGCTGGCGCTGATCAACATGTCGCTGGTGTCGATCATCGGCCGCAAGCTGTTCGCCGAGCCGATCCGCGGCGACATCGAGCTGATGGAGATCGGCGCGTCCATCGCCATCGCCGCCTTCCTGCCGCTGTGCGAGATGCGCGGCCTGCACATCAAGGTCGACACCTTCACCATGAAGCTGCCGGGCTGCGTGCAGCGCGGTCTGGACGCCATCGGCCACAGCCTGTGCATGCTCGCCGCGCTGATCCTCGCCTGGCGCACCGCGCTGCAACTGCTCGACAACCTGGAGTACGGCGACGTGTCCACCCTGCTGTCGATCCCCATGTGGATTCCGCTGGCGCTGATCGTGCCCAGCCTGACCCTGCTGGCGCTGGCCAGCGCCTGGCGGGTCGCCCACTGCCTGACCCATGGAGGTCGTTCATGAGCGGTCTGAGTCTTGGCCTGATCGGCCTGGCCGTTACCCTGACCCTGCTGGTTTTGCGCGTGCACATCGGCATCACCATGCTGATCGGCGGCGCGGTCTGCTTCCTGGCGGTGAACTCCGGCGATATCAACGCGCTGCTGTTCACCCTCAACAACCTCGCCTACTCGCGGCTGTCCAACTACGACCTGGCGGTGATCCCGCTGTTCGTGCTGATGGGCCAGTTCGCCACCCACGGCGGCCTGTCGCGGGCGATCTTCCGCTGCGCGGCGGCCTTCGTCGGCCACTGGAAGGGCGGCCTGGGCATGTCGGCGATCGGCGCCTGCGCCGGCTTCGGCGCGATCTGCGGCTCCTCGCTGGCCACCGCGGCAACCATGAGCCACGTGGCCCTGCCGGAACTGCGCCGGCACAACTATTCCGGCCGCCTGGCCACCGCCACCGTGGCGGCCGGCGGCACCCTGGGCATCCTGATCCCGCCGTCGGTGCCGCTGATCATCTACGCGGTGCTGACCCAGGAGTCGATCGCCAAGCTGTTCGTCGCCGCGGTGATTCCCGGCATCCTCGCGGTGATCGGCTACATGGTGGTGCTGCGCATCATGGTCGCCCGCGAAGGCGGCCACGATCAGGAGCAGGCCAAGGCCAGCACGGCCGAGCGGATCAAGGCGTTCGTCAACGTGCTGCCGGTGATCGGCGTGTTCACCGTGGTGATCGTCGGCATCTACGGCGGCTGGTCCAACCCCACCGAGGCGGCCTCCATCGGCGCCGCGGCCTGCGGCATCCTCGCGGTGATCCAGGGCGGCATGCGCTGGGACGGCATCCGCACCAGCCTGCTCGGCACCGCGGAAACCACCGCGATGATCTTCCTCGTGCTGCTCGGCGCCGACCTGCTCAACTCCGGCCTGGCGCTGACCCAGATGCCCAACGAGCTGGCCGAGTGGGTGAAGAACAGCGGCCTGGCGCCGATGCTGGTGCTGGCGGCGATCCTCGTCCTCTACCTGCTGCTCGGCTGCGTGATGGACTCGCTGGCGATGATCCTGCTGACCATCCCGATCTTCTACCCGGTGATCATGGGCCTGGACTTCTTCGGCCTGGACCCGTCCGAGAAGTCGATCTGGTTCGGCATCCTCGCCCTGATGGTGGTGGAGATCGGTCTGGTGACGCCGCCATTGGGGATGAACCTGTTCATCGTCCAGCGCGCCGCCGGCAACGTGCCGCTGGCGGAAACCGCCCGCGGGGTGATCCCCTTCATCACCTCCGACCTGCTGCGCATCGTGCTGCTGGCCCTGTTCCCCGGGATCAGCCTGTGGCTGCTCAGCTTCTGAGGGCTGTCCGCGAATGCGACGAGGCCCCGTCCGGCACTGCCGGGCGGGGCCTCGTCGTTTCCGGTGCCCGTCAGACCGCGACGTCGGCCTTGATGTGCGGGTGGGCCTGGTAGTTCTGCAGCTCGAAGTCCTCGAAGCGGAAGGCGAACAGGTCCTTCACCGCGGGGTTGAGCTTCATCTGCGGCAGCGGCAGCGGCTCGCGCGACAGCTGCAGGTCGGCCTGCTCCAGGTGGTTGGCGTACAGGTGGCAGTCGCCGCCGCTCCAGACGAATTCGCCGGGGGCGAGATCGCAGACCTGGGCGACCATCATCGTCAGCAGCGCGTAGCTGGCGATGTTGAACGGCACGCCGAGGAAGATGTCCGCGCTGCGCTGGTACAGCTGGCAGCTCAATTTGCCGTCGGCGACGTAGAACTGGAACAGGCAGTGGCAGGGCGGCAGGGCCATCTGCTCGACCAGCGCCGGGTTCCACGCCGAGACGATCAGTCGCCGCGAGTCCGGGTTGTTCTTGATCATCGCGATCAGGTTGGCGATCTGGTCGATGGACTCGCCGTTGGGCGCCGGCCAGGAGCGCCACTGGTAGCCGTATACCGGGCCCAGCTCGCCGTGCTCGTCGGCCCATTCGTCCCAGATGCGCACGCCGTGGTCCTGCAGGTAGCGGATGTTGGTGTCGCCTTTGAGGAACCACAGCAGCTCGTGGACGATGGATTTCAGGTGGCACTTCTTGGTGGTGACCAGCGGGAAGCCGTCGGCCAGGTCGAAGCGCATCTGGTGGCCGAACACGCTCCAGGTACCGGTGCCGGTACGGTCGGCCTTGAAGGTGCCGGTCTCGCGCACGCGGCGCATCAGGTCGAGGTACTGTTTCATGGCAGGGCTCGGGGCAAGAGGGTGGGGGAATCTCAGGGGGCGTAGGGTAGAAAACCCGCGCCGCGGTTTTCTAGCGGTTCCGGCCGAAAGGCGGGCAATCGCTGCGCGCGTTGCCCACCCTGCAGGTTCAGCGGGCGGTGCGCCGGTAGGCCCAGAGCATCAGGCCCAGGCCGCCGAGGATCATCGGCAGGCTGAGGATCTGGCCCATGGTCAGCCAGCCGCCGGCCAGGTAGCCGAGCTGGGCGTCCGGCACGCGGACGAACTCGACGAGGAAGCGGAAGGCGCCGTAGCAGGCGGCGAACAGTCCGGACACCGCCATGGTCGGGCGCGGCTTGCGCGAGTACAGCCAGAGGATGGCGAACAGCGCCACCCCTTCGAGGGCGAACTGGTAGAGCTGCGAGGGGTGGCGGGCCAGCTGCTGCGGGTCGCTCCAGGCCGGGAACAGCATGGCCCACGGCAGGTCGGTGGGCTTGCCCCACAGCTCGGCGTTGATGAAGTTGCCGATCCGCCCGGCGCCCAGGCCCAGCGGCACCAGCGGGGCGATGAAGTCCATCAGGGCGAAGAAGCCTTTGCCGTTGCGCTTGCCGAACCACCACACCGCCAGCATCACCCCGAGCAGGCCGCCGTGGAACGACATGCCGCCTTCCCAGATGCGCAGCAGCCACAGCGGATCGGCCAGGAACTGCTCGAAGTTGTAGAACACCACGTAGCCGAAGCGCCCGCCGAGGATCACCCCGCAGGCCACCCAGAACACCAGGTCGGACAGCTTGTCGCGGTTCCAGGCCGGGTCGAACTGCGCCAGCCGGCGGGTCGCCAGCAGCCAGGCGCCGCCGATGCCGACCAGATACATCAGGCCGTACCAGTGGATCTTCAGCGGGCCGAGGGCGATAGCCACCGGGTCGATCTGCGGGAAAACCAGCATGGTCACTCCTCGGAAGGGATCAGAGCAGGAAATTCAGGCCGACGCCCAGCAGCTGCAGGGCGAACAGGCGTTTGAGCAGCAGCGGCGACAGCTTGTGCGCCAGCTGCGCGCCGAAGCGGGCGAAGAACATCGAGGTGGCGGCGATGCCGAGCACCGCCGGCAGGTAGACGAAGCCCAGGCTCCAGTCCGGCAGCTGCGCCTCGCCCTGGCCCAGCCAGATGAAGCTCAGCGCGCTGGCCACGGCGATCGGCAGGCCGCAGGCCGCCGAGGTGGCCACCGCCTGCTGCATCGGCACGCTGCGCCAGCTGAGGAAGGGCACGGTCAGCGAGCCGCCGCCGATGCCGATGATCGCCGAGGCCCAGCCGATCAGCGTGCCGGCGACGCCGAGGCCGGCCTTGCCGGGCACGCCGCCGCTGGCCTTGGGCTGCAGGTTGAAGGTCATCTGCGCGGCCATGCTGATGGCGAACACGCCGATGACCTTCTGCAGCAGGTCGCCATGCAGCCAGGAGGCGGTCAGGCCGCCGAGCACGCTGCCGCCGAGGATGCCGAGGGTCAGCCAGCGGACGATCTCCCAGCGCACCGCGCCGCGCCGTTGGTGGGCGCGGATCGAGTTGATCGAGGTGAAGGCGATGGTCGCCAGCGAGGTGCCGACCGCCATGTGGGTGAGCACTTCCGGGGCGAAACCCTGGGCCTGGAAGCTGTAGACCAGCACCGGCACGATGATCAGGCCGCCGCCGACGCCGAACAGCCCGGCCAACACGCCGGCCGCGGCACCCAGCAGCAGGTAGAGAAGAAATTCCATCGCGCGCCCCTTCGACTAAAGGCGGCATGGTAACGGATGGCCGCGCAGCGCTCCAACCGGCACGCGGCCCGCTCCGGAGGCGGTGCCGGACCGCGCCGCCGGATCGCCGCGCAGCGCGGGACTCAGGCCGGCAGACCGCCGACCGGGTTGAGCATGCGCCCCAGGCCCAGGTCGCGCAGGGTCTGCTGCAGCAGGGCATGGGTAGCCTGGGGGTGTTCCAGATCGAGGATGCGCCCGAGCAGCTCGCCGGCCTGGGCCAGCGACAGCTGGCGCAGCAGCCACTTCACCTTGGGCAGGTTGGTGGCGTTCATCGACAGCGAGTCGAAGCCCATGGCCATCAGCAGCACGGCGGCGGCCGGATCGCCGGCCATCTCGCCGCAGATGCTCACCGGCTTGCCGACGCCGTGGGCGTCGTCGACCACCCGCTTGAGCGCCTGCAGCACCGAGGGGTGCAGGTAGTCGTAGAGGCTGGCGACCCGCGGGTTGTTGCGGTCCACCGCCAGCAGGTACTGGGTCAGGTCGTTGGAGCCGACCGAGAGGAAGTCGACCCGGCGGGCCAGCTCGCGGGTCTGGAACACCGCGGCGGGGATCTCGATCATCACCCCGACCGGCGGCATCGGCACGTCGAAGCCTTCCTCGCGCACCTCGCTCCAGGCGCGCTGCAGCAGGCGCTGGGCCTCTTCCAGCTCGGCCAGGCCGCTGATCATCGGCAGCAGGATGCGCAGGTTGTTCAGGCCCTCGCTGGCCTTGAGCATGGCGCGCGCCTGGACCAGGAAGATCTCCGGGTGGTCGAGGGTGATGCGGATGCCGCGCCAGCCGAGGAACGGGTTCTCTTCCTTGATCGGGAAGTAGGACAGCGCCTTGTCGCCGCCGATGTCCAGGGTGCGCATGGTCACCGGCAGCGGGTGGAAGGCGGCCAGCTGCTGGCGGTAGATCGCCGCCTGCTCCTTCTCGCCGGGGAAGCGCTCGTTGGTCATGAACGGCACTTCGCTGCGGTACAGGCCGACGCCCTCGGCGCCGCGCTCCTGGGCGCGGGCCACGTCGGCGAACAGCCCGGTGTTGACCCACAGCGGCATGTGGTGGCCGTCGAGGGTTTCGCAGGGCAGGCTCCTGAGCGCGTCGAGGCCGAGGTTGAGCTGGCGCTCCTCCTCGGCGATCTCGGCGAACTGGCGGCGCAGGCCGTGGGAGGGGTTGGTGAACACGTCGCCGCGGTAGCCGTCGACGATCAGCTCGATGCCGTCGAGCATGGCGTAGGGCAGGTCGACCGCGCCCATCACCGTGGGGATGCCCATGGCGCGGGCGAGGATGGCGACGTGGGAGTTGCTCGAGCCGGTCACCGAAACCAGGCCGACCAGCTTGCCGGGCGGCACCTCGCCGAGCATCGCCGGCGACAGCTCCTCGCTGACCAGGATGGTGTTGTCCGGGTAGACCAGCGCCTGCTGGCGCGCCTGCTGCAGGTAGGCGAGGATGCGCCGGCCGATGTCCTTGACGTCCGAGGCGCGCTCGCTGAGGTAGGCGTCGTCCATCAGCTCGAAGCGCTTGACGTGGCCGTTGACCACCTGGCGCAGGGCGCCCTGGGCCCACTGGCCGGTCTCGATGACCTTGACCACCTCGCCGGCGATGGAGGCGTCGTCGAGCATCATCAGGTAGACGTCGAACAGCGCGCGCTCTTCCTGGCGCAGCTGGCTGGACAGGCGCGCGGACAGCTCGCGCATGTCCTTCCGTACCGCCTCGATGGCGTTGTAGAAGTAGGCGATCTCGCCGTCGATGTCGTCGATCGGGCGGTCCGGGACCACTTCCAGATCGGCCGGCGGCAGCACCACCACACCGGTGCCGAGGGCCACGCCGGGCGAGCCGGGCACGCCGATGAAGCGGGTGTCGGGGGTGGCCTTGCCCTGCTTGCCGAGGCCGCGGATCGAGCCGGTAGCCTCGGCGTGGGCGATCACGCCGGCGAGCTGGGCGCTCATGGTGACCAGGAAGGCTTCCTCGCCCTCGTCGAACTGGCGGCGCTCCTTCTGCTGCACCACCAGCACGCCCATCACCCGCCGGTGGTGGATGATCGGCGCGCCGAGGAAGGAGGCGTAGCGCTCCTCGCCGGTTTCGGCGAAGTAGCGGTAGCGCGGGTGGCTGGCGGCGTCTTCGAGGTTGAGCGGCTCCTCGCGGGTGCCGACCAGACCGACCAGCCCCTCGCTGGGGGCCATGCTGACCCGGCCGATGGCGGCCTTGTTGAGGCCCTCGGTGGCCATCAGCACGAAGCGGTTGCTCTGCGGGTCGAGCAGGTAGACCGAACAGACCTGGGTGCCCATGGCGGCGCGCACGCGCTCGACGATGATCGTCAGGGCGGTGTTCAGATCCTGGGCCGAGTTGACCTCCTGGATGATCTTGCGCAGCGTGTTGAGCATGGTCAAAGGGGCGGCGCTCCTGTAGTTCGGTCAGTCTCGGTCAGTCGCGGACGGGCAGGCGCGGAGCCAGCTCCTTGAGGGCACGACGGTACACTTCGCGCTTGAAGGACACCACCTGGCCCAGCGGGTACCAGTAGCTGACCCAGCGCCAGCCATCGAATTCCGGTTTGCCGGTGAGGTCCATGCGCACCCGCTGTTCGTCGCCGGTCAGGCGCAGCAGGAACCACTTCTGTTTCTGGCCGATGCACAGCGGCTGGCTGTGGGTGCGCACCAGGCGCTGCGGCAGACGATAGCGCAGCCAGCCGCGGGTGCAGGCGAGGATGCGCACATCGTGCGGCTCCAGGCCGACTTCCTCGTTCAGCTCGCGAAACAGCGCTTCTTCCGGCGACTCCTGCGGGTTGATGCCGCCCTGGGGGAACTGCCAGGCATCCTGGTTGATGCGCCGCGCCCACATGACCTGGCCGACCTCATTGGCGAGGATGATGCCGACATTGGGTCGGAAGCCATCGGAATCGATCACGGCAGACACCTCGGATACAGATATCCCCGGATTGTTCCACAAAGCCCGCGACAGCGGCAACGCGCGCGACGGCGCCGTTGCGCGCTGCCGCGCCGGCTCAGTTCGGCTCGCCCGGGCAGTTGCCGAGGAACAGCCGGTAGGCCGGATCGTCGCTGGCGCACCAGTAGGGATAGCCGATGGCGTCGAGGGCTTCGGTGAGCAGCGCCAGCTCGCCGTCCGGCACCTGCAGGCCGACCAGCACGCGGCCATCGGCGGCGCCGTGGTTGCGGTAGTGGAACATCGAGATGTTCCAGCGCCCGCCGAGCTTGTTGAGGAAGTTGAACAGCGCGCCGGGACGTTCGGGGAACTCGAAGCGGAACACCCGCTCGTTCTGCGCGCCCGGCGCATGGCCGCCGACCATATGGCGGATGTGCAGCTTGGCCAGCTCGCTGTCGGTTAGGTCGAGCACCGGGAAGCCCTGCTCGCGCAGCAGGTTCACCAGTTGCTCGCGCGGGTCGTTCTCCGGGTGGGTCTGCACGCCGACAAAGATGTGCGCCTGGTCGGGGCGGTTGTAGCGGTAGTTGAACTCGGTGATCGAGCGCTTGCCGATGGCCTGGCAGAAGGCCTTGAAGCTGCCCGGCCTCTCCGGGATGGTCACCGCGATGATCGCCTCGCGCTGCTCGCCCAGCTCGGCGCGCTCGGCGACGTAGCGCAGGCGGTCGAAGTTGACGTTGGCGCCCGAGTCGATGGCCACCAGGGTCTGCCCGGATACGCCTTCGCGCTGCACGTAGCGCTTGATCCCGGCCACGCCGAGGGCGCCGGCCGGCTCGGTGATCGAGCGGGTGTCGTCGTAGATGTCCTTGATCGCCGCGCAGATCTCGTCGGTGCTCACGGTGATCACCTCGTCGACGTGCTCGCGGCAGATGCGGAAGGTCTCGGCGCCGATCTGCGCCACCGCCACGCCGTCGGCGAACAGCCCGACCTGGCTCAGTACCACGCGCTCGCCGGCGGCCATGGCGGCGCGCAGGCAGTCGGACTCCTCCGGCTCGACGCCGATCACCTTGATGTCCGGGCGTAGGTACTTGACGTAGGCGGCGATGCCGGCGATCAGGCCGCCGCCGCCGACCGGCACGAAGATCGCGTCCAGCCGGCCCGGTTGCTGGCGGAGGATTTCCATGGCCACGGTGCCCTGCCCGGCGATCACCTCGGGGTCGTCGTAGGGATGGACGAAGGTGTAGCCCTTCTCCTCGACCAGCTTCAGGCAGTGCGCCAGCGCCTCGGGGAACGCCTCGCCGTGCAGCACCACCCGCGCGCCGCGCGCGCGCACCGCCTGGACCTTGATGTCCGGGGTGGTCTTGGGCATGACGATGACCGCCTTGATGCCGAGCTTCTTCGCCGCCAGGGCCAGGCCCTGGGCGTGGTTGCCGGCCGAGGCGGCGATCACTCCGCGCGCCTTCTCCTCCTCGCTGAGCAGCGCGGCCTTGTGGTAGGCGCCGCGGATCTTGAAGGAGAACACCGGCTGCAGGTCCTCGCGCTTGAGCAGGATCTGGTTGTTGAGCCGCTCGGAGAGGCTGCGGGCCGGTTGCAGGGGGGTTTCCACCGCCACGTCGTAGACGGGCGAGGTGAGCATCTTCTTGACGTACTGTTCGAGCATGGGAGGGGTCGCAGGCGGGCTATGCACAATCGCCCGAGTCTACTCCTGCGCTTGCCGCTCGGCCAACCGCGCGGGCCGCGCCGCGGGTGCTTGGGGCTATAATGCCGGCCACTTTCCCCCCTTTGCGGAACCCGCCATGAACCAGGATCAGCTCAAGCAGGCGGTGGCCCAGGCCGCCGTCGATTTCATCCACCCGCGTCTCGATGCCAAGAGCATCGTCGGCGTCGGTACCGGTTCCACCGCCAACTGCTTCATCGACGCGCTGGCGAAGATCCGTCACGACTTCGACGGCGCGGTGGCCAGCTCCGAGGCCACCGCGGCGCGCCTGAAGAGCCACGGCATCCCGGTCTACGACCTCAACAGCGTGCCGGAGCTGGAGTTCTACGTGGACGGCGCCGACGAGGCCGACGCCCATCTGCAGCTGGTCAAGGGCGGCGGCGGCGCGCTGACCCGCGAGAAGATCGTCGCGGCGGTGGCCAAGACCTTCGTCTGCATCGCCGACCAGAGCAAGCTGGTCGAGCGCCTCGGCGGTTATCCGCTGCCGGTGGAAGTGCTGCCGATGGCGCGCAGCCATGTGGCCCGCGAGCTGGTCAAGCTGGGCGGCGACCCGGTGTACCGCGAGGGCTTCGTCACCGACAACGGCAACGTGATCCTCGACGTGCACAACCTGCTGGTCGGCGATGCGGTGGCGCTGGAGCAGCGCATCAACAACATCGTCGGCGTGGTCACCAACGGCCTGTTCGCCGCCCGCCCGGCCGACCTGCTGCTGCTCGGCACCGCCGAGGGCGTGCGCAGCCTGCAGCGCTGAGCCGCACCGCGCGCCTCGACGCCGGCCTGCCTGTGCAGCCCGGCGTTTTTTCTGCCCGCGCGCTGCCGCATCGCGCAGCCTGCGCCTGTCGCGTCTAGCTTTATCGCAGGCACATCCGCCATGCGAGGAGACAGGACATGTCCGGCAAATTCCGTCTGAAGAAGGGCAGCAACGGCCAGTACCACTTCAACCTGGAGGCCGGCAACGGCCAAACGATCCTCAGCAGCGAGCACTACAAGGCCAAGGACTCGGCGCTCAAGGGCATCGATTCGGTGCGCCGCAACGCCGCGCGCGCCGGGGCCTTCGAGCCGCTGACCGCCAAGGACGGGCGGCCCTACTTCGTGCTCAAGGCGACCAATGGCCAGGTCGTCGGCCAGAGCCAGATGTACGCCAGCGCCGCCAGCTGCAACCAGGGCATCGAGTCGGTGCAGAAATACGCCCCCGAAGCGCAGCTGATCGACGAGACGCTGGGCTGAGTTCAGTCGGCCGGCCTGGCGAAGCGGTAGAACAGGTTGGGCTCGCTGACCAGATAGAGGTTGCCGGCGTCGTCCAGGGCGATGCCCTCGGCCTGCGGCACCGACTGGCGCAGGCCGTGCCGGCCGGCCCGCAGCGACAGGCTGCTGACCGGCCGCCCGGTGGTGTCCAGCTCGATGATCAGCCGCGACTCGTCGGACAGCGCCAACAGATGGCCGCTGCGCGGGTCGTACTGCAGGCTGGACAGGTCGCGGACGAACAGGCGGGCGTCGCGCTGCGGATCGTCGCTCACCTGCACGGCCAGCGGCTGCCCGGCGTCGACATGGGGGAAGCCGCGGATCTCGTAGATGCGCAGCGGGTCGCGCTCCTTGGCGACGAACAGGCGCTGGCCGGCGCGGTCGTAGGCCAGCCCCTCGAAGCCCTTGTTGCCGTTACGGCCGATGCCTAGCGCCAGCTGCTGGCTGTCGGCGGCGTCCAGGCGGGTGGTGGCGTCGTCGATGCGCACCTTGAACAGGCGCTGATCGCGCTCGTCGCTGATCACGTAGAGGCCGGGGGCGATGTACTCGATGGCCTCCGGATCGCCGAAGCCGCGCAGGGCGATGCGCCGCAGCAGGCGCCCGTCCAGGGACAGTTCGAGGACTTCCGGATTGGCGTTGGTGACGGTGAACAGGCTGCGCCGCTCGGGATCGAAGGTCAGCGCGGAGATGTCGTCGTCCAGCCCCTCGACCGCCTGCGCCTCGATCTCCACCCGGTAGTCGGGCAGCCAGAGCGAGCGCGCGCGCCATTCGGCGGCGTGCCGCCATTCCTGGACGAAGAACCAGCCGCGCTCGAACAGCCGCAGGTACTGGGCGAAGGCCAGCAGGAGCAGCAGGCTCAGGGCGGCGAGCAGCCAGGGCAGGCGGCGCAGGTGGGGCAGGAGTCTGGGCATGGTCGGCAGGGCGCGGTGCATGGGAGAGGGGGCTCGGCACTCGATGAGTGCCGAGCATGTCTCTCTTGGATGAATCTTTCCTTAATGCGGTTCCGTGCCGGCGGTCTTGCGCAACACGTAGAAGCGGTTCGGCTCGCCGACCAGGTAGATGTTGCCGGCGTCGTCCATCGCCACGCCCTCGGCCTGTTCGATGCTGGTGCTCAGGCCGTGCCGGCCGCCGCGCAGGGCTATGAAGCTGCGCGGCTGGCCGTCGAGGTCGAGTTCGAGCAGCAGGCGCGACTCGTCGGAGAGCAACAGTAGGTGGCCGCTGCGCGGATCGATGGCCAGCGACGACAGGTCGCGCATCGGCAGGAACGCGGAGGGGAGCGCGGCGAGGCTGACGGCGGCGCTCGGCCCGCTCGGCAGCGGCAGCTCGAACAGGCCCAGCGGGTCGCGCTCCTTGGCCAGCAGCAGGCGCTGGCGGCGCGGCTCCCAGGCCAGCCCCTCGAAGCCCTTGTTGCCGGCCTCGGCGAAGCCCAGGTCGTACTGGGGCCAGGCGGCGAGGTCGAGGGGCTCGTCGGTGGCGGGCAGGGGGAACACCGTCAGCAGGCGGCGGCGCTCGTCGACGATGGCCAGGCGGCCGTCGCCGAGGGACTCGACCGCTTCCGGATCGGCCACGCCGGCGAGGCGGATGCGCCGCAGGATGCGGCCGTCGGTGGCCAGCTCGACCAGTTGCGGGTGCTTGCCGGTGACGGTGAACAGGGTGCCGGTCGGCGCGTTCCAGGTCAGCCCGGAGGTCTCGTCGCCGGCCAGGCCGGGCAGCTCGCGCTCCAGCGCCAGGCGATAGTCCGGCAGCCAGATGCCGGCGGCGCGCTGTTCGGCGCCGGTCGAGCGCTCCTGCCAGTACAGGCGCAGCTGGTCGTCCCAGTGCAGCAGGTGGGCGGCGAGCGGCAGGGCGATCAGCAGGCACAGCAGGACGGCAGCGGACAGGCGGCGCAGGAGCGGGCGGCGGACGGGCGCGGGCATGGTGGCGGGGCACTCGGCAGGGTTGTAGCGGTGGCGGGTGCCGGAGGATGCCGCGCGGCGGATGAAAACTTCGTGAAGGCGCGCCGGCCGCGGTCAGCGGCGGCCGGCGCGGACAGGGCTCAGAGCACGCGGCTCTCGACGCGGCACAGGTCGCCCAGTTCCAGCAGCAGGCGGTTGCCGCGCTGCAGGATGCCGACCCCGGCCGGGGTGCCGGTGAGCACCACGTCGCCCGGTTGCAGGGAGAAGTGGCCGCTGATGTAGCGCAGCAGGTCGAGGATCGGGGTCAGCATGTCGCGGCTGTTGCCGTCCTGGCGCAGCTCGCCGTCGATGCTCAGGCGCACGCCGATGTCGCCCAGGTCCTCGACGGCGTCGCCGGGCACGAAGGGCGACAGCGGGCAGGCGCCGTCGAAGGCCTTGGCGATTTCCCACGGATGGCCCTTGGCCTTGAGGCGCGCCTGAACCTCGCGCAGGGTTAGGTCGAGGGCCACGCCGAAACCGCTGATGGCGTCGCGGATTTCCTCGTCGCCCGGCTGGCGCGACAGCGGCTTGCCGATCAGTACGGCGATCTCCGCCTCGTAGTGCACCTCGCCGCGCCCCTCGGGGATGGCGAAGCCGCCTTCCAGTTCGACCGCCGCGCTGGCCGGCTTGATGAACAGCAGCGGCTCCTCGGGGATCGGGTTGTTCAGCTCGCGGGCGTGTTCGGCGTAGTTGCGCCCGACGCAGACCACCTTGCCCAGCGGGAAGTGGATGCGCGTGCCGTCGAGGTACTGGTGCTGGTAGCTCATGACAGGCTCCTGGTAATCCGGGGTGGCGGGCGGGGCGGGCTCCGCGCTGCGGCTGCCGCCCCGCTGCGGGTCAGGCGAAGATCTTGCCGGGGTTCATGATGCCGTTGGGGTCGAACACCGCCTTGATGGCCTTCATCAGCGCGATCTCTTCCGGCGAGCGGCTGTAGCCCAGGTAGTCGCGCTTGGTCATGCCGACGCCGTGCTCGGCGCTGATCGAGCCGTTGTACTTGTCGACGGTCTCGAACACCCACTGGTTGACCGTGGCGCACTTGGCGAAGAACTCTTCCTTGGCCATCGCATCGGGCTTGAGGATGTTCAGGTGCAGGTTGCCGTCGCCGATGTGGCCGAACCAGATCACCTCGAAGTCGGGGTAGTTGGCCTCGACGATGGCGTCGATTTCCTTGAGGAACGCCGGCACCTTAGAGACGGTCACCGACACGTCGTTCTTGTACGGGGTCCAGTGGCTGATGGTCTCGGAGATGTACTCGCGCAGCTTCCACAGGTTCTGCAGCTGCTGCTCGCTCTGGCTCATCACGCCGTCGAGCACCCAGCCCTGCTCGACGCAGTGCTCGAACAGCTCCAGCGCGGCGTTGGACACCTCCTCGCTGCTGGCCTCGAATTCGAGCAGCGCGTAGTACGGGCAGTCGGTCTCGAAGGCGGGCGGCACGTCGCCGCGGGCCAGCACCTTGGCCAGTGCCTTGTCGGAGAAGAACTCGAAGGCGGTCAGGTCGATCTTGCTCTGGAAGGCGTGCAGCACCGGCATGATCGAGTCGAGATCCGGCGCGCCGAGCACCATCGCGGTGAGGTTCTTCGGCGCGCGCTCCAGGCGCATGGTCGCTTCCACCACGAAGCCCAGGGTGCCCTCGGCACCGATGAACAGCTGGCGTAGGTCGTAGCCGGTGGCGTTCTTGATCAGGTCGCGGTTGAGTTCGAGGATCTCGCCGGCGCCGGTGACCACCTTCATGCCGGCCACCCAGTTGCGGGTCATGCCGTAGCGGATCACCTTGATGCCGCCGGCATTGGTGCCGATGTTGCCGCCGATCTGGCTGGAGCCGGCCGAGGCGAAGTCCACCGGGTAGTACAGGCCCTGCTCCTCGGCGAAGTTCTGCAGCTGCTCGGTGACCACCCCGGCCTGGCACACCACGGTGCGGTCGAAGGCGTTGAACTCGACGATCTTGTTCATGTAGTCGAAGGCCACCACCACCTCGCCGTGGGCGGCGACGGCGCCGGCCGACAGGCCGGTGCGCCCGCCCGAGGGCACCAGGGCGACCTTGCGCTCGTTGGCCCAGCGCACGATGGCCTGCACTTCCTCGATGGATTTCGGGAAGGCGATGGCCAGGGGGGCCGGGGCGAACTGCTTGGTCCAGTCCTTGCCGTAGGCATCCAGGGAATCGGCGTCGGTCAGCACCTTGCCGGGCTCGACCAGGGTCTTGAGTTCTTCGATCAGGGCAGCTTGGGTCATCTGCGGAAATCTCGGGCGGTTCATGGTCACCCTGAGCAGGCTTCATGCTCGGGGATGGGGCGCGTGGCGGGGGCGCTATGGTAGCATACGGCCCCCGCCAATCGCGCCCGCCGCCGACTTGCGGGTCGGCACAGCCCGCGCTGTCCACCGCCCAGACAACCCCCGGGACAACAGGTTTACGCAGATGAGCAAGACGACCTCTCTCGACAAGAGCAAGATCAAGTTCCTTCTTCTCGAAGGTGTGCATCAGAACGCCGTGGATACCCTCAAGGCCGCCGGCTACACCAACATCGAGTACCTGAAGGGCGCGCTGTCGGGCGACGAACTGAAGGAAAAGATCGCCGACGTGCACTTCATCGGCATCCGCTCGCGTACCCAGCTGACCGAGGAAGTCTTCGACTGCGCCAAGAAGCTGGTCGCCGTCGGCTGCTTCTGCATCGGCACCAACCAGGTCAACCTGAACGCCGCCCGCGAACGCGGCATCGCGGTGTTCAACGCCCCCTATTCCAACACCCGCTCGGTGGCCGAGCTGGTGCTGGCCGAGGCCATCCTGCTGCTGCGCGGCATCCCGGAGAAGAACGCTTCCTGTCACCGCGGCGGCTGGATCAAGTCGGCGGCCAACTCCTTCGAGATCCGCGGCAAGAAGCTGGGCATCGTCGGCTACGGCTCGATCGGCACCCAGCTGTCGGTGCTGGCCGAGGCGATGGGCATGCAGGTGTACTTCTACGACGTGGTGACCAAGCTGCCGATCGGCAACGCGCAGCAGATCGGCTCGCTGCACGAGCTGCTGGGCCTGTGCGACATCGTCTCGCTGCACGTGCCGGAGCTGCCGTCCACCCAGTGGATGATCGGCGAGAAGGAAATCCGCGCGATGAAGAAGGGCGGCATCCTGATCAACGCCGCGCGCGGCACCGTGGTCGAGCTGGACCACCTGGCCGAGGCGATCAAGGACGAGCACCTGATCGGCGCCGCCATCGACGTGTTCCCGGTCGAGCCCAAGTCCAACGACGAGGAGTTCGAGAGCCCGCTGCGCGGCCTGGATCGCGTGATCCTCACCCCGCACATCGGCGGCTCCACTGCCGAGGCGCAGGCCAACATCGGCCTGGAAGTGGCCGAGAAGCTGGTCAAGTACAGCGACAACGGCACCTCGGTGTCCTCGGTCAACTTCCCCGAAGTGGCCCTGCCGTCGCACCCGGGCAAGCACCGCCTGCTGCACATCCACCAGAACATCCCCGGTGTGATGAGCGAGATCAACAAGGTGTTCGCCGACAACGGCATCAACATCGCCGGCCAGTTCCTGCAGACCAACGAGAAGGTCGGCTACGTGGTGATCGACGTCGACGCCGAGTACTCCGACCTGGCCCAGCAGAAGCTGCAGGCAGTCAACGGCACCATCCGCTGCCGCGTACTGTTCTGATCCCGTCCGGGTGAATGCAGAAGGGAGGCCACTGGCCTCCCTTCTGCGTTTCTGCGCGGCGCAAATCGCCGCTGGCTACAGCGGCGCGCTGCCGCGCCGACGGTACCAGCCGGCGATCGACAGCCGCTCGCGGCTGGCCGCCAGCACCTCGTGGGGGAAATCGGCGGACATGAACACCACCAGGGTGCCGGCGGCCGGCAGCACGTCGCGCTCGCTACCGTCGGGCAGCTCGATGCGCAGCGCGCCGCCGTGCTCGGCGCGCCAGTCGTCGTTGAGGTAGCACACCGTGGTCACCGTGCGCCGGTCGTCGTCGCGGAAGCGGTCCAGGTGGCGGCGGTAGAAGCTGCCCGGCGGATACAGGGCGAAGTGGCACTCGTAGTCCTCCAGGCCGAGGAACAGCTCGCGGTTGAGCGCCCCGCGCAGCTCGTCGAGCAGCGCCAGGTAACCGTCCACCGCCGCCGACTCGCCGCCGTTGAGCCACTGGATGTGGTCGCCGCGGATCCGCTCGTCGAGCTGCTGGCCGCCGCCGCGGCCGATGGCGGCGCGGTTCATGGCGCCGCGGGCATAGCGCTGGCGGCAGTCGTCGGCCAGCGCGGCGCTCAGCGCCGGCGGCAGGGCGCGGGTCTGCAGCGACCAGCCCTGGCGGGCCAGGTCGTCGAGAATCGCATCGATCAGGGGGGCGGGGGCGAGTGCGTCGGTCATGGCCCATTCTACGGGGCGCCGCCCGGCGGACAGAAGGCCCCGCCGGGAGGAAATGCGCGAGCGCGCGGGCACCGCCCGGCCAACCTGCGCCTATTGGCGGGCGGCGGTCGGCGCATGCCTCGACAAGCTCGCCGCCCGCGCCCGACAATAGGCGCTCTGTTGCAGGAGTTCCCATGCGTGTCCTGATTGTCCTTGCCCTGAGCCTCGTCAGCCTGCTGAGCCGCGCCGACGAGCACGACCAGCTCTATCAACTGGCCGGCTGGGCCCAGCAGCGCGAGCATTTCGGCGCCGCGCTGGCCGCCGCCCAGCAGCGCTATCGCGGCACCCTGCCGCCGGCGCTGTACCAAGCGCTGGTGGACAACAGCAACCGGCGCTTCGCCGCCGCCGCGATGGAGACCCGCGCACTGGACAGCCTGCGCGCCCGCTTGCCCGACCCGCTGCCGGCGATCCGCTTCTTCGACAGCCCGCTGGGCCGCGCGGTGGTGCTGCGCGAGGTGCAGGCCACCGCCCCGGCGGCGCTGGCGCAGCACGCCGACGGCCTGCCGCGGGTCGCCGCCAGCGCCGCCCGGCGCGCCCTGGTGCAACGCTTGGGCCGCGTGCTGCCGGCCCGCGAGGCCGGCGCCGAGGTCAGCCTGGCGCTGGCCGGGGTCGCCGCCGACAGCCTCAGCCAGATGCTGCCGGGTCTGCCCGGACTGCTCGGCAACGGCGGCCCCGAACAGTTGCTCGGCGGCTCGCGGGAGCGTCTGGCGGAGAAGATCGACGCCGATCTGGAAAACACCCTGCTGCACGTCTATCGCGACCTGAGCGACGCCCAGCTGGGCGAATTCGTCGCTTTCGCCGAGTCGCTCGAAGGCCAGGCCTACTACGCCGCCGCCCTGCAGGCGGTCCGCGCGGCGCTGCAGGGCGGGCAGTAGTCGCCCGGCACCCCGCCTTGCGCGGGGTCTGCGCCGCGCGCGGCTGGCGTTCCGCCGCGGCCGCCGGCGCTGGGCCGTTAGGCCTGCAGCTCCTGCGTCAGGCGGTGTAGCGCCTCCTGGCGCGACGCCGCGTCGTCGCGGCGGCCGGGGTTGAGGGCCGACCACTCGGGATGGGCGCGGGCGCGGTGCAGCGGCTCCGGCAGCTGTCCCTCACGCCAGGCCTGCTCCTGCGGACGCTCCAGGCGCAGCGGCTGCTGCGCGGCATGTCCGCGCGCCTCCAGGGCGTCGAGCAGGCGGCACTGGCGCAGCGCCAAGAGGCGCAGCACGGCGTCGTCGACGCTCAGCTCGCGCTGGCCGCTCAGTTTGCCTTTCAGCCGCTCGCCGTAGTTGCGCAGGGTCTGCCAGCCGCCGCCGGCCAGCGCCCCCAGCGCCGCCGCCGCGCCCAGGGTCAGGCCGCCGACCAGCAGGTCGATGCCGGCGCCGGCGGCGGCGCCGGCCGCCATCCCGCCGCCGACCTTCACGCCCAGCTGCTTCAGGGTTTCCGGATGGAACAGGTCGTCGCCCCAGCGCCCGTCGAGCAGCGGCAGCTCGCCGGCGTCGGCGTCCTCGGCGCGGAACGCGTACAGGCGCAGCAGGGCGTCCACGCAGCGCTGCTCGCGGGCGCGCAGGTCGCCCTGCAGGCGTTCGAGCGCGGCCTGCAGGCTGGGCGCGGCGGCGTCGACCAGGCGCCGGCAGGCGGCGGCATCCAGCAGCAGGTCGGCGATCAGCCGGATGCCGGCGGCGCGCCTGGCCAGGCGCTGCGCCTCGTGGTCGGCGATCAGCCGCTCCAGCTGCGGGCGGGCCCGCTCCAGCAGCAGGGCGAGGCTTTGGTAGAGGCGCCGCTCGCCGTCCAGCGGCGGCGCCACGCTGTCGAAGCCCACCAGCGCATGCAGGCCGAGGCGGGCCAGCGCGGCGCGCCAGTCGGCCTCGCGGTGGCCGGGGCTGGCGACGAAGTTGAGCACCGGCAGCAGCGGCCGCGCGCAGTCGGCGAGCACCGCCAGTTCGTCGCGGTACTTGGCCAGCACCGGCTCGCGGGCGTCGATCACGTACAGCCCGGCGTCGCAGGCCAGCAGCTGGCGCAGCACCTTAGCCTCCTGCTCGAAGCGCCCGCGCGCCTCGGCGCCGGCCAGCAGCCGGGCGATGCGCGCCGGGCCGTCGAGGCGTTCGGCGGGCGGGGCGAGCAGGTCGAGGTGGTCGCGCAGGGCGATGGCGTCCTCCAGGCCGGGGGTGTCGTAGAGTTCGAGCAGCGCCTCGCCGTCCACCGACAGCCGCGCGCCCTCGACGTGGCGGGTGGTGCTCGGCCGGTGCGACACCTCGCCGAAGCCGGCGTCGCGGGTCAGGGTGCGCAGCAGCGAGGTCTTGCCGACGTTGGTGTGGCCGACCACTGCCAGTTTCAGGGGCGCCGCTTCAGTCATCGCCGTGCTCCAGCCAGTGCCAGGGAGCCTCGCCGGCATGGGCCAGCTGCAGCGCGTCGAGCGCCGCCTGCCAGTCGCCGAGACGCTGCGTATCGAGGGTTGCGCCGGGCGGCGCGGGAAGCAGCCAGACCCGCGTCTGTCCGGCGCTGCGCGCCAGCTCGCCGAGCAGGGCGAGGGTGCCGCGGTCCGGCGAGCGGCGTGGGTCGCAGGCGATCAGCAGGCGCGCGGGCGGCGCGCCGGCCAGGCGTTCGAGCAGGCGGTGGCGGCTGTCGCGGTCGTCGAGAATCCCCGCGTCCTCGACGCCGGACGCTTCCCGCGGCGGCCAGGGCTGGCGCTCGTCCAGCTCGACGGCGACCAGCAGGGCGCGGGCGCTGCCGGCCGGCGCGCTGCCGGCCTGCGGGCGGTACAGCTGCGCCGGCGCGGCATCGCTGATGCCGAGGCGCTCGCTGGACGGCAGCAGGCGCTCGCGCAGCGCCAGATAGTCGGGATGCCCGGTGTCCAGGTCGAGGCGCGCCAGGCCGCGTCGCCAGCGCCACAGGCAGAGCAGGGCGAGCAGCGCGCGCGGCAGCAGGCCGTAGACCAGGAACACGCCGAGCAGCCAGCTCGCCCAGGTCTGCCGCGCCGCCTCGCCGCCGACCACCGCCTCGCCGCTGGCGCGCAGCAGGTCGAGGTCCGGCTGGGCGAAGCCGAGCAGCGCCGGCAGGGCGCCGAGGCCGTGGATCAGCGCGGCGAAGCTGGCGCTGGGCAGCAGGGTGGTTTCCCAGACGAAGCCGTAGCGGCGGGTGGCCAGCTGCACCAGCAGCACCGCCAGCGCGGCGAGCAGGGCCAGCAGCCACAGGCCGTGGCTGAGCAGGCCCAGCGCCCAGCGCTGCAGCCCGGCGCGGCCGAGCAGCGCCAGCAAGGCCGGGCCGAGCAGGGCGCTGCGCGCATCGCGGGCCAGGCGCTGGCCGAGGTCCAGCCACAGGCGGCCGAGCAGGCTGCCGGCGCCGGCGCCGAACAGACTGCCCAGCGCCCAGCCGGCGAGGGTCAGCAGGTGCAGGCCGAGCAGGCTGCCCAGCGCCCAGAGCAGGTTGACCGGGCGGCTGCCGTCGCCCAGCGCCGCCAGCGCCAGGCCGGCGCCGCTGCCCAGGGCCAGCGCGGCGAGCAGGGCCAGGGCCAGTGCGGCGCCCTGGCGCCAGTGGCCGAGCGCGCGGTCGAGGCCGTCGCGCTGCGCCAGCCAGCGGGCGCGGACGAGCAGGCGCTGGCGCAGGTCGCCGCCGCCGGCGCGCGCCTGGCGGCAGGCCTCGGCGTCTTCCAGGGTACCGGCCCGGGCTTCGCTCAGGCGCAGGGTTTCGGCCAGCCAGAGGGATTCGGGAATGGACTTGAGCGGCACGCGGCCTCCGTGGCGGGGCAATCTGCGCAGAGAATACCCGCTGGCGCCGGCGCCGGCATCGTCAGCCGGGGATGTGCCTGCTATCCTCGCCGCCATGACGACCTCACGCCTGCCCCTCGCCCTCATCGCCGCCCACGCGCAGAACCGCGTGATCGGTCTGGACAACCGCATGCCCTGGCACCTGCCGGCCGACCTGCGCCACTTCAAGGCGCTGACCCTCGGCAAGCCGGTGATCATGGGCCGCAAGACCTGGGACTCCATCGGTCGCCCGCTGCCGGGGCGGCTGAATCTGGTGGTCAGCCGGCAGAGCGGCTTGTGTCTGGAGGGCGCCGAAGTCTGCACCTCGCTGCACGACGCCCGGATGCGCGCCGAGCAGTGGGCGCGCGAGCAGGGCGCCGCCGAGGTGATGCTGATCGGCGGCGGCCAGCTGTACGCCGAAGGCCTGGCCGACGCCGCGCGCCTCTACCTGACCCGCATCGACCTGTGCGTGCAGGGCGACGCCTTCTTCCCCGAGTACACCAGCGCCTGGCGCTGCGTGGACAGCCAAGCCCATCCGGCCGGCGAACAGACCCCGGCCTACGTCTTCGAAACCTGGGAACGGGCCGACTGACGCAGCCCCCTGCAACCTGACCGGGCGCGCCGCTCAGACGGCCAGCACGCAGCGGTCGCGGCCGTCCTGCTTGCCCCGGTACAGCGCCGCGTCGGCGCGGGCGAGCGCCTCGTCGAGGCCTTCCTGCTCGCCGACCGCGACCAGCCCGGCGGTCAGGGTCATCTGCAGCTGCCCGCCGTCCGGCAGCGCCAGCGGCGCATGGCGCAGCCGCTCCAGGCCGCGGCGCACCGCGCAGGCCGCCTCGCGGCCGTCGCGCGCGGCGATCAGCTGGACGAACTCCTCGCCGCCGAAGCGGAACAGCGCCTCGTCCTCGCGCAGCACCGCGCTCAGGGTGTCGACCATGTGGCACAGCGCGCGGTCGCCGATGCCGTGGCCGAAGCGATCGTTGATGCTCTTGAAGCGATCCAGGTCGATCATGGCGAGAAACGGCTGCCGGCCGTCGCGCTGGCAGCGCTTGCGGAACTGGCCGAAAGCGTCCTGCAGCAGGCGCCGCTGCGGCAGGCCGGTCAGCGGATCGTGCAGGTTCTTCAGGTTCTGCACCTCCAGCAGCCGCATGCGGCCGGCGTCGATCAGCCCGATCAGGCGCTCCTGCAACTGCTCGAAGGCATCCAGTGCGGCCGGCGCCACCTGGCGGGCGAGAATGCTGAGACCGACTTCGCGGGCGGCCCCGTGCATCTGTCCGTGCAGCTCGCACAGCTGGCGATGCACTTCGGGCGCCACCTGGGCGAGTAGCCCGGCCTCGTGCGTCAGCCAGTGGCCGAAGGCGCAGCGCTGCGCGGCATCGACCGCGAGCAGGTCGGCCTGCGGCTCGCCCCCGAGCAGGGCCAGGCGCAGCAACCGCTGGGTCCAGAGAAAATGGCTGCGCTTGGCGCCGTCCAGGTGCTGGATGGCCTGCTCGATCTGTGCATCTTCTACTGGCATGGCGCGTCCCTGATCCCTCGGTGGCGGCTGGCCGCCCCGCAAGGCGCTGGCGGCACATGGCCAGCCAGCATAAGCAAGTCGGGGAGGATCGACAAATGCTGTTGGCGAGCGCGAGCGATTGCTGCGACGCAGGATGTCGGGACGGCGCCGACAGGGCGGCTGCGGCTTCGCCTCAGTTCGTGGAGAGCGGGACAGCGTCCCCGGCGAACACCGACAGTACCCGCAGGAAGCTGTCCTCCGGCGCCGCCTGCAGCTGCAGGGGCTCGCCGCTGGCCGGATGGCGCAGGCTCAGGGCGGTGGCGGCGAGCATCAGGCGGCCCTGGCCGAAGCGTTCGGCGAAGTAGTGGTTGTGGCGGGTGCGGCCATAGTTGGTGTCGCCGATGATCGGGTGGCTGATGTGCTGCAGGTGGCGGCGCAGCTGGTGCTTGCGGCCGGTCTGCGGGTAGAGCTCGACCAGGCTGTAGCGGCTGGCCGGGTAGCCTTCGATCTGCACCGGGATCTCCGTGGTGGCCAGGCGGCGGTAGCGGGTCAGGGCGTCGCGCAGCGGCTGCGGTTCGTCCCTGGCGCGGCGGTCGGTGGCGTGTTCGCGCAGCGGGTGGTCGATCAGCCCGCTCTCGGCGGTCCAGCCGCGCACCATGGCCAGGTAGGTCTTGTCGATCTCGCCGGCCATCCAGGCCTTGCCCAGGCGGCTGGCGGTGGCCGGATCGCGGGCGAACAGCAGCAGCCCGGAGGTCGGGCGGTCGAGGCGGTGGATCGGGTAGACGTGTTCGCCGCCGTTGAGCTCGCGGGCGTACTGCAGGGCGAATTCGGTCTCGTGACGGTCGATGGGGCTGCGGTGCACCAGCAGGCCGGCCGGCTTGTGCACGGCGAGCAGCCAGTCGTCGCGGTAGAGCACGCGCAGGGGGTTGGCGGACGGGGGCGTGTCGCTGGGCACGGGGTCTCCTGCGGGCGTACGTGGCCGGAGCAAAAAGACGGACGCCCCGCAAGCGGGGCGTCCGGGCGTGGCGGCGGGGATCAGTCTTCCAGCAGCGCCTTGTTGCGCACCGCGCCCTTGTCGGCGCTGGTGGCGAGCAGGGCGTAGGCCTTGAGCGCGGTGCTGACCTTGCGCGCACGCTTTGCTGCCGGCTTCCAGCCCTTGTGGTCCTGGTGCAGGCGGCGGGCCTTCAGCTCGTCGTCGCCGACCAGCAGGCTGATGCTGCGGTTGGGGATGTCGATGAGGATCTTGTCGCCGTCCTCGACCAGGCCGATGGCGCCGCCCGAGGCGGCTTCCGGCGAGACGTGGCCGATCGACAGGCCCGAGGTGCCGCCGGAGAAGCGGCCGTCGGTGAGCAGGGCGCACTGCTTGCCCAGGCCCTTGGACTTCAGGTAGCTGGTCGGGTAAAGCATTTCCTGCATGCCCGGGCCGCCTTTCGGGCCTTCGTAGCGGATCACCACGATGTCGCCCGGCTGGATCTCGTCGGCGAGGATGCCCTTCACCGCGGCGTCCTGGCTTTCGAAGATCCGCGCGCGGCCCTCGAACACGTGGATCGATTCGTCGACGCCGGCGGTCTTCACCACGCAGCCGCCTTCGGCGATGTTGCCGTACAGCACGGCCAGGCCGCCTTCCTGGGAGTAGGCGTTCTCCACGCTGCGGATGCAGCCCTCGAAGCGGTCGGTGTCGAGCGTCGGCCAGCGGGTGCTCTGGCTGAACGCGGTCTGGGTCGGGATGCCGGCCGGGCCGGCCTTGAAGAAGGTGTGCACCGCCTCGTCGCTGGTGCGGGTGATGTCCCACTGCTCGATGGCCTCGGCCATGGTCTTGCTGTGCACGGTCGGCACGTCGGTGTGCAGCAGGCCGCCGCGGGCCAGCTCGCCGAGGATGCTGATGATGCCGCCGGCGCGGTGCACGTCTTCCATGTGGTACTTCTGGATGTTCGGCGCGACCTTGCACAGCTGCGGCACGCGGCGCGACAGACGGTCGATGTCGCGCAGGTCGAAGTCGACCTCGCCTTCCTGGGCGGCGGCCAAGAGGTGCAGGATGGTGTTGGTCGAGCCGCCCATGGCGATGTCCAGGGTCATGGCGTTCTCGAACGCCTTGAAGCTGGCGATGGCGCGCGGCAGCACCGACTCGTCGCCCTCGCCGTAGTAGCGCTGGCACAGCTCGACGATCAGCCGGCCGGCGCGCAGGAACAGCTGCTCGCGGTCGCTGTGGGTGGCCAGGGTGGTGCCGTTGCCCGGCAGCGCCAGGCCGAGGGCCTCGGTCAGGCAGTTCATCGAGTTGGCGGTGAACATGCCCGAGCAGCTGCCGCAGGTCGGGCAGGCGCTGCGCTCGTATTCGGCGACGGTCTCGTCGGAGCAGTTGTCGTCGGCGGCGGCGACCATGGCGTCGACCAGGTCGAGGCCGTGGGCGGCCAGCTTGGTCTTGCCGGCCTCCATCGGCCCGCCGGAGACGAACACCACCGGGATGTTCAGGCGCAGGGCGGCCATCAGCATGCCGGGGGTGATCTTGTCGCAGTTGGAGATGCACACCAGGGCATCGGCGCAGTGGGCGTTGACCATGTACTCGACGGAGTCGGCGATGATCTCGCGGGACGGCAGCGAATAGAGCATGCCGTCGTGGCCCATGGCGATGCCGTCGTCGACGGCGATGGTGTTGAATTCCTTGGCTACGCCGCCGGCCTTCTCGATCTCGCGGGCGACCAGCTGGCCCATGTCCTTGAGGTGGACGTGGCCGGGCACGAACTGGGTGAAGGAGTTGGCGACGGCGATGATCGGCTTCTTGAAGTCCTCGTCCTTCATCCCGGTGGCGCGCCACAGGGCGCGGGCGCCGGCCATGTTGCGGCCGAAGGTGGAGGTTTTCGAGCGATAGTCAGGCATTGCGGCGTTCCTGCTGGAGGCTGATCAGGGGCGGGTGCATGACCCGTTGGTGAGTATGGTGAGCGCGGAGCGCGGCCGAGGCAAACGGCAGTGACCGTCTGCGCGCCGGAGGACGTCGGGGTGCGGGGTCGCCGCAGGTTCGGACGTGGCTCACGAGTCCGCCAGGGTGGGGCAGGAAGCGGCGATTTTAAGCCGCCGCGGCGCGGCGGCGAAAGCCCGCTCAGGCCGGCGGCGGCGCGGCCAGCCAGCTGGCGGCGCTGACGTTGGGATCCAGGCAGAGCTGGCCGACCAGGCGTTCGAGCAGGGCGTCGCGGCGCTCCAGGGCCAGCAGGGTGGCGCTGACCTCGACGCGGTCGCTGTCCTTGAGGGCGTGGCTTTCCAGGCGTTGCAGGCGCAGTTGCTGGTCGCTCAGGCCCTTGAGCAGCAGGGCGCGGATGCGCGCCTCGTCGCAGGCCTTGCAGGTCAGCTCGATGCGGTAGTACTGCTCGGTCTCGTTTTCCTGCAGGGCGCGGCGGCTGATCCAGCGGCCCAGCGGGTTGAGCAGCAGGTGGGTGGCGAGGATCAGCGCGCCGACCTCGGCGGCCAGCAGGGCGAAGCCGGAGCCGGCCAGCACGCCGACCGCCGCCGAGCACCAGAGGGTGGCCGCGGTGCTCAGGCCGCGCACGTTGAAGCCGTCGCGCAGGATCACCCCGGCGCCGAGAAAGCCGATGCCCGAGACCACCTGGGCGGCGATCCGGCTGGGGCTGGTGTCGCCGTCGACCAGCAGCGGCAGGCTGGTGAACACCGCGGCGCCGAGGGCCACCAGGGCGTGGGTGGTCAGGCCGGTCAGGCGCTGGCGCCACTGGCGCTCCAGGCCGATGAGCGCGCCGATGGCGGTGGCCACCAGCAGGTTGAGGAGGATGTCGCTGTGCATGGCATTCCCCGGCAAGCAATGTCATGCGGGAAGCACGGGCGTGCCGTCCCGGAGGAAGCCGCCCGGCGCGGGCCGGGCGGTGCGTGGCGCACTCAGCCGTTGGGCAGGATGCGGCAGGTCAGGCTCTTGATGTAGCGGGTCTCGGCGATGGCCGGATGCACCGGATGGTCCGGGCCCTGGCCGCCGCGTTCGAGCAGCTGGATGTGGCGGTCGAGGTGGCGGGCGCTCGAGAGCAGGATGTTCTGCAGGTCGTCCTCGGGCAGGTGCATCGAGCAGCTGGCGCTGACCAGGATGCCGTCCTTGCTCAGCAGGCGCATGGCCGCCTCGTTGAGGCGGCGGTAGGCGGCCTCGCCGTTCTTCAGGTCCTTCTTGCGCTTGATGAACGCCGGCGGGTCGGCGACGATCACGTCGAAGCGCTCCTCGGCGGCTTTCAGTTCCTTGAGCGCCTCGAACACGTCGCCTTCCACGCAGGCCATCTTCTCGCCCACGCCGTTGAGCGCGGCGTTGCGCTCGACGCCATCGAGCGCCAGCGCCGAGCCGTCCACGCACATCACCTCGGAGGCGCCGAACACCGCCGCCTGCACGCCCCAGCCGCCGACGTAGCTGAACAGGTCGAGCACGCGCTTGCCCTTGACGTAGGGCGCCAGGCGCGCGCGGTTCAGGCGGTGGTCGTAGAACCAGCCGGTCTTCTGCCCGCCCTGCACCGGCGCCTCGAACTTCACGCCGTTCTCTTCCAGCGCCACCCACTCGGGCACCTCGCCGTAGGCGCTTTCCACGTAGCGGGCCAGGCCTTCGGCGTCGCGCGCGGCGCTGTCGTTCTTCCACAGCACGGCGGCGGGCTTGAGCACCTGGAGCAGGGCGGCGAGCACCTCGTCCTTCAGCCGCTCCATGGTCGCCGAGGCCAGCTGCACCACCAGCACGTCGCCGAAGCGGTCGACCACCAGGCCCGGGAGCAGGTCGGAGTCGCCGTAGACCAGGCGGTAGAAGGGCTTGTCGAACAGCCGCTCGCGCAGGCTGAGGGCGACGTTGATGCGGTGCACCAGCAGCGATTTGTCCAGCAGGTGCTTGGTGTCGCGCGACACCAGACGGGCGCAGATCAGGTTCTGCGGGCTGAGCGCGACGATGCCCAGGGGCTTGCCGTTGCTCATTTCGAGGATCGCCTGGTCGCCGGCGGCGAACAGGTTGAGCGGGGTGGCCGCCACGTCCACCTCGTTGCTGTAGACCCACAGGTGACCGGCGCGCAGACGGCGCTCGGCGTTGGCTTTCAGTCGCAGGCTGGGCAGGGACATGGGGCTCTCTCGCAAAAAGCGCGGAGTATAGCGCAAAGCCCCCCGCCACCCTCAGCCGGCGCTCGGCTGCCACGCCGTCGCCGTCGCCGGCGTGCGGCGGGTGGCGGGTGTGCGGGGTCAGGCGGCGCGCGGCGCGTCGATCTTGAAGGCGGCGACCTGCTGCTGCATCCGCTCGGCCTGTTCTTCGAGGGCCGCGGCGGCGGCGCGCGACTGTTCGACCAGGCTGGCGTTGTGCTGGGTGGTGCCGTCGAGCTGGCCGATGGCGCCGTTGATCTGCGCGAAGCCGCTGCGCTGCTCGCCGGTGGCGGCGGAGATTTCCTGCATCAGCCCGGCCAGCTGGTGGATGGCCGCCACCGCCTCGCCGATGGTCCGTCCGCTGTTCTCGGCCTGGCGGGTGCCCTGCTGGATGCGCTCGCCGATGTCCTCGATCAGCGCGCGGATCTCCTGCGCCGAGGCGGCGCTGCGGCTGGCCAGGCTGCGCACTTCCTGGGCCACCACGGCGAAGCCGCGGCCCTGCTCGCCGGCCCGCGCCGCCTCCACCGAGGCGTTGAGGGCGAGGATGTTGGTCTGGAAGGCGATGCCGTCGATGACCCGGATGATGTCGTTGATGCGCTGCGAGCTGTCGGCCAGCGCGCGCATCAGCTGGATGTTCTCCTCGACGTCGCGACCGCCGCTCTGCGCGGTGCGCGCGGCGGTGGCGGCGAGGCTGTTGGCCTGGGCGGTGGCCTCGCTGGTCTGCTGCGCGCTGGCGCTGACCTGCTCCATGCTGGCGGCGGTCTGCTGCAGGGCGGCGACCTGTTCCTCGGTGCGCGCGGCCAGCTCCTGGCTGCCGATCAGCACCTCGTGGGCGCGCTGCAGGACGTTGTCGCTGCTGTGGTGCAGCGAGCCGACCAGCGCGCCGAGCTTGTGGTTGGCGCTGCCCATGGCGGCCAGCAGGCGACCGGTCTCGTCCTGCCGGCGGCTCTGCGGCGCATGGGTCAGGTCGCCCTCTGCCAGCCGGCGGGTCGCCTCCAGGGCGTCGCGCAGCGGCGCGGTGATGCTGCGGGTGATGCGCAGCGCCAGCACGGCGGCGGCCAGCACCGCCAGCACGGCGAAGCCGAGCAGGCCCAGGCGCGCGTTGCGGGCCTGGACGCCGGCCCGCTGCTCGGCGGCTTCCAGCTGGGCGAGGGCGCTGGCGTCGATGGCCGCGGCGCTGGCGTCGAGGCGGTAGACCTCGTCCTTGTACCGGCCCATCGCGGCGTTGGCGGCGGCGGCGCCGTCCAGTTCGCCGTCGGCGATGCGCAGCGCCACCGCGGCGAAGCCGCTGGCGTAGCCGTCCAGCGCGCGGCGGGCGTCCCGGTACTGCTCGCGCAGGGCGCTGTCGCCGGCCAGGGCGGCGCCCTGTTCGAGGGTGGCGGCCAGGCTCTGCCGGGTGCTGTCCCAGCGGCGCCGGTAGTCGGCGACCTTGTCGCGCGCGGCGAGGTTGATGAAGCTGTCCTTCTCGAAGCGGCGCAGTTCCAGGGCCAGGCGGCGCACTTGGGCGGCGTTGTGGGTCAGGCCGGCGTTGTGGCGCAGGTCGTGCGTCGAGTCTTCCAGCGCGGCGAGTCCGTACAGGCCGACGCCGAGGGCGACGACGAGCAGCAGGACCAGGCTGGCGAAGGCGATGCCCAGGCGGGCGGCGATGGATTGGCGGGTCAGCATGGCGGGGTATTCCAAGGGCACGGCAAGATTGCAGACTGGTTACATCGGCCGCCAAGGTGCGATCTTGAGCTTTTGGCGCCAAAAGACCGACTTTACTGCTGCGACAATCCTGCTATGTTGGCGCACCCTGCTGTTGCGGTGCCGCACCATGCCCGAATTGCCCGAAGTCGAAACCACCCGCCGCGGCATCGCCCCGCATCTGGAAGGCCGCCGGGTGACCCGCGTGATCGTCCGCGAGCGCCGCCTGCGCTGGCCGGTGCCGGAGGATCTCGACGTGCGCCTGTCCGGCCAGCGCATCCTGCGGGTCGGCCGGCGCGCCAAGTACCTGCTGATCGAGGCCGAGTGCGGCACGCTGATCGGCCATCTGGGCATGTCCGGCAGCCTGCGGCTGATCGAGGCCGGGCTGGCGGCGGAGAAGCACGCCCACGTCGACATCGAGCTGGATTCGGGGCTGGCGCTGCGCTACCACGATCCGCGGCGCTTCGGCGCGCTGCTGTGGAGCGCGAACCCGCTCGAACACGAGCTGCTGCGCCGGCTGGGGCCGGAGCCGCTGGGCGAGGCGTTCAACGGCGAACGGCTTTACCAGCTGTCGCGCGGGCGCTCGATGGCGGTCAAGCCGTTCATCATGGACAACGCGGTGGTGGTCGGGGTCGGCAACATCTACGCCACCGAGGCGCTGTTCGCCGCCGGCATCGACCCGCGCCGCGAGGCCGGATCGATCTCCCGCGCCCGCTACCTGAAGCTGGCCGAGGAGATCAGGCGCATCCTCGCCGCCGCCATCGACTGCGGCGGCACCACCCTGCGCGATTTCGTCGGCGGCGACGGCAAGCCCGGCTATTTCCAGCAGACCCTGCTGGCCTATGGCCGCGGCGGGCAGTTCTGCACGGTCTGCGGCGGCACCCTGCGCGAGGTCAAGCTGGGCCAGCGGGCCAGCGTCTACTGCCCGCGCTGCCAGCGTTGATGGGCTTCACGCAGGCGCGGCGCGCGACGCTGCTATAGTCGGGGCAGCCCGTCATTGCGCAAAGGACCCCTGCCATGCCCCGCCTCCGTTCCCTGCTTCCCGCCCTGCTGCTCGGCGCCGGTTTGAGCCTGCTGCCGTTGCAGGCCAGCTTCGCCGCCGCCAGCGCCGGCAGCGACCCGATGTACCAGGCCGACGCGCCGCGTGCCTATTCGATGGTCGCCGACCTGCTGATCGCCCGACCGCTGCTGATCGCCGGTACGGCGCTGGGCGCAGCGGTGTTCGTGGTCACCCTGCCGTTCAGCGCGCTGGGCGGCAACGTCGAGGAAGCGGGCGATGCGCTGGTGATCGAGCCGGGCCGCGAGGCCTTCGTGCGCTGTCTGGGCTGCGCCAGCGGCTACCAGCGCTGAGTCGCGCGCGGCGCACCTTGCGCCCGCGCCCGCCTCGCCAGGGCGATTGTCCGGCCAGCGTCCGTCCCCCTCCCTGACGCTTCATCTTTCGGTCACAATCGCCGGCCGCCCCGTCGACAGGGGCGGCTCATCATGCTCAGGAGGGAAGCCTTGTCCAAATACTCATCCAACACGATCGTCATCTGGCTGCTGCTCGCGGCCCTGGCCGTGTCGTTCTGGTTCAGCGCCGGCTGGACGCGGCTGGCCGGCGGCCTGGCGCTGTTCCTGTTCGGCATGCAGTGCCTGGAGGAGGGCCTGCGCCTGCTGGCCGGCGGCGAGCTGGAACGCTTCCTGGCCAGGGCCACCGACCGCGCCTGGAAAAGCCTGAGCTTCGGCGTGCTGGCCACCGTGACGGTGCAGTCCAGCACCCTGGTGTCGCTGCTGACCATCGCCTTCCTCGGCACCGGGCTGATCGGCCTGGGCGCCGGCCTGTGCATCGTGTTCGGCGCCAACCTCGGCACCACCAGCGGCATCTGGCTGCTGGCGCTGGCCGGGCAGAGCGCCAGCCTCGGCGACCTGGCCCTGCCGCTGGCGGTGTTCGGCATCCTGCTCGGCTTCAACGGCCCGCGCAGCAAGGGCGTCGGCCGGGTGCTGCTGGGCATCTGCTTCCTGTTCTTCGGCATCGACCTGATCAAGGGCGGCTTCAGCGACGCCACCGAGATGTTCGACCCGGCGCAGTTCAAGGTGCCGGGGATCCTGGGCATCCTGCTGTTCGTCGGCATCGGCGCGCTGGTCACCGCGGTGGTGCAGTCCAGCCACGCCAGCCTGATGCTGGTGCTCACCGCGCTGTCCTCCGGGCAGATCGACGTCGACCAGGCCTTCGCCCTGGCCATCGGCACCAACGTCGGCGGGGTGGTCACCGCGGTGGTCGGCGCGCTGGGCGGGGCGCGTGCCGGGATGCGCCTGGCGCTGGCCAACGTGATCTTCAACCTGGTGGTCGCCGTCCTCGCCCTGCTGCTGCTGCAGCCGCTGACCGCGCTGGTGCTGCTGATCGCCGCGCAGCTCGGCTTCGCCGGCAACGCGCTGCTGGAGCTGGCGCTGTTCCACACCCTGTTCAACGGCCTGGGCGTGCTGCTGTTCCTGCCTCTGCATCGACGTCTGGCTACGGCGCTGGAGCGCTGGCTGCCGGAGGTGGCCGAGCCCCACGTGCTGATCGCCGCGGTGCAGGGCAGCGCCGCGCCCGAGGCGGCCAAGGTGCCGACCCGCGCCCGCTATCTGGACGACAACGCGCTGGACTCGGCGGACGCCGCGGTGCAGGCGGTGGCCCGCGAGCTGCAGCACCTGGCGCGGCTGAGCCTGGAGGTGATCTGCCACGCCCTGTACCTGCCGATCGACCAGCTGCGCAGCGCGCAGATCGACGAGCACGCCCTGCGCGAATCGGCGCAGAGCGCCAGCCGCGGGCTGGACGCCGACCAGCTCTACCAGCAGCACATCAAGGGCGTGTACAGCGACCTGGTCAGCTACATGGGCCGCCTCAAGGCCAACCTCGACGACGCCCACCAGCAGGCCTGGATCGCCAGCCAGGTGGTGGCGCTGCAGCTGGTCGACGCGGTGAAGGACGCCAAGCACCTGCAGAAGAACCTCGGCCGCCAGCTCAACGGCCAGTCTGCGGCCTTCAGCGCCGCCTACGCCGACCTGCGCCGGCACATGCTCTGGGTGCTGCGCGAGATCCGCACCATCAGTCTGCTCGACCTGCCCACCGAGGCGCTGCGCGCCCGCCTGGAGCTGTTCGACGGCGAGGCGGCGCGCTTCGACGCGCAGTTCCGCGAGCGGCTGTTCGTCGCGGTGCGCGAGAAGGGCCTGGACGGCATGCAGGCCAGTTCGCTGATGAACGACCTGGGCTACGCCAGCCGGATCAGCCAGAGCCTGCGCAACGTGCTGATGCTGGGGCTGGGCGAGGCGCGCGAGCTGCTGCCGCAGCTGCCGTTCCGCAGCGAGGACGAGGCGCCGCTGATCCATCTGTAAGCGGCGCACAATGCAAAACGCCGGCCTACCCTCGCGGGTGGCCGGCGTTCTTGCCTGGGCGGGGACTCAGGCCTTGCCGCTGATGATCAGGTACTTCTGCATCAGCTCGTCGCGGCTTTCCACGTGGTTGGGGTCGAGCGGGATGCAGTCCACCGGGCAGACCTGCTGGCACTGCGGCTCGTCGTAGTGGCCGACGCACTCGGTGCACAGGTTGGGGTCGATCTCGTAGATCTCCTCGCCCTGGGAAATCGCCCCGTTGGGGCATTCGGGTTCGCAGACGTCGCAGTTGATGCAGTCGTCGGTGATGATCAGGGACATGGGGCAACTCCTGGAACAAAGGCCTTGGTTGCCGCCATTTTGCCGCAAGCGCCGCCGCCCTGCACCCGCCGCGCGGTCGCAGGGCGGCGGCGCGGCGATTTTGCGCTCAGACCTGCAGGCGTTCGCGCAGCGCCTCGGCCACCGCCGGGTGGACGAACTTGCTGATGTCGCCCTTGAGGGCAGCGATCTCGCGCACCAGGGTCGAGGAAATGTACGAGTAGTGCTCGGCCGGGGTGAGGAACAGGCTTTCCACCTGCGGCGCCAGCTGGCGGTTCATGTTGGCCAGCTGGAACTCGTACTCGAAGTCGGACACCGCGCGCAGGCCGCGGATCAGCACGTTGGCCTGCTGCTCATGGGCGAAGTGCGCCAGCAGGGTGGAGAAGCCGACCACCCGCACGTTGGGCAGGTGGGCGCAGACCACGGAGGCCAGCTCCACGCGCTTTTCCAGGCTGAACAGCGGATTCTTCTTGGAATTGACGGCCACCGCGACGATGACTTCGTCGAACAGCCGGGCGGCCCGTTCGATCAGGTCGCCATGGCCTTTGGTGATCGGGTCGAAGGTGCCGGGATAGAGCGCTCGGTTCATCCTGTTGTCCTGATTGTTGTGCGGCGCGGAAGGCCGGATGGTAGCGCAGCGTCCGTGACAGCTCCAAGCGCCGCGCTCAGGGCGCCGGCGGCGCCTCCAGGCAGGCGCGGTCGCGGCCGCCGGCCTTGGCCCGGTACAGCGCGCGGTCGGCGCGTTGCAGCAGGGTGGCGCCGTCGCCGCCCCCCGCGCAGGCCGCCACACCCAGGCTGACGGTGACCGCGCCGGCCTGCGGGAAGGGCTGGCTGCGCACCTGCTCGCGCAGCGCCTCGGCCAGCTGCGCGGCCTGTTCGGCATCGGTCGCCGGACACAGCACCACGAACTCCTCGCCGCCGAGCCGGCAGAACTCGTCGCCGCGGCGCAGGCGCGAGGCGATGCGCCGGCACAGCTCCTGCAGCACCAGATCGCCGACGTCGTGGCCGAAGCCGTCGTTGATCCGCTTGAAATGGTCGATGTCGAGCATGACCAGCGCCAGCGGGCGCTGCTCGCGCTGGCTGCGCGCCAGTTCGGCCTCGAAGCGTTCGAGGAAGTAGCGGCGGTTGTGGATGCCGGTCAGCGGGTCGGTGATGCTCAGGGCGCGCAATTCGGCGGTGCGCTCGGCGACCAGGGCGAGGGCGCGACGGCGCTGGCTGAGCAGCACCCACAGCAGGATGGCGAGCAGCAGGCTGAGCAGGGTGCCGGTCAGCAGGGCCAGCCAGGGCGAGTCTTGCGGCAGGTTGCCCAGCAGCTCGGGCGTGGGGCGCACGTCGAGGCGATAGGTATTGCCGCCGACCGAGAAGCGGCCCTGCCAGTGCAGCGGACTGTCGGCCGCCTGGCCGCTGCGGTAGATCGGCGCGTCGCTGCCATGCCCCTCGGTCAGGTCGTACAGCTCCAGGGCCAGTTGCGTGCGCAGCGGTGTGCCGAGGCTGTCCTCCAGCCACTGGCGCAGGCTCATGCCGTTGGCCAGCATGCCCTCGGGCGGGGTATCCGCCGTGTGGGCATGACGCTTGTGTAGCGGACGTACCGGGGTGATCAGGATCAGTCCCTGGCTGTCCTCGGGGGCCGGGCCGACCAGCCGCACGCTGCGGCTGATCCGCGTCTGGTCGCTGGCCAGGGCGCGCAGCATGGCCTCGCGGCGCGGGCCGGGGGACGCCAGGTCCAGCCCGAGCGGCAGATTGGCCAGCTTGCTGTTCTGCACGAACAGCAGCGGATAGTGCATGCCCCGTGGCTGCAGCGGCTTGAGATTGCCGAGCGGGTCCACCTCGATCAGCCGGAAAGTGCTGCCGACCTGGACCCGCGCCTGGGCGCTGAAGCGCTCCATGCGCTGGCCAGCGTCGCTGCCGGAGAGGTCCAGGTGCGGCGCCCAGACCAGCGCCAGGTTGTCGCGCAGCAGGGGTGCGGTGAAGTGGCGGAATTCGTGCAGGTCGACATCCTGCGAGGCTTCCATGAAGTAGCGCACCGACTCCAGGTCGCGCACGCGCTCGTCGAGGCGCTCGTGCAGGCGGACGAGGCGCGCTTGCGCCAGGTGCTCGAACTGAGTGCGCGCCAGCAGCTGGTCGTGGTCCTGCAGGCGTGTGGCGATCAGCACGGTCAGGCCCAGGCCGAGCAGCAGGAGCAGGCCGCTGAACACCCACTGGCAGCGGTGGGTGCAGAAGGCTGAACTGGTGTCGGGGGCGGGGGAAGCTGGCGGCATGTGGACATCCTGTGACGGTCGCCATGCATGATGGCAAAAGACCGCCGGAGCATACGCGCCGCCCTATCCGTCTGTCATGTCAGGGCCGCTGGCGCTGCCAGAGGGCGTAGTGGACCTGGCCGGTGTGCTTTTCGCGGTGCAGGCGCCAGTTGCCCGGCAGGCCGAGGGTCGAGGGCGCGCTTTCGCTCTCGGTGTAGATCCAGGCGTCCGCCGCCAGCCAGCCGCGGCTCTCCAGCAGGGCGCAGGCCGGGGCGAGCAGTTCCTTGTGGAACGGCGGGTCGAGGAACGCCAGGTCGAAGGGCGTCGCGGCGTCCTGCTGCAGGCGCTGCAGGGCGTCGCCCTGGCGCACCTCGGCGCCCTCGGCGCGCAGCAGGGCGAGGTTGTCGCGCAGCGCGGCGGCGGCGGCGGGGTCGAACTCCACGGCCAGGGTGCCGGCGGCGCCGCGCGACAGCGCTTCGAGCAGCAGCGCGCCGCTGCCGGCGAAGGGGTCGAGCACCCGGGCGCCTTCGACGTAGGGCGCCAGCCAGTTGAACAGCGTCTCGCGCACCCGGTCCGGGGTCGGGCGCAGGCCCGGCGCCTCGGGGAAGTTCAGGCGCCGCGAGCGCCACTGGCCGCCGATGATGCGCAGCTGGCCCAGGCGGGCGGCGGGGCGGGCGGGTCGTGCGGGGGATCTGGCCATCAGTGCTCCGGTATGCCGGCAGGTTGCGCGGCGGGGCGTTCCAGGGGCGGCGGCAGCGGCTGCTGGTCGACCGTCGGGCCGGCGCTGACCACCACGAAGGCGTCGTCCCTGAGGTGGCGGGCCATGGCCGCGCGCACCTGGGCGACGTCGAGCTGCTGCACCTGGTTCATGAAGTCTTCCAGCGCGGTGCTGGGCAGGTCGTAGAAGCCGATGGCGCCGAGCTGGGCGACGATGTCGGCGTTGCTGGCGGTGGACAGCGGGAAGCTGCCGGCCAGTTCGCGCTTGGCCCGGGCCAGTTCCGCCTCGCTCGGCCCGCTGGCGACGAACTCGCGCACCAGCTGGCGTACCAGTTCGAGGGTCGCCTCGCCCAGTTCGGCGCGGGTCTGCACGTTGATCATGAACGGCCCGGCGACCTGCATGGGGGTGAAGGCCGAGTAGATGCCGTAGGTCAGGCCGCGCTTCTCGCGCACTTCCTCCATCAGCCGGGTGCCGAAGCCGCCGCCGCCGAGGATCTGGTTGCCGACGTAGAGCGCGGCGTAGTCCGGGTCGCGGCGCTCGATGCCGAGCTGGGCGAGCATCAGGTGGGTCTGCTGGGAGGGGAACTCGATGTGCTCGCGCTGCGCGGCCGGCGCCTCTGGCGCGGGCGGCGGCGGCAGCGCCGGGCCGCGGGGCAGCGCGGCGGAGAGCTGCGCGGCGATGGCCTCGGCCTCGCCGCGCGAGAGGTCGCCGACCAGGGCGATCACCGCGTTGCCGGCGGCGTAGGCGCGGGCGTGGAAGGCGCGCAGCTGCGCCTGCTGCAGGGTCGGAATGCTGCGCTCGGTGCCGTCGCTGGGCGAGGCGTAGGGGTGCTCGCCGTAGAGCTGGCGGAACAGCGCCCGGCTGGCCAGCTTGCCGGGGTTCTGCTTCTGCTGTTCGAGGCCGGCGAGGATCTGGTTCTGGACCCGCGCCAGGGCGTCGGCCGGGAAGCTCGGCGCGCCGACCACCCGGGCGAACAGCGCCAGCGCCGGCGTCCGCTGCTCGGCGGCCGACAGGCTGCGCAGCGAGGCGACCGCCATGTCGCGGTAGGCGCCGTTGCCGAAGCGCGCGCCGAGGCCCTCGAAGCCGGCGGCGATGGCGCTGGCGTCCAGGCCGTCGACGCCCTCGTTGAGCATGGCGTTGGTGAGCAGCGCGAGGCCGGCCTGGCCGGCGTCCTGGCTGCTGCCGGCGGCGAAGGTCAGGCGCAGGTCGAACATCGGCAGTTCGCGGGCCTCGACGAACAGCACGCGGGCGCCTTCGGCGGTCTGCCAGCGCTGGATGTCCAGCGCCCGGCGCGGCGGCGCCTGGCTGTCCAGGGCGGCCAGCGAGGCGATGCGCGGCGCTTCGGCCGCAGGCGGAGCGCTGCCGGCGCCGGCCGGGGTCTCGGCGGCCGGACGGGCGATCAGCAGCAACAGGCCGAGCAGCGCGGCCAGGACCACGACCAGCCACAGGTGGCGCTTGTTCATTGCGGGGTCTCCTTGGGCAGCACCTGCGCCAGGGTCAGGCGCTCGCGCTGGAACAGGCGGCGCGCGGCGGCCTGGATGTCGGCGGCGCTGACCGCGCGCAGGGCGGCGAGGTCTTCGTCGAGCAGTCGCCAGGACAGGCCGACGGTTTCCAGCTGGCCGATGCTGGTGGCCTGCTGGGCGATGGAGTCGCGTTCGTAGACCAGCCCGGCGATCACCTGGGCCTGCACGCGGGCCAGTTCCTCGGTGCTCGGCGGGCTGGCCTTGAGGGCTTCCAGCTCGGCCCACAGGCCGGCCTCGACCTGCTCCAGGGTCTTGCCCTTCTGTACGTTGGGCGTCGCCGAGAGCACGAACAGGCTGTCGCCGCGGGTGAAGGGGTCGTACCAGGCCGAGGCGCCGGCGACCAGCTCCTGCTCGCGCTCCAGGCGGCTGGGCAGGCGGGCGCTGTAGCCGCCGTCGAGCAGCGCGGCGATCAGGCGCAGGGCGTGGACCTCGCGGGGATTGTCGGCGCTGCTCAGGCCCGGCACGTTGAAGCCCATCAGCAGGCTGGGCAGCTGGGTGCGCACCTGCAGGCTCAGGCGCCGCTCGCCGAGGCTCTCCACTTCCAGCGGCGCCTTGGCGGTCGGCAGCGGGCGGCTCGGGATGGCGGCGAAGTGGCGCTCGGCGAGGGCCTTCACCTCGTCGCGGGCGACGTCGCCGACCACCACCAGGGTGGCGTTGTTGGGGCTGTACCAGGCGTCGTGCCAGCGGCGCAGGTCGTCGATGTCCATGCGCTGCAGGTCGCGCATCCAGCCGATGGTCGGGTTGCGGTAGCCGCTGGCCGGGTAGGCGGCGGTCTTGAAGCGCTCGTAGGCCAGCGACGAGGGGTTGTCCTCGACCCGCAGGCGGCGCTCCTCTTTGATCACCTCGATCTCGCGGGCGAACTCGTCGGCCGGCAACGCCAGGCTGGCCAGGCGGTCGGCCTCCATCTCCAGGGCGATTTCCAGGCGGTCGCGGGCCAGCACCTGGTAGTAGGCGGTGTAGTCGGCGCTGGTGAAGGCGTTCTCCTCGGCGCCCAGCTCGCGCAGGATGCGCGACGACTCGCCCGGGCCGAGCTTGCCGCTGCCCTTGAACATCATGTGTTCCAGGGCGTGGGACAGGCCGGTGAAGCCGGCGCTCTCGTAGCTGGAGCCGACCTTGTACCAGAGCTGGGAGACCACCACCGGGGCGCGGTGATCCTCGCGGACGATGACCTTGAGGCCGTTGTCCAGTGTGAACTCGTGGGTCGCTTGCGGCGCGGCGGCCTGGGCGGCCAGCGGCAGGCCCAGGGCAATAAGCAGCGCCGCGCTGAAGCGGCGTGTGAAGGCTGTCATGGCGGTCGACCTGTCGGAGCGGGCCGGCTTAGCGCCGGCGGGCATGGGGTGCTAGGATACCCAACCATTTTCCTGGCGGCCACGCCGGTGCGCGCCGCCCATTCGAGATGCAAGCCGCACATGTTTGGTTCCAAAGACGATAAGAAAAGCTCCGACAGCGGAGAGAAGAAAGGCCTGTTCGGCTGGTTCCGCAAGAAGGCGCAGCCCGAGGCCGTCGAGCCCGCGGCGGCGCCGCTGCCGAGCGCAGCGCCGGTGGAAGCGCCGGCCGCCGCTCCGGTCGAGCCCCCCGCCGTCGAACCCCCCGCCTTCGAACCCGAAGTCGCTCCGCAGGCACCGAGCGCTGCCCGCGAGGAGGTCGTCGCTGCGCCCGCCGCCATCGACATCCCGCTGCCCGTCGCACCGTCCGAGCCGCTCGCCGCGGCGCCGGTCGTCGAGCCGCCGCCGGCCGAAGTCCTTCCCGAGCCCATCCCCGAGCCCGAGCCGGCCCCCGTCGCCGCGCTCGCGGTTGCCGAGCCCGCGCCGGTCGAGGACAAGCCCGCCAAGCTGGGCTTCTTCGCCCGCCTCAAGCAGGGCCTGGCGAAGACCAGCGCGAGCATCGGCGAGGGCATGGCCAGCCTGTTCCTCGGCAAGAAGGCCATCGACGACGACCTGCTCGACGAGCTGGAAACCCGCCTGCTGACCGCCGACGTCGGCGTCGAGGCGACCACCGCGATCATGCAGAACCTCACCAAACGGGTGTCGCGCAAGGAGCTGGCCGACAGCGACGCGCTGTACAAGGCCCTGCAGGAGGAACTCACCGCGATCCTGCGTCCGGTCGAGCAGCCGCTGCGCGTCGAATCCCGCCAGCCCTACGTGATCCTGGTGGTCGGCGTGAACGGCGCCGGCAAGACCACCACCATCGGCAAGCTGGCCAAGAAGCTGCAGGACGAGGGCAAGAAGGTCATGCTCGCCGCCGGCGACACCTTCCGCGCCGCCGCCGTCGAGCAGCTGCAGGTGTGGGGCGAGCGCAACAAGATTCCGGTGATCGCCCAGCACACCGGCGCCGACTCCGCCTCGGTGATCTTCGACGCCGTGCAGGCCGCCAAGGCGCGCGGCATCGACGTGCTGATCGCCGACACCGCCGGGCGCCTGCACACCAAGGACAACCTGATGGAGGAGCTGAAGAAGGTGCGCCGGGTGATCGGCAAGCTGGACGAGTCGGCCCCCCACGAGACCCTGCTGGTGCTGGACGCCGGCACCGGGCAGAACGCCCTCAGCCAGGCGCGGCTGTTCCACCAGGCGGTCAACCTCAGCGGCCTGGCGCTGACCAAGCTGGATGGCACCGCCAAGGGCGGGGTGATCTTCGCCCTGGCCAAGCAGCTGCCGCTGCCGATCCGCTACATCGGCGTCGGCGAGGGCATCGACGACCTGCGCCCGTTCGAGGCCGAGGCCTTCGTCAAGGCGCTGTTCGCGGAGCAGGAGCGCGGATGATCCGTTTCGAGCAGGTGGGCAAACGCTACCCCAACGGCCATGTCGGCCTGCACGAGCTGAGTTTCCATGCCCGGCGCGGCGAGTTTCTGTTCGTCACCGGGCACTCCGGCGCCGGCAAGAGCACCCTGCTGCGCCTGCTGCTGGCCCTGGAGCGACCGACCAGCGGTCGGTTGCTGCTCGCCGGGCAGGACATCGGCGCGATCCGCAACGCCGAGATTCCCTACCTGCGCCGGCAGATCGGCGTGGTGTTCCAGAACCACCAGCTGCTGTTCGACCGCAGCGTGTTCGACAACGTCGCCCTGCCGCTGCGCATCCTCGGCCTGCCGCGCGGCGAGATCGCGCGGCGGGTCGGCGAGGCGCTGCAGCGGGTGTCGCTCAAGGACCTGGGCGAGGCCCTGCCCGCCGACCTGTCCAGCGGCCAGCAGCAGCGCGTCGGCATCGCTCGCGCGGTGGTCCACGAGCCGGCCCTGCTGCTCGCCGACGAGCCCACCGGCAACCTCGACCCGCGCCTGGCCGCGGAGATCATGGGGGTGTTCGAGGACATCAACCGCCTGGGCACCACGGTGCTGATCGCCAGTCACGACCTGGCGCTGATCGCGCGCATGCGTCACCGCCTGCTGACCCTGCAGCGCGGCCGGCTGATCGGCGACGGGGAGGCGGCCTGATGGGCGCCACCCGGCTGCCGCGCGGCAGCGTCGAGGGCAGCGCCGAGGCGCGGCAGAAGCGTCTGCCCGAGCGCGAGCCCGGCAGCGACTGGGGCGCCCTGCTGCGCGCCTACCTGGACAGCCACCGCGCCAGTCTGGCCGACAGCCTGCGCCGGCTGGCCGCGCAGCCGTTCGGCAGCTTTCTCACCTGCCTGGCGATGGGCATCGCCTTGGCCCTGCCGATGGGACTGGCGCTGCTGCTCGACAACGTCGAGCGCCTCGGCGGCTCCTGGCAGCGGGCCGCGCAGATTTCCGTGTTCCTGCGCCTGGAGCTGCCCGAGGCCGAGGGGCTGGCGCTGCGCGAGCGGATCGCGGCGCTCGATACGGTGCTGAGCGCCGAGTGGATCGGCCCGGCGCAGGCGCTGGAGAGCCTGCAGCAGCATTCCGGGCTGGGCGATGCGCTGCGCGAGCTGCCGGAGAATCCGCTGCCGGCGGTGGTGCTGGTCACCCCGCAGGAGATCGACAAGCCGGCCCTGGAGGCGCTGCGCGCCCGGCTGGCGGCGTTGCCCGGGGTCGAGCAGGCGCAGCTCGACCTGCTCTGGGTCGAGCGCCTCGGCGCCATCCTGCACCTGGGCGAGCGCTTCGTGTTCGGCCTGGCGGTGACCCTGGTGCTGGCCCTGCTGCTGGTGATCGGCAACACCATCCGCCTGCACATCGAGAACCGCCGCGCCGAGATCGAGGTGATCAAGCTGGTCGGCGGCACCGACGGCTACGTGCGCCGGCCGTTCCTCTACAGCGGCGCGCTGTACGGCGGCGGCGCCGGGCTGGTCGCCTGGGGCGGTCTGGAGGTCGGGCTGGGCTGGCTGAACCAGTCGGTGGTCGGCCTGTCCGGCCTCTACGGCAGCGACTTCGCCCTGGCCGGCGTGCCGCTGGCCGACGGCCTGTCGCTGCTGGCCGGCGCCCTGCTGCTCGGCTGGGTCGGCGCCTGGCTGGCGGTGGCCCGCCACCTGCGCGCGCTGGCCCCGCAGTAGGGCCAGAGCGCGCCGTGCGGGAACATTTCCCGCCAATTCCCTGTCTGAATGGCGCAGTGCTATAGTCCTGCGCTGATTCGGCAACCTCGGAGGATGTCCATGTCCACGTCTCTGCAACCTGTCCATGCCCTGGTCCCCGGCGCCAACCTGGAGGCCTACGTGCATTCGGTCAACAGCATCCCGCTGCTGTCGATCGAGCAGGAGCGCGAGCTGGCCGGGCGTCTGTACTACGCGCAGGATCTCGAAGCGGCTCGCCAGCTGGTGCTGGCCCACCTGCGCTTCGTGGTACACATCGCCCGCAGCTATTCCGGCTACGGCCTGGCCCAGGCCGATCTGATCCAGGAAGGCAACGTCGGCCTGATGAAGGCGGTCAAGCGCTTCAACCCGGAGATGGGGGTGCGCCTGGTGTCCTTCGCGGTGCACTGGATCCGCGCCGAGATCCACGAGTTCATCCTGCGCAACTGGCGCATCGTCAAGGTCGCCACCACCAAGGCGCAGCGCAAGCTGTTCTTCAACCTGCGCAGCCAGAAGAAGCGCCTGGCCTGGCTGAACAACGACGAAGTCCACGCGGTGGCCGCGAGCCTGGGCGTCGAGCCGCGCGAAGTGCGCGAGATGGAAAGCCGCCTGTCCGGTCAGGACATGGCCTTCGACCCGGCCAGCGACGCCGACGACGACACCGCCTTCCAGGCGCCGGCGCACTACCTGGAAGACAACCGCTACGATCCGGCCCGCCAGCTGGAGGAAGCCGACTGGAGCGACAGCGCCAACGCCAGCCTGCACGACGCGCTGGACGGCCTCGACGAGCGCAGCCGCGACATCCTCTACCAGCGCTGGCTGGCCGAGGAGAAGGCCACCCTGCACGAGCTGGCGGCCAAGTACAACGTTTCCGCCGAGCGCATCCGCCAGCTGGAGAAGAACGCCATGAACAAGCTCAAGGGCCACCTGCTGGCCTGACGCCGGTTCGCCCCGCGACCGCCGAAGCCGCCTCTCTGCAGGCGGCTTCGGCGTTTCTGCGGGATGTCATCTGCTCCTGTCGCTCGGCAAGCCTGACTCGGCCGACCGTCGCCGGATACGCCCCTTGCTCCCGCGCGCTCCGCTGTGCCCGGCGCGCGATCCGGGCGGCGCGGCCGCGCTGACGCTACAGGCGCTGCAGGTAGCGGCTGCCGCCGAGCTGGCCGATCTGCTGGCGGATCCAGTTGGCGCGCCGGCTGACATAGGCGCTGGGTCGCCCGGCGCTCCAGGCGCGCGGGTTGGGCAGCACCGCGGCGAGCAGGCTGGCCTCGTGGCGGCTCAGGTGGCGGGCGCTCTTGGCGAAGTGGTGCTGTGCCGCGGCTTCGGCGCCGAACACCCCGTGGCCCCACTCGGCGCTGTTCAGGTAGACCTCGAGAATCCGCTGCTTGGGCCACAGCGCCTCGATCAGCACGGTGAACCAGGCCTCCAGCGCCTTGCGCGTCCAGCTGCGCCCGGACCATAGGAACAGGTTCTTGGCCACCTGCTGGCTGAGCGTGCTGGCCCCGCGCAGGCCGGCGCCGCGCTCGTTGTGGGCCAGCGCGGCGCGGATCGCGTCGAGGTCGAAGCCGTGGTGGCTGGCGAACTTCTGGTCCTCGGCGGCGATCACCGCCATCTTCAGGTCGTCCGCCAGCGCCGTCCACGGCCGCCACTGGCGCTGCAGGTCGAGGGGCTCGCCGGCCAGCCAGGCCTCGATGCGGCGCTCGACCATCAGCGCGCTGCCCGGCGGCGGCAGCCAGCGCAGCGCCAGGACGGCGAGCACGCTGGCCAGTACGGCGCCGAGCAGCAGGCGGGCGAGGAGGCGGGACAGGCGACGAAGCTTGGGCATGCGGCACCGCAGTGGTCGGGTCGAGGGGCAGTATAACGGCAGATGCGGGTTTGCCAGCCAGGCCGGCGACGGCGATCATGGGCGCCCGTTCCTGCGCCGGAGTCCGTCCATGTCGCGCCCCTTCGTCCTGCTCGCCGCGCTGTTCGGCCTCACCGGCGTCGCCCTCGGCGCCTTCGCCGCCCACGGCCTGCGCGCCCGGCTGAGTCCCGAGTACCTGGCCGTGTTCCAGACCGGCGTGCTCTACCAGCTGATCCACGCCCTGGCCCTGCTCGGCGTCGGCGCGCTGGCCCTGCACTGGCGCTCGCGGCTGCTCGGCGCGGCCGGCGTCCTGTTCGTCGCCGGCATCCTGCTATTCTCCGGCAGCCTCTACCTGCTGACCCTGAGCAGCCTGAAGCTGGGCATGGTCACCCCGCTGGGCGGGCTGTGCTTCATGCTCGGCTGGCTGTGCCTGGCGCTGGCCGCCTGGCGGGCGCGGCCGCGCGGCTTCTGAAGCGTCCGCCCGGCGCCTTGGTGATCCCCGGTCAAGGGCGCTAGAATGCCGCCTTTCCCCGAGTTTGCGAGCGGATACCCATGCACATTCAGCTCAATGGCGAAGCCCTCGACCTGCCCGACGGCCTGTCCGTCGCCGACCTGCTGGCGCGGCTCGACCTGGCCGGCAAGCGCGTGGCGGTCGAACTCAACCTCGACATCGTGCCGCGCAGCCAGCACGCCACCACACTGCTGGGCGACGGCGACCGGGTCGAAGTGGTGCATGCCATCGGTGGCGGCTAGTCGCCGCTGCCGTTCCCGACCTTCTCCCGCCCGAGCCTGCCCGCAGAGGAACTCCCGATGAGCCCGTCTTCCCCGATCGACACGCCGCTGGTCCTGGCCGGCCGTACCTACCATTCGCGCCTGCTGGTCGGCACCGGCAAGTACAAGGACCTCGACGAGACCCGTCTGGCCATCGAGGCCTCCGGCGCGGAGATCGTCACCGTCGCGGTGCGCCGCACCAACCTCGGCCAGAATCCCGACGAGCCTAACCTGCTCGACGTGATCAGCCCGGACAAGTACACCATCCTGCCCAACACCGCCGGCTGCTACGACGCCGAGGAGGCGGTGCGCACCTGCCGCCTGGCCCGCGAGCTGCTCGACGGCCACAACCTGGTCAAGCTGGAAGTGCTGGCCGACCAGAAGACCCTGTTCCCCAACGTCATCGAGACCCTCAAGGCCGCCGAAGTGCTGGTCCGTGACGGTTTCGACGTGATGGTCTACACCAGCGACGACCCCATCGTCGCCCGCCAGCTGGCCGAGATCGGCTGCATCGCGGTGATGCCGCTGGCCGGCCTGATCGGCACCGGCCTGGGCATCTGCAACCCCTACAACCTGCGGATCATCCTCGAGGAAGCCAAGGTGCCGGTGCTGGTCGATGCCGGGGTGGGCACCGCCTCCGACGCCGCCATCGCCATGGAGCTGGGCTGCGAGGCGGTGCTGATGAACAGCGCCATCGCCCACGCCAGGCACCCGGTGCTGATGGCCGAGGCGATGAAGCACGCCATCGTCGCCGGCCGCCTGGCGTATCTTGCCGGGCGCATGCCGAAGAAGCTCTACGCCAGCGCCTCCTCGCCGCTGGAAGGGCTGATCCGCTGATCCATCCGGGCGGCGCAGGCGTCGCCCGCCCCCTCCGCGCGCCCTGCCCGACGGCAGGGCGCGCCTGTCTTTCAGGAAGCAGCATGACCGACGAAATCCAACAAGCGCCGGAGACCGCCGGCGATGCGCCGCGGATGCGCACCATCAAGAGCTTCGTGATGCGCGCCGGGCGCATGACCGACGGCCAGCAGCGCGGCCTCGACCTGGGCTGGCCGAAGTTCGGCCTGCAGCTGGAAGACGGCCTGCGCGACTTCGACCAGGTGTTCGGCCGCCAAGCGCCGCGCACCTTCGAGATCGGCTTCGGCATGGGCCACTCGACCCTGGAGATGGCGGCGAGCGCTCCCGAGCAGGACTTCATCGGCGTCGAGGTGCACAAGCCGGGCGTCGGCGCCCTGCTGTCCGGCGCCCTGGCGCAGAACCTCTCCAACATCCGCGTGTACAGCTGCGATGCGCTGGAAGTGCTGCGCCAGTGTGTGGCCGACGCCAGTCTGGACCGCGTGCTGCTGTTCTTCCCCGATCCCTGGCACAAGGCCCGCCACCACAAGCGGCGCATCGTCCAGCCGGCGTTCGCCGAGCTGGTGCGCGAGAAGCTCAAGGTCGGCGGCGTGCTGCACATGGCCACCGACTGGCAGCCCTACGCCGAGCACATGCTGGAGGTGATGAACGCCGCGCCCGGCTACCACAACCTGGCCGAGGACGGCGCCTACGTGCCGCGCCCGCAGGAGCGTCCGGTGACCAAGTTCGAGCGCCGCGGCGAGCGCCTCGGTCACGGGGTGTGGGATCTGAAGTTCCAGCGCGTCGAGTGAGACGACGCCACCGAACACGACGAAGCCGGGCGATGCCCGGCTTCGTCGTGTTGGCGTCCGGGAAGGCTCAGCGCCGCTCGGCGAGCACGCCGACGGCGACGAAGGCGAGCAGCAGCGCCGGGCCCAGCGCGTAGTCGTTGAGCTGTGCCAGGGCCCTGGCCAGCCAGGGGCTGGCCTGCACGATCAGCAGTCCGTAGCCAACGGCGCAGAGCAGGACGAACAGCAGGGTACGCAGCAGGAAGTGCAGGCTGCCGGCCTGGCGCTGCAGCCAGGCGTTGCAGGCCGGCCCGAACAGCACCAGCAGCGCGGCGACCAGGGCCAGGGCGATCTCGTCGAGGTGCCCGCGGCACCAGCGCGACAGGGTGACGAACAGCTCCAGGACGGTATTCATGCGGACTCCTTGTCGGCGCAGTGGCGAGGCTAGTCGAGGAAGTGCTGCAGCAGGTCGTTGAGGAACAGCTGGCCGCGCGGCGTGGGGCGCAGGCGCTGCGGGTCGTGCTCCAGCAGCCCGGCGGCGCGCGCCGCGGCGCAGGCCGCCTCGATGCCGGCCAGCGGCAGGCCGGTGCGCTGCTCGAACAGTGCCGCCGGCACGCCCTCGGTAAGACGCAGGGCGTTCATCATGAACTCGAAGGGCAGCTCGGCCGCCTCCAGCACCCGCTCGCCGGCCTGGAAGCGCTTGGCCGGGTCGAGGTAGTCCTTGGGCAGGCGGGTCTTCCAGGTGCGGCGGATGCGCCCGTCGGGATCGCTGAGCTTGGCGTGGGCGCCGGCGCCGATGCCGAGGAAGTCGCCGAAGCTCCAGTAGTTGAGGTTGTGCCGCGCGCGGCGGCCGTCGCGCGCGTAGGCGGAGGTTTCGTACTGGACGAAGCCCTCGGCGGCGAGCAGCGCCTGGCCGGCTTCCTGGATGTCCCAGAGGATGTCGTCCTCGGGAATCTGCGGCGGCTGGCTCCAGAACAGGGTGTTCGGCTCCAGGGTCAGCTGGTACCAGGACAGGTGCGTCGGCTCCAGGGCGATGGCCTGGTGCAGGTCGGCCAGCGCGCCCTCGACATCCTGCCCCGGCAGGCCGTGCATCAGGTCGAGGTTGAAGTTGTCGAAGCCGGCCGCGCGGGCCATCTCGGCGGCGTGCACCGCTTCGAGGCCGTCGTGGATGCGCCCCAGCGCCTTGAGCTGCTCGGTCTGGAAGCTCTGCACGCCGATCGATAGGCGGTTGATGCCGAGGCGGCGGTAGTCGCGGAACTTGGCCTGCTCGAAGGTGCCGGGGTTGGCTTCCAGGGTGATCTCGATGTCGGCGGCGAAGGCCAGGCGGCGGTTCACTCCCTGCAGCAGGCGGTCGAGGGCGCGCGCGGAGAACAGGCTGGGGGTGCCGCCGCCGAAGAAGATCGAGGTCAGTTCGCGGCCCTGGGCGGCGGGCAGGTCGAGATCGAGGTCGGCGAGCAGGGCGTCGACGTAGGCGTCCTCGGGCAGCTCGGGGCCGGCGGCGTGGGAGTTGAAGTCGCAGTACGGGCACTTGCGCACGCACCAGGGGATGTGCACGTACAGCGCCAGCGGCGGCAGGCGCAGCAGCCCCGGCGTGGCCGGGGCGGGAGCGGCGCGGCTCAAGCCAGGCCCAGCCGCTGCTTGAGCTGGACCATGGCGCGGGCGCGGTGGCTCAGGCGGTTCTTCTCGGCGGCGGGCAGCTCGGCGCTGGCGCAGTCGCACTCCGGCACCCAGAACAGCGGGTCGTAGCCGAAGCCGCCGGCGCCGCGCGCCTCGAAGAGAATGCGCCCGTGCCACAGGCCTTCGCAGAGGATCGGCAACGGATCGTCGGCGTGGCGCACCAGCGCCAGGGCGCAGACGAACTGCGCGCCGCGCTCGGCGTCCGGCACGTCGCGCAGCGCCTCCAGCAGCTTGGCGTTGTTGGCGGCATCGCCCAGCCCGCCGGCGTAGCGCGCCGAGTAGATGCCCGGCGCGCCGCCGAGGGCGTCCACCGCCAGGCCCGAGTCGTCGGCCAGCGCCGGCAGGCCGGAGATCCGGGCGGCGTGGCGGGCCTTGAGGATGGCGTTCTCGACGAACGACAGGCCGGTTTCTTCCGGCTCGACAGTGCTGAACTCGGCCACCGAGCGCACGCGCACGGCGTCGCCCAGCATGGCCTGGAGTTCCTTGAGCTTGCCGGCGTTGTGGCTGGCCAGCACCAGTTCGGTCAGGGCTTTCATTCGTCGGGGAACACTTCCTGGTTGAAGGTGAGGCTGTGGCTGACGCCGCCTTCCTGCACCTTGAGGTTGAAGGTCAGCACTTCGCGGTCGGTCATCTTGAACTGGCTGAGGTGGTAGGCGGCCTCGCCCTCGGTGACGCGGCGGAAGCGCAGCGACTGGGTCTGGCCGAGCAGGTTCTTCACCTCGCCGCTGACCTGGGCGGCCGGCACGGCCTTGCCGTCGCGCAGCACGGCGACGTTGAGCACGCCCTGGGTCTTGCTGCGGGTCAGCCCGGCGGCGGTGGCGATGTCCGGCTGCAGGAAGCTGGAGTTGAACACGCTGTAGTGGACTTCGAGGTCGCCGAAGCGCTGCAGGCGCTCGGCGGCGGCCGGCAGGGCCAGGCACAGGGAGAGCAGGAACAGGGTCAGACGGCGCATGGGGAATCTCCTTCAAGGGTCCGCGTTCAGCGGGTGATGCGGTAGATGCCGATCTCACCCAACAGATTAGGCCAGCGGCGGGTCAGTGCGTGCAGACGGTGGTCGCGATCCACCGCCAGGTGGTCGAGCACCCGCAGGCGCAGCTCGCGGCACAGCGCCTCGAAGTCGCGGAAGGTGCAGAAGTGGATGTTCGGCGTGTTGTACCAGGTGTAGGGCATGAACTCCGACACCGGCATCTCGCCGTGGCGCAGCAGGTACCAGCGGCAGCGCCAGTGGCCGAAGTTGGGGAAGGTGATGATGCAGGTCTTGCCGACCCGCAGCATGTCCTTGAGCAGGCGGTCTGGGTAGTGCACCGCCTGCAGGGTCTGGGTCATCACCACCACGTCGAAGCTGTCGTCGGCGAAGTGGTCGAGGCCCAGGTCCAGGTCCTGTTCGATGACGTTGACCCCGCGCTCCAGGCACAGGGCGATCTTGTCCGGGTCGCGTTCCAGGCCGTAGCCGTGGACGCCCTTGTGCTCGCGCAGCCAGGCCAGCAGCTCGCCGCTGCCGCAGCCGAGGTCGAGGACCCGGCTGCCGGCGGGGATCCACTCCTGGATGATTTCGAGATCGGCACGCATGGTCGGCAGCTTTCCTTATACGGCGATGCGGTTCATGTAGCGGGAGAAGCCCTGGATGTAGCGCGGGCTGGGAATCAGGAAGGCATCGTGGCCATGGGCCGACTCGATCTCCAGGTAGCAGACGTTCTTCTTCGCCTCGACCAGCGCGTCGACGATCTCCCGTGAACGGGCCGGCGAGAAGCGCCAGTCGGTGGAGAAGGAGATCACGCAGAAGTCGGCGCGCGCCGGGGCCAGGGTCTGCACCAGATCGCCGTCGTGGGCGGCGGCCGGGTCGAAGTAGTCCAGCGCCTTGGTCATCAGCAGGTAGGTGTTGGCGTCGAAGCGCCCGGAGAACTCCTCGCCCTGGTAGCGCAGGTAGCTTTCCACCTGGAACTCGACGCTGTGGAAGTCGTAGTTGAGCTGGTCGGTCTTCAGCTCGCGGCCGAATTTCTCGCCCATGCCGTCGTCGGACAGGTAGGTGATGTGGCCGACCATGCGCGCCAGCATCAGGCCGCGTCGGGGGATCGCGCCCTTTTCCTGGAAATGTCCGCCGTGGAACTCCGGATCGGTGAGGATCGCCTGGCGCGCCACCTCGTTGAAGGCGATGTTCTGCGCCGACAGCTTGGGCGCCGAGGCGATCACCAGGCAGTGGCGGATGCGCTCGGGGTAGCTGATGCTCCACTGCAGCGCCTGCATGCCGCCGAGGCTGCCGCCGATCACCGCCGCCCACTGGCGGATGCCGAGGGCGTCGGCCAGGCGCGCCTGGCTGTGCACCCAGTCCTCGACGGTGAGCACCGGGAAGTCGGCGCCATAGGCGCGGCCGGTGGCCGGGTTGCGGCTGCCGGGGCCGGTGGAGCCGTTGCAGCCGCCGAGGTTGTTGAGGCTGACGACGAAGAACTTGCGGGTGTCGATCGGCTTGCCGGGGCCGATGCAGCTGTCCCACCAGCCCGGCTTGCGGTCGTCGACGCTGTGGTAGCCGGCGGCGTGGTGGTGGCCGGAGAGCGCGTGGCAGATCAGCACGGCATTGCTGCGCTCGGCATTGAGCGTGCCGTAGGTTTCATAGACCAGCTCGTAGTCGGCCAGGTGGCGACCACAGGCGAGCGGCAGGGGTTCCTTGAAATGCAATACCTGGGGGCTGACCAGGCCGACGGAATCTTCAGGGAAGACGGATGGCACGGACCTGCTCCAGAAACGTGAAGGGCGCCAGTCTAAAGAGCGCGTCCCCCAGGGGCAAGGGCGCGGCCGCTACGGCCGGCGGGCGGCGGCGAGTTCGCCGGCCAGCTCGGCCGGCAGCTTCTGCGGCGCGCGGATGCGCACGCGTTTCTGCCGGTTCAGCTCGCCGCTTTCCAGGGTCACCTGGCTCTTGGCCACGCCGAAGGCCTTGCCGAGGAAGGCCAGCAGGTGGGCGTTGGCCTTGCCCTCCACCGGCGGCGCGGTGAGGCGGATCTTCAGCCGCTCGCCGTGCAGCCCGGCGAACTCGTCCTTGCTCGCCTTGGGCTGCAGGTGGCAGTCGAGGACCAGGTCCGCGCCGTCCCAGCGGAACCAGGCCATCAGCCCAGCAGGGCCAGCAGGCGCGGCATGCCGGTCATCACCATGAGGTTCTTGATCACCAGCATGTCGACCAGATTCAGCGCGATGAAGGCGAAGATCGGCGACAGGTCCAGCCCGCCGAGGCTGGGCAGCAGGCGGCGGATCGGCGCCAGCAGCGGCTCGCAGATCTGCCCGACCAGCTGGGCGCCGGGGTTGTGGCTGTGCGGCGCGACCCAGGAGAGGATCACGCTGGCGATCAGCGCATAGAAGAACAGCTTGATCAGCAGCGAGGTGACGCCGATCAGCGCCCAGACCAGCAGTTGCGGCAGTAGCGCGGCCTCGAAGAGGCCCATCAGCAGTAGGGTCAGCGCCATCAGCACGAGCTGGACGAGGATCGCCAGGGTCAGCGAAGCCAGGTCCAGCCCGCCGAAACCGGGGATCAGCCGGCGCAGCGGGTTGAGCAGCGGCTTGGTGGCCTTGACCGCGAACTGGCTGATCGGGTTGTAGAAATCGGCGCGCACCAGTTGCAGGACGAAGCGCAGCAGGACGATCAGCAGGTACAGGCTGCCGAGGGTCTGCAGTATATAGACGGCGGCGGTACTGAGTCCGTTCATCGGGGCTCCTTATTGGCCAAGTTGCTCGGCGAGCTGCGCCGAGCGGTGGGCGGCGGCGTGCAGCGCCTGATCGACCAGCGCTTCGAAGCCGCCGGCCTGGAAGGCGTTGATCGCCGCCTCGGTGGTGCCCTTGGGCGAGGTCACCCGGCGGCGCAGTTCGGCCGGATCGACGTCGCTTTCCAGCGCCATGCGCGCGGCGCCCAGCGCGGTCTGGCGGGCCAGCAGGCTGGCGGTGGCGGCGTCGAGGCCGAGACGCTGCCCGGCGGCGCTCATCGCCTCCATCAGCAGGAAGAAGTAGGCCGGGCCGCTGCCGGACACGGCGGTCACCGCGTCGATCTGTGCCTCCTCGTCCAGCCACAGGGCCAGGCCGACCGCGCCGAGCAGCTCGCCGGCCTGCTCGCGCTGCGCGGCGCTGGTGCGCGCGTTGGCGTACAGGCCGCTGGCGCCCTCGCGCAGCAGCGACGGCGTGTTGGGCATGCAGCGCACGATGGCCTGCTCGCCTAGCCAGCGCTCCAGGCTGGCGCAGGGGATGCCGGCGGCGATGGAGACGACCAGCGCGCCTTGCGGCAGCGCCGGGGCCAGGGCCAGGCAGACGTCCTTCATCACCTGCGGCTTGACCGCGAGGACCACGATGTCGGCGCCGGCCGCGGCGGCGGCGTTGTCTTCCAGCACGGCGATGCCGTGCTCGGCGGCGATGCGCTGGCGCTGCTCGGCGTGGGGTTCGCTGGCGACGATGCGGGCGGTGGGAACGCCGCGGGCCAGCAGGCCGCCGATCAGGCTGGCGGCCATGTTGCCGGCGCCGATGAAAGCGATGCGCGGATGGGTCATGGGCGGTTCCTTGTCTGTGCTGTGCGGGCGGGCGCTCAGGCGCCCGGCGTGGTCTGGCTCGGAGGCGGATAGGCGCGGGCGCCGAACAGCGCGCTGCCGATGCGCACCCAGGTGGCGCCTTCGGCGATGGCCGCTTCGAGGTCGTCGCTCATGCCCATCGACAGGGTATCGAGGGACTGCGGCAGGCCTTCCTGCAGTTCGCGCAGGCGGGCGAAGGCGGCGCGCTGGGCGCTCGGATCGGACGTCGGCTCGGGAATCGCCATCAGCCCGCGCAGGCGCAGGCTGGGCAGTGCGGCGACGGCGGCGGCCAGCGCCGGCAGCGCTTCCGGCGCGCAGCCGGACTTGCTCGCCTCGCCGCTGACGTTGACCTGCAGGCAGACGTTCAGCGGCGGCAGGTTGGCGGGGCGCTGGGCGGACAGGCGCTCGGCGATCTTCAGGCGGTCCACCGAATGCACCCAGGCGAAGTGCTCGGCCAGCGCGCGGGTCTTGTTCGACTGGATCGGGCCGATGAAATGCCAGGCGAGGTCCAGGTCGGCCAGCTCGGCCTGCTTGCCCAGGGCTTCCTGCAGGTAGTTCTCGCCGAAGTCGCGCTGGCCGCAGGCATGGGCCTCGCGCAGGGCGGCGGCCGGCTTGGTCTTGCTCACCGCCAGCAGGCCGACGCTGGCCGGCTCGCGGCCGGCGGCTTGCGCTGCCGCACGGATGCGGGCGCGGACCTTTGCAATATTGTCTGGGATCGTGGACATTTGTCTGCGCTGCCTGCCCGGTCGCTGCCTGTCCGCGGCATTCTACCCGCTTGTTTGTGATTGGGGACACCCATGGATATTACCGAGCTGCTGGCCTTCAGCGCCAAGCAGGGCGCCTCCGACCTGCATCTGTCCGCCGGCCTGCCGCCGATGATCCGCGTCGATGGCGACGTGCGCCGCATCAACCTGCCGCCGCTGGAGCACAAGCAGGTTCACGCGCTGATCTACGAGATCATGAACGACAAGCAGCGCAAGGACTTCGAGGAGTTCCTGGAAACCGACTTCTCCTTCGAGGTGCCGGGGGTGGCACGCTTCCGGGTCAACGCCTTCAACCAGAACCGCGGCGCCGGCGCGGTGTTCCGTACCATTCCCTCCAAGGTGCTGAGCATGGAGGAGCTGGGCATGGGCGAGGTGTTCCGGCGCATCGCCGAGGTGCCGCGCGGCCTGGTGCTGGTCACCGGGCCGACCGGCTCGGGCAAGTCGACCACCCTGGCGGCGATGCTCGACTACATCAACAACGCCAAGTACCAGCACATCCTCACCATCGAGGACCCCATCGAGTTCGTCCACGAGTCGAAGAAGTGCCTGGTCAACCAGCGCGAGGTGCACCGCGACACCCTGGGCTTCGCCGAGGCGCTGCGCTCGGCGCTGCGCGAGGACCCGGACATCATCCTGGTCGGCGAGATGCGCGACCTGGAAACCATCCGCCTGGCGCTGACCGCGGCGGAAACCGGCCACCTGGTGTTCGGCACCCTGCACACCACCAGCGCCGCCAAGACCATCGACCGGATCGTCGACGTGTTCCCCGCCGAGGAGAAGTCGATGGTCCGCTCGATGCTCTCCGAGTCGCTGCAGGCGGTGGTCTCGCAGACCCTGCTGAAGAAGATCGGCGGCGGCCGGGTGGCGGCCCACGAGATCATGATCGGCACTCCGGCGATCCGTAACCTGATCCGCGAGGACAAGGTGGCGCAGATGTACTCGGCGATCCAGACCGGCGGCGCGCTGGGCATGCAGACCCTCGACGCCTGCCTGAAGAACCTGGTCGGCCGCGGCCTGGTCAGCCGCGAGGCGGCGCGCGAGAAGGCCAAGAGCCCGGAAGGCCTGTAAGTCCCACTCTGCCCGCAAGGAGCCGGCATGGAACTGGAACAACTACTGCGCCTGATGGTCGACAAGCGCGCCTCGGACCTGTTCATCACCACCGGCGTCGCGCCGTCGCTGAAAATCGACGGGCGCATCCTGCCGATCGCCGGGGGCGCGCTGTCGCCGGAGGCGGCGCGCAACATGGTGCTGGCGTCGATGAGCGAGGCCCAGCGCCAGGAGTTCGATGCGCATCACGAGTGCAACTTCGCCATCAGCGCGCGCGGCATCGGCCGCTTCCGCGCCAGCGCCTTCTACCAGCGCAACCAGGTGGGCATGGTGCTGCGGCGCATCGAGACCAGCATCCCCAGTCTCGACGACCTGCGCCTGCCGGAAGTGCTCAAGCAGCTGTCGATGACCAAGCGCGGCCTGGTGCTGTTCGTCGGCGCCACCGGCACCGGCAAGTCGACCTCGCTGGCGGCGATGATCGGCCACCGCAACCGCCACTCCCAGGGCCACATCATTTCCATCGAGGACCCCATCGAGTTCGTCCATCAGCACCAGGGCTGCATCGTCACCCAGCGCGAGGTGGGCATCGATACCGACTCCTTCGAGGTGGCGCTGAAGAACACCCTGCGCCAGGCGCCGGACGTGATCATGATCGGCGAGGTGCGCACCCGCGAAACCATGGACTATGCGGTGGCCTTCGCCGAGACCGGCCACCTGTGCCTGGCCACCCTGCACGCTAACAACTCCAACCAGGCGCTGGACCGGATCATCCATTTCTTCCCCGCCGACCGCCATCCGCAGGTGTGGATGGACCTGTCGCTCAACCTCAAGGCCATCGTCGCCCAGCAGCTGGTGCCGAGCGCCGACGGCCAGGGTCGCCGCGCGGTGATCGAGGTGCTGCTCAACACCCCGCTGGTCGCCGACCTGATCCGCAAGGGCGAGGTCCACGAGCTCAAGGCGCTGATGAAGCGCTCCACCGAGCAGGGCATGCAGACCTTTGACCAGGCGCTGTTCCGTCTCTACGAGGCCGGCGAGATCAGCTACGAGAACGCCCTGGCCCATGCCGACTCGGCCAACGACCTGCGCCTGATGATCAAGCTCGACGTGCAGACCGACGCCACGCGGCTGGAGAAGAGCGTCCTCAACCTGAGCCTGGCCGACGAGGACGATCCCGGCCTGCCGCCGCTGCGCTGAGCGGGGTGGGGGAACGCGACGCGCGTCGGCGAGTCGAACCCGTACGGGCCAGGCCCATCTCCCTTCGTTCAAGGACCACGGCATGAGCAACGCACTGCACCACGATACCCACAGCAAGACCATCGGCTACCTGCTGTGGATCTTCGGCTTCCTGGGGGCGCACCGCTTCTACTACGGACGCCCGGTGACCGGCACGATCTGGTTCTTCACTCTCGGTCTGCTCGGCGTCGGCTGGCTGATCGACCTGCTGCTGATCCCCGGCATGGACCGCGAGGCCGACCTGCGCTTCCATGGCGGGCGCACCAGCTACAACGTGGCGTGGGTGCTGCTGACCTTCCTCGGCGTGTTCGGCGTGCATCGCATGTACATGGGCAAGTGGCTCACCGGCATCCTCTACCTGTGCACCGGCGGCTTCTTCCTGATCGGCGTGCTCTACGACTTCTGGACCCTCAACGAGCAGATCTCGATCCGCAACGCCCGGCTGTTCTGAGCCTGCAGTAAAACGACCAGGCCCGCCGATTGGCGGGCCTGGTCGTTGCGGCGGGGGCGGCTTCAGCCCTGGTGCGTGCTGCGCCCGCCGAGTAGGGTCTGGCGTACCGCGCCGGGCAGGCAGTGACCGTTGAACGGGCAGTTGCTGCCGCGGGAGTGCCAGTGCTCGCCGACCAGGGTCTGCGCGCGCGGATCGAACAGCACCAGGTCGGCGCGCTCGCCCGGCGCCAGGCGTCCGGCCGGCAGGCGCAGGGCGTCGGCGGGGCCACAGGTCAGGCGTGCCAGCAGGGTCGGCAGGTCGAGCAGGCCGTCCTCCACCAGGGTCAGCGCCAGCGGCAGGAGGATCTCCACGCTGGCGATGCCCGGTTCGGTGGCGGCGAAGGGCGCCAGCTTGGCGTCCGCCTCGTGGGGCTGGTGGTGGCTGGCGATGGCGCCGATCACCCCGCTCTTCACCGCCTCGCGCAGGGCGTCGCGGTCGGCGCGCGAGCGCAGCGGCGGCTGTACGTGGTAGAGGCTGGAGAAGCCGCTGAGCGCCTCGTCGGTGAGGATCAGCTGGTACAGCGCCACGTCCGCGCTCACCGGCAGGCCGCGGGCCTGGGCCTCGGCGATCATCTGCGCGCCGCGCGCGCTGGTGATCTGGCTGAAGTGGGCGCGCACGCCGCTCTGCTCGACCAGCAGCAAGTCGCGGGCCAGGGCCACGGTCTCGGCGCTTTCCGGGATGCCGGAGAGGCCGAGGAAGCTGGCGGTGGCGCCCTCGTGGGCCATGCCGCCTTCGGCCAGGTCGGCGTCCTGGGGGGTGAACACCACGGTGAGGTCGAAGGTGGCGGCGTATTCCAGCGCGCGGCGCAGCGCGCGGTTGTTGCGCATCGGTGCCAGGCCGTTGGTGAAGGCCACGCAGCCGGCATCGCGCAGGGCGACCAGCTCGGCCAGCTGTTCGCCGTCGAGGCCGCGGGTCAGCGCGCCGATGGGGAACACCCGGGCGCTGCCGGCGTCGCGGGCGCGGTCGAGGATCACCTCGGCCACCGCCGGGGTGTCGAGCACCGGTCGGGTCAGCGGCGGGCAGCACAGGCTGGTCACCCCGCCGGCGGCGGCGGCGCGGGTCTCGCTGGCGACGCTGCCCTTGCGGGTGTAGCCCGGCTCGCGCAGGCTGACCGCGAGGTCGACCAGGCCGGGGGCGGCGATCAGGCCGTGGGCGGCGATCTGCTGTTCGGCGACGAAGCCGTGCGGGGCGTCGCCTAGGGCGACGATGCGCCCGGCGTCGATGTGGATGTCGCAGGTCTGGTCGAGGCGGCTGGCCGGGTCGATCAGGCGGGCGCCGTGGATGCTGGTTTTCACTGGGCGTCTCCCTGTTCGATCTGGCGCTGTGCCTGCTGGCCGCTCATGGTCATGGACAGCACCGCCATGCGCACGGCGATGCCGTAGGTCACCTGGTTGAGGATCACCGACTGGGCGCCGTCGGCCACCGCCGACTCGATCTCCACGCCGCGGTTGATCGGCCCCGGGTGCATGACGATGGCGTCCGGCTTGGCCAGCGCCAGGCGCTGCTCGGTGAGGCCGTAGAGCTTGTAGAACTCGCCCTGGCTGGGCAGCAGGCCGCCCTGCATGCGCTCGCGCTGCAGGCGCAGCATGATCACCACGTCGACGTCCTTGAGGCCCTCGGCGAGGTCGGTGTAGGCGCGCACGCCGTACTGCTCGATGCCGATCGGCAGCAGGCTCTTCGGGCCGATCACGCGGATGTCCGGACAGCCGAGGGTCTTCAGCGCCAGCATGTTGGAGCGCGCCACCCGCGAGTGCAGGATGTCGCCGACGATCGCCACCGAGAGGTTCTCGAAGCCGCCCTTGTGGCGGCGGATGGTCAGCATGTCGAGCATGCCCTGGGTCGGGTGGGCGTGGCGGCCGTCGCCGCCGTTGATGATCGCGACCTCGGGGCAGACGTGCTCGGCGATGAAGTGCGCGGCGCCGGAGTCGGCGTGGCGCACCACGAACATGTCGGCGGCCATCGCTTCGAGGTTGCGCAGGGTGTCGAACAGGGTCTCGCCCTTGCTGGTCGAGGAGGTCGACACGTTGAGGGTGATCACGTCGGCCGACAGGCGCTTGGCGGCCAGCTCGAAGGTGGTGCGGGTGCGCGTGGAGTTCTCGAAGAACACATTGCACACGGTCTTGCCGCGCAGCAGCGGCACCTTCTTCACCGCACGCGCGCCGACTTCGAGGAAGGAGTCGGCGGTGTCGAGAAGTTCGGTGAGCAGCTCGCGGGGCAGGCCGTCGAGCGAGAGGAAATGGCGCAGCTGGCCCTGGTCGTTGAGCTGCAGCGGGCGCTTGGCGTCGGTCGGCGTCATGCGGGGGTTCTCAGTGGGAGGCGGCGAGGGTCTGCAGCTCGAGGGCGAGCAGTGCAGGCCCGTGCAATTTTACCCGCTGCTCGGGGGCCAGCGACAGGGTGGCGCCGACCACGTCGGGGCGGATCGGCAGCTCGCGGGCATCCAGGTCGAGCAGGCAGACCAGGGTCACGCTGGCCGGGCGGCCGTAGTCGAACAGTTCGTTGAGCGCCGCGCGCACGGTGCGCCCGCTCATCAGCACGTCGTCGATCAGCACCAGGTGCTGGTCCTCGACCTCGAAGGGCAGCGCCGAGGGCTGCACCTGCGGGTGCAGGCCGGTGCGGCTGAAGTCGTCGCGGTAGAAGGACACGTTGAGCGCGCCGAGCGGCGCCTCGCTGCAGTCCAGTTCGGCGAGCAGGGCGCGGGCCACCCACACGCCGCCGGTCTGGATGCCGACGAAGCGCGGCTCAAGGATGCCGCGCCGGTTCAGGTGGGCACGCAGGTCGTCGGCCATCTGCGACAGCAGGGCAGCGGGATCGGGCAGGGTCATGGGCAGTCCTCGGGATCAGTGCGATGGGCTTGCGTGTTGCTCCAGCCAGCCTTCGAGCAGCAGGGCGGCGGCCAGGGCGTCCACCGGGCGCTCGCGATAGCCGCCGCGCTGGCCCTGGGCCAGACGCTGGCCCTTGGCTTCGAAGGTGGTCAGGCGCTCGTCGTGGGTGTGTACCGGCAGGTTGAAACGCCCGTGCAGGCGGCGGGCGAACTTCTCGGCGCGCGCGCTCATCTCGCTGGGCGTGCCGTCCATGTTCAGCGGCAGGCCGACGACGATGGCGTCCGGCTGCCACTCCTTGACCAGTTTCTCGATCTGGCTCCAGTCCGGCACGCCGTTCTGCGCCTTGAGCACGCACAGCTCGCGGGCCTGGCCGGTGATCGCCTGGCCGACGGCGACGCCGATCTGCCGGGTGCCGTAGTCGAAACCGAGCAGCAGGCGCGGGCCGCTCATGCGTGGCCGGCCTCGCGGGCCAGCAGGGCGAGGTCGACGCCCAGACTGGTGGCGGCGCGCGCCAGGCGTTCTTCGCTGGCGACCTCGAAGAGGATCGCCGGGTCGGCCGGGCAGGTCAGCCAGGCGTTGTCGAGCAGCTCGGCCTCCAGCTGGCCGGCGTCCCAGCCGGCGTAGCCGAGGGCGATCAGGCACTGTTCGGGGCCATGGCCTTCGGCGATCGCCACCAGACTGTCCTGGGAGGTGGAAAGGGCCAGCTCGCCCAGCTCCAGGGTGGCATGGAACTGCCAGCCGCGCGGGTGGAGGACGAAGCCGCGATCGGTTTGCACCGGGCCGCCGGCATAGATCGGCCGCGTCTGGCAGCGCGCGTCGGCGCGGATGTCGGGCTGCAGCTGGTCGAGAATCTGCGCCAGGGTGAGGCCGCTGGTGCGGTTGACCACCAGGCCCATGGCGCCGAACTCGTTGTGGTCGACCAGGTAGATCAGGGTCTGGGCGAAGTTCGGATCGTCCATCTGCGGCATGGCGATCAGGAAGTGGTGCTTGAGGGAGTGCTGGGTTGTGCTGTTCATGGCCGTAGTGTCGGGCTTCGGCTCGCCGCCTTCAAGTCCGCGCCCGGCTCACTGGCTGGCCAGGCGGTCGCCGCGGGCAAAGCGCCAGGTACGGATGATCTCCAGCACGTCGACGTCGGCCAGGTCGCCGCTGAACGGGGCGAAGGGCGCGGACAGGCGCACGATGCGCATCGCCGCCTGGTCGAGGATCGGCTGGCCGGATGATTCGAGCAAGGCGACCTCGCGCAGGGTGCCGTCGCGGTTGATCGCCACCAGCAGGCGCAGGCTGCCGTAGAGGCGCTGGCGGCGCGCCTCGTCGGGATAGTTGAGGTTGCCGACCCGCTCGACCTTGCGCCGCCACTCCTCCTTGTACCAGGCGCCCTTGTCGCGCATGGTCGAGGCGGCGTTGAGGCGATGGACGCGCGGGCGTTTGGCGTACAGCTCGCGTTCGTCGCTGAGCTGTGCCTCCAGGCTGGCGATCTCCGCCGACAGCTGGCTGCTGTCGAAGCGCGGCGCCTCGGCGGGACGCGGTTCGGCCGGGCGCGGCGGCGGCGCCTGACTGGGCGCCTGCTGCGGACGCGGCGCGCGGGTGGTGACGCTGGCCTGCGGCGGCGGTGGCGGCGGACTGGCCCGGGGCACGGCGGGCGCGGCCACCGGATTGATGCGGCTGTCCTGGAACGGAGCCCGCTCGGTGGTCTTCGGCGTGGCCTGCTGCTCCAGGCTGCCGCTGCCCTGCTGGTCGTGCTGGGCGAGCAGTTCGGCCTTCTCCGGCGGCGTCTCGCTCTTGAAGGTGGCGATGGTCACGTCGAGGGTCTTGCTCGGCAGATCCGGAGCCGGCAGCGAGAAGCCGACGCCGAACAGCACGGCGAGGTGCAGCAGCGCGGCGCACAGCAGGGTCAGGCCCAGGCGGCGGCCGGCCGGGGCGCGCGGAGGAAGCGAAGGGGAGGCGGCAGCGTTCATCGGTGGGCGCATGACGGGGAGTCGGCGCAGTCTGCCGCCGCCCCCGGCAAAAGTCCATGCGCTGCTGCGCGGGGCGCGACGGCGTTCGCGCTCAGCGCGCGCGGGCGTCGAGCTTGGCGGCGATGGCGTCCATCAGCTGGCCGGCGATGTCTGTGCCGAAGGCGGCATCGATCTCGCGGATGCAGGTCGGGCTGGTGACGTTGATCTCGGTGAGGTGCTCGCCGATCACGTCGAGGCCGACGAACAGCAGGCCCAGCTCGCGCAGGGTCGGGCCGACCTGGGCGGCGATCCAGCGGTCGCGATCGGTCAGCGGCCGCGCTTCGCCGCGGCCGCCGGCGGCCAGGTTGCCGCGGGTCTCGCCGCTGGCGGGAATGCGCGCCAGGCAATAGGGCACCGGCTCGCCATCGATCATCAGGATACGCTTGTCGCCGTCCTTGATCGCCGGCAGGTAGCCCTGCGCCATGATCTGCCGGCTGCCGTGGGCGGTTAGGGTCTCGAGAATCACCGACAGGTTGGGGTCGCCAGCGCGGTGGTGGAAGATCGACGAGCCGCCCATGCCGTCCAGGGGTTTGAGAATGATGTCACGCTGCTCTGCGGCAAACTCGCGCAGAATGTCGACGCGTCGGCTCACCAGGGTGGGCGGCGTGCAGTGCGGGAAGCGGGTGGCGAACAGCTTCTCGTTGCAGTCGCGCAGGCTCTGCGGGCGGTTGACCACCAGCAGGCCTTCGCGTTCGGCCTGCTCCAGCAGGTGGGTGCAGTAGAGGAATTCGCTGTCGAACGGCGGGTCCTTGCGCATCAGCACCACGTCCAGCTCGTGCAGGGCGATGTCCTGCTCGGCGTCGAGGTGGAACCAGTGCTTGGGGTCGTTGAACACCTTGAGCGGCCGGGGCCGGGCGCGCACCTGGCCATCGCGCAGATAGATGTCGTGCTGCTCCAGGTAGAACAGCGACCAGCCGCGCGACTGGGCGGCCAGCAGCATGGCCAGCGAGCTGTCCTTCTTGAAGGAAATGCGGGCGATGGGATCCATGACGATGCCCAGGCGAACGCTCATAGGGGGAGTCCTCCACTGCATGATGACGGCCGGACGCCGTCGGATGGCGATTGCAAGGCGCCAAAGTGGCCTTGGGCTTGCCTTGAGTCAAGGAAAAAACACGCGCTTTCGGGATTGATGGGGCGCCTGTGGCGGACTGTGCTACAAGGCTCGCCGGCCGGCGCCAAGCCCCGGCGCGACGGGGTCGGGACAGGCCCCGAATGGAACGACAACTCGCCAAGGTAATGGTAGGGCAGACATGGAACAGCACTCCGAGAGCTTGAAGGTCATGGTGATCGACGACTCGAAAACGATCCGCCGCACGGCGGAAACCCTGCTCAAGAAGGTGGGGTGCGACGTCATCACCGCCATCGACGGCTTCGATGCCCTGGCCAAGATCGCCGACTCGCGTCCGGGGATCATCTTCGTCGACATCATGATGCCGCGCCTGGACGGCTATCAGACCTGCGCCCTGATCAAGAACAACAGCGCCTTCAAGTCCACGCCGGTGATCATGCTGTCTTCCAAGGACGGCCTGTTCGACAAGGCCAAGGGGCGCATCGTTGGCTCCGACCAGTACCTGACCAAGCCGTTCAGCCGCGAAGAACTGCTCGGCGCCATCAAGAATCATGTTCCAGGCTTCGTGCCCCAGGAGCAGCCCACCATCTGAGACAGTGGCCGAGGGTCGCTGCCGACTTCATCGAGAAGGGAAACTGCATGGCTCGCATATTGATCGTTGACGACTCGCCGACCGAGCTGTACCGGCTGGCCGGCATCCTCGAAAAGCACGGGCATCAGGTGCTACGTGCCGAGAACGGCGGCGACGGTGTGGCTCTGGCGCGCCAGGAGCGTCCCGACATCATTCTCATGGACGTGGTGATGCCGGGGCTCAACGGCTTCCAGGCCACCCGCCAGCTGACCCGCGATCCGGGCACCGGTCACATTCCGGTGATCATCGTCACCACCAAGGATCAGGAAACCGATAAGGTCTGGGGCAGACGTCAGGGCGCGCGCGACTACCTGACCAAGCCGATCGACGAGAACCTCCTGCTGAAGACCATCGCTGCCGTGCAGGCCGGCTGAACCCATGCTGCCCGCAAGCGGCGCAGCTCACGAGGCCGAGGCCGGCATGAGCGAGGCGATGACTCCCTTCCAGCGACTGTGCGAGATCGACCGGCAATGCCGGCAGCGCGGTCTGTCGCTGCCGGCGCGGCGCAAGGTGGCGGCGCAGTGGGGCGGCATCGGTTTCCGCCTGCGCCAGCACCACTGCGTGGTGCCGATGAGCGAGCTGGGCGAGGTGCTGCACGAGCCGCGGCAGACCCGCCTGCCCGGGGTGCGCGAGTGGGTGCGCGGCGTGGCCAACGTGCGCGGCCGGCTGTTGCCGATCATGGACCTTGGTCAGCTGCTCGGTTTCGCGCCGGTGGCGGCAGGCCCGCAGCGGCGGGTGCTGGTGGTCGAGCAGGACGAGGTGTTCGCCGGCCTGCTGGTCGACGAAGTCTTCGGCATGCAGCATTTCGCCGTGAGCAGCTTCAACGCGGCGTTGCCCGCGCTGGAGGCGCCGTTGCAGCCGCTGGTACAGGGCGTGTTCCGGCGCGAGCGCGACTGGCTGGTCTTCAGCCCGCATGCGCTGGTCGCGCGGCCGGCGTTTCTGGATGTGGCCCGATAGGGCATGCGCGTGACCGGGAGGACTCCGGTTGCGCCCGGTTTTTTGGCAAGCACTCAGCGAGGACGGTCCAGGCGAGGGCCAGAAGATGAAGACATTCAACGCAGGCAATCTATTCAGCGGCATGCATAGCAGCCAGCAGATCGGCGTACTGTTCGCGGTGCTGATCGTCTCGGTCGCACTGCTGTTCGCCAACTTCGCCTACCTCAGCCGGCAGGCCGACCACGACCAGCAGTACATCGGTCATGCCGGCGAGCTGCGCCTGCTGTCCCAGGGACTGGCCAAGAACGCCCTGGAGGCGGCCGCCGGCAAGGCGCCGGCCTTCGCCCTGCTCAAGGAGGAGCGCGACGACTTCGTGCAGCGCTGGCAACTGCTGACTGCCGGCGATCCGGCGACCGGGCTGCCCGCCGCGCCGGCCGAACTGGCCGATCCGCTGACGGCGGTCGAGCAGGCCTGGCTGCCGCTGCGCGCGAGTACCGAGACGATCCTCGCCCGCGAGCAGACGGTGCTGTCGCTGCACCAGGTCGCCGAGACCCTCGCCGAGACCGTGCCGCAACTGCAGCGCGAGTACGAGGAGGTGGTCGACATCCTGCTGGAGAACGGCGCGCCGGCCGACCAGGTGATCGTCGCGCAGCGCCAGACTCTGCTCGCCGAGCGGATCCTCGCCGCGGTCAACCGGGTGCTCGCCGGCTCCGGCGACGCGCTGCAGGCCGCCGACAGCTTCGGACGCGACGCCAGCCTGTTCGGCCGGGTGCTCAAGGGCATGCGCGAAGGCAATACCGCCATGGGCATCTCGCGGGTCACCGACGGCGAGGCGATCGCCCGTCTGAACGCCACCGCCGAGCTGTTCGAGTTCGTCGCCGGTTCGGTGGACGAGATCCTGCAGACCTCCTCGGAGCTGTTCCGCGTCCGCGCAGCGGCCAGCGACATCTTCGAGCGCTCCCAGGGCCTGCTGGAGCGCACCACCGAGCTGGCCGGCGGTTTCGAGAGCCTGGCCGGCGGGCGCACCTTCAACACCCTGGCCGGTTACGTGCTGGGTCTCCTGGCGCTGGCCTCGATCGTGCTGATGGCGCTGATCCTGGTGCGCGACACCCGGCGCACCCTGGCCGAGACGTCCGAGAAGAATGACCGCAACCAGACCGCGATCCTGCGCCTGCTCGACGAGATCGGCGATCTGGCCGACGGCGACCTGACCGTGCAGGCCACCGTGACCGAGGACTTCACCGGCGCCATCGCCGACTCGATCAACTACTCCATCGACCAGCTGCGCGAGCTGGTCGAGACCATCAACCAGACCGCCATGCAGGTGGCCGCCGCCGCCCACGAGAGCCAGGGCACGGCGATGCACCTGGCCGAGGCCTCCGAGCACCAGGCCCAGGAAATCGCCGGCGCCTCCGCGGCGATCAACGAGATGGCGGTATCCATCGACCAGGTATCGGCCAACGCCGCCGAGTCCGCCGCGGTGGCCGAGCGCTCGGTGGCGCTGGCCAACCGCGGTAACGAGGTGGTGCACAACACTATCGCCGGAATGGACAACATCCGCGAGCAGATCCAGGACACCTCCAAGCGGATCAAGCGTCTCGGCGAGTCCTCCCAGGAGATCGGCGACATCGTCAGCCTGATCGACGACATCGCCGACCAGACCAACATCCTCGCGCTGAACGCGGCGATCCAGGCCTCGATGGCCGGCGATGCCGGGCGCGGCTTCGCCGTGGTCGCCGACGAGGTGCAACGTCTGGCCGAGCGCTCCTCGGCGGCGACCAAGCAGATCGAGGCGCTGGTCAAGGCGATCCAGACCGATACCAACGAGGCGGTGATTTCCATGGAGCAGACCACCAGCGAGGTGGTGCGCGGCGCGCACCTGGCCCAGGACGCCGGGGTGGCGCTGGAGGAGATCGAGAAGGTATCGCGCAGCCTGGCCGCGCTGATCCAGAACATCTCCAACGCCGCCCGCCAGCAGGCCTCCTCGGCCAGCCACATCGCCAACACCATGTACGTGATCCAGGAGATCACCTCGCAGACCTCCACCGGCACCACCGCCACCGCGCGCAGCATCGGCACCCTGGCCAAGATGGCCAGCGACATGCGCCAGTCGGTGGCCGGCTTCACCCTGCCGCAACAGCGGGAAACGGCCTGAGACCCGGCATGGGCCATGGCCCATGCCCATCATCGACGAGGGGCGCGACATGCAGCCAAGTTCACCCTGGGCCATGACGCCGCTCGCGGAGTTCGACCCCGGCGAGTTCGCGGCCTGGCAGGAACTGCTGGAAACCCGCAGCGGCCTGGTGGTCGAGGCGCAGCGCCGTACCTACCTGCAGACCATGCTGGGCGCCCGCCTGCGCGAGCTGGGTCTGCACAGCTACGCCGAGTACCGGCGCCAACTGGGCGAAGGGCCGCGCGGCGCGTTCGAATGGGCCTGCCTGATGGATCGCCTGACCGTGCAGGAAACCCGCTTTTTCCGTCATCCGCCGTCCTTCGCCTGTGTCGCGGCACACCTGCGCGCGCTGGGCTCGGCGGCCGACGCGGGCCGTGCCTGGCAGCTGTGGAGCGTCGGTTGCGCCTCCGGCGAGGAGGCCTATGCCCTGGCGCTGCTGGCTGCCGAGGCGCAGCAGGCGGCCGGCCTGCCGACCCGCTTCGGGGTGACCGGCAGCGATCTCAGCCGGACCGCGCTGGAGCGAGCGCGCTGCGGACGTTACCGGCCCGAGCGTCTGGGCGGGCTGTCGGCGGTGTTGCGCCAGCGTCATTTCGCAGCACTGACGGACGGCGACTGGCAGGTGAGGGACGCGCTGCGACAGCGCTGCTGTTTCGTGCAGTTGAACGTGCTCGATCTGGAGCAGGCGCCGCAGGGCGGCATGGACGTGATCTTCTGCCAGAACCTGCTGATCTATTTCCGCCGCTGGCGGCGCCGAGAGGTCCTCGCCCGACTGGTCGAACGCCTGCGCCCCGGCGGTCTGCTGGTGATCGGCGTGGGCGAGATGGGCGATTGGCACCACCCGCAGCTGCAGGCGGTCGCCGACAATCAGGTACTGGCCTTTACCCGGAAGGGATGATGAGCGATGTGTGGAGAGGCTATGGGTGAGCGGCACGACTACGTCGCCCTGGAGTGGGTGCGCGGCGAGATCGCTGCGACCCTGGACCAGGCGCGCCAGGCGCTGGAAGGGTTCGTCGAGCAGCCGGAGGACGTGACCGGTCTGCGCTTCTGCCTGAACCATGTGCATCAGGTGCATGGCACGCTGCGGATGGTCGAGTGCCAGGGGGCGGTACGCCTGGCCGAGGACATGGAGCTGGTGCTGCGTGCGCTGGTGGACGGGCAGCTCGCCGTGGGCGACGAGGCCCTGCAGCTCCTGATGCAGGCGATCCTGCAGCTGCCCGGCTATCTGGAGCGGGTGCAGCAGGTCCAGTGCGACCTGCCGCAACTGCTGCTGCCGCTGCGCAACGCGCTGCGCCAGATCCGCGGCGTGGCTCCCGCGGCGCCGCTGTTCAGCGTCGACCTGTCGGTGCCTCGGGCTGCCCTGCCGGCCGAGGCCCTGGCGGCGCTGGAGCAGGCGGGGCTGCCGGCGTTGCTGCGCAAGCTGCGGCAGATGCTGCAACTGGCGCTGGTCGGGCTGATGCGCGGCCAGGAGGTGCCGGCCCAGCTGGAGCGGCTGGACAAGGTCTTCGCCCGTCTCGAGGAGCTGTGCGGCGAGGCGCCGCTCGGCTTGCTCTGGTCGCTGGCGGCGGGGCTGGTCGAGGGCCTGCGCGCCGGCAGCATCGAGTCCAGCCCGGCGCTCTACGCGCTGCTGCGCGAGGTCGACCGCGAGTTCAAGCGCCTGCTCGAAGAGGGCCTGCCGGCGCTCAATCGGGCGCCGAGCGGCGAGCTGCTCGACGCGCTGCTGCAGCCGGTTGCCGGGAGCGCGGGCGCAACGCCGCGCCTGGCCGCGCTCAAAGCACACTATCGGCTGGATGAGGAGGCCTCGAGTACGCCGGCCGAGCTGGGCGGTCTCGACCGCGGCACGCTGGAGGCGCTGGTGGGCGCCCTGCGCGAGGAGCTGGTGCGCCTCAAGGAGCGCCTCGACCTGTTCGTGCGCGGCGACCGCCGCCAGGCCGGCGAGCTGCAGGCGCTGCAGGCACCGCTCAAGCAGATGGTCGACACCCTGTTGCTGCTCGGCTTCGAACAGCAGCGCAAGGTGCTGGCCGAGCAGCTGGACAGCCTGGCGCGTCTGGCCGCCGCGCCGATGCCGCCGGACGATGCCGCGCTGATGGATGTTGCCGGCGCCCTGCTGTTCGTCGAGGCCAGCCTGTCGGGCATGGTCGGCAGCAGCGACACCGCCGCCAGCGAGGACAGCCTGCTGCCGACCACCGATGTACGCCAGGTGCAGCGTCTGGTCCTGCGCGAGGCGCGCAGCGGGCTGGAGCAGACCAAGGACGCGATCATCGAGTTCATCGCTTCGCACTGGAGCCATCGCGCGCTGGAGAGCGTGCCGACGCTGCTCGGCCAGGTGCGCGGCGCCCTGGAAATGCTGGCGCTGCCGCGTGCCGCGGCGCTGCTCGACGCCTGCGCCCGTTACGTCGGCGAGCAGGTGCTGGCCGAACAGCGGGTGCCGAGCTGGCCGCAGCTGGATGCGTTGGCCGATGCCCTGACCAGCGTCGAGTATTACCTGGAGCGCCTCGCCGAAGGCGCCAGCCAGGGCGAGGCGCTGCTCGACGTGGCCGAGGACAGCCTGGCCGGACTCGGCTACCCGCCGTGTGCTCCGTCGCCGGCCCGTGTCGCCGGCGCGATGCCGGCCGCTCCGGCTGCGACAGCCGGGGTTCCGGCGGACGAGGAGCATGCTCCGGCGCCTCCGGCGGGCGAGCCTGTCGACACCGACACCGACACCGACACCGACACCGACACCGACACCGGGCCTGTCTCCGAGGCGCCGCTGGCCGTCACCGGACCGCTCGCGCCGGGCATCGTGACGATTCTGCCGCCGCCCGCCGACGAGGCGCCCCTCGACGAGGAACTGCGCGAAGTCTTCATCGAGGAAGCCGGCGAGGTGCTCGACGAGATTGCCGCGCTGCTGCCGCGCTGGCAGGCCGCCCCTGCCGACACCGAGGCGGTGCGCGAGCTGCGCCGCGCCTTCCACACCCTCAAGGGCAGCGGCCGCATGGTGCGGGCGCTGGTGCTGGGTGAGTTGGCCTGGGCGGTGGAGAACCTGCTCAACCGGGTCATCGAGCGCAGTGTGGCTGGCGATGCGTCGCTGCAGGCGCTGGTGGGCGAGGTGCTCGCCGTGCTGCCGGCGCTGGTCGACGAATACGCCGCCGGCGCCCAGCGCCAGCGCGACGACGTCGACCGCCTGGCCGCCCGCGCCCAGGCGCTGGCCGAGGGCCGCGCGCTGCCCGCAGCGCTCCTGCAGCCGTTGCCGCCTGCCGTCGCCGAGCCTGCGCCCGGCGAGTCTCTTGCCCTGGCGCCGGATCGGGCGGAGCCGCCCGCGCCGGTAGAGCCCTCCGCAGCGTCGGCCGCCGAGGGCGACTCGCAGTTGCTGGAAATCTTCCGCGGCGAGGCCGAGGCCCACCTGGCGACGCTCGACGATTTCCTCGCCGGCTGCGACGACGGCCAGCCCCATGCGGTGACCGACGAACTGCAGCGGGCGCTGCATACCCTGCGCGGCAGCGCCTGCGTAGCCGGCGCACAACCGATCGCCGAGCTGGCGGCGCCCCTCGAACGGCTGGCCAAGGACTTCAAGAGCCATCGGGTACCGCTGGCGCCGCCGGCGGTGGCCCTGCTGCGCGATGCCGGCGAAGCCCTGCACGCCGGGCTGGCGGAGCTGGAGTACCGCCCGCTGACCGACCTGCCCGGCGGCAGCCTGCTGCTGGCGCGGGCGCAGCAGTTGCACGCCAGCCATCTGGCCGCCTTCGGTGGCGAGCGCGGCGACGCCGGCGATGCTGACGGAACGCCGCCCTTGCTGGGCGAGGCGGCAGGACTGCTGCTCGATGCCGAGGTGCTGCTGCTGCGCTGGCGCGAGGCACCGTTGCCGCCCGCCGAGCAGCAGGCGCTGCAGACGGCGCTCGAAGTGCTGCGCGGGCAGGCAGCCGGCCGCGACCTGGGCGCGCTGGTCGAGCTGGCCGACGCCCTGCTGGACTGCCACCGCGAGGCGGCCGCCTGTGCCGCGCCGCTGGCGGCGCCGCACTTCGCAGCGCTGGCGATGGGGCACGAGGCGCTGGTCGGCATGCTCGATCAACTGGCGGCCGGACTCGAAGTCGAGGCACGCCCGGAGTGCCTGCAGGCGCTGCGCGACGTGCCGGCGGCCGGGGAGGGCGTGCTGTCCGCGATGGACGACGGCGACCCGCGGGCGGCGTTGCCGGCAGCGCCCGGCGAGCTGCATGAGCCCGGCATCCAGCGGCGTCCGGGTGCGCTGCCCGCTGGCGCGCTCGATGGGGAAATGCTGGCCATCTTCCTCGAAGAGGCGACCGACATCCTCGACAGTGTCGGCGACGTGCTGCAGCGCTGGGAGCAGGAACCGCCGGCCGGCTTCGTGCTGGCGGCCCTGCAGCAGGATCTGCACACCCTCACCGGCGGCGCGCGGATGTCGGGCGTGCGGGAGATCGGCGATCTGGCCCATGAGCTGGAGGCCGTCTACGAGGGACTTGCCGACGGTCGCCTGGAAGAGGACGCGGCGTGTCTGACGCTGCTGCGCGAGGGGCATGGACGTCTGGTCGGTCTGGTCGACGCCCTGCGCGAGGGCCAGCCGCAGTCCGCCCCGGATGCCCTGCTGGGGGCGTTGCGCGCCTTGCGCCAGGGCGGCGAGCGGCCGCAGCCGGTGACTGCCGAGGCGTCTCCGGCGGCTGTCGAGCCGGTGGCGAGCCCGCCGTCGCCGCCTGCAGCGCCCGCCGCGGCGCCGGCCAGGATCGAGCGCGATGTCGAGCTGCTGGAGATCTTCCTCGACGAGGGCTTCGACATCATCGAGTCGGCGGGCGAGGCGCTGCGCTGCTGGCTGCAGGACCCCGCGCAGATGGCGCCGCTGGCGGCCCTGCAGCGCGACCTGCACACCCTCAAGGGCGGGGCGCGGATGGCCGAGGTGGGCGAGATCGGCGATCTGGCCCATGAGCTGGAGTTCCTTTACGAGGCGCTGGGGCACGGCCGCCTGCAGGCCGATGCCGCGCTGAGCGAGGTGCTGCATGCCTGCCACGACAGCCTGCTGCGCATGCTTGAGGCCCTGCGCGAGGACGCGCCCTTGCCCGATGGCCGGGCGCAGCTGGAGGCGATCCGCCGGTGTCGGGGTCTGCCGCCGAGCGCGCCGGCAGCTGTGCCCACCGTGGTCGAGCCGGCGGCCGAGGCGCCGCGCGAGGCTCATCCGGAGCCGCTGGCGAGCGCGGAGCCGGTCGTCGCCGAGACGGCCGAGCAGCTGCTGGACGAGGAGGCGCTGATCGAGCTGCCGTTCCTCAAGCGCGCCGCCGCCCCGCGCGACAACCCGCGGCGCGGCGGCCAGGAGCAGGCCAAGGTGTCCGCCGAGCTGCTCGAGCGGCTGGTCAACCTGGCCGGCGAAACCTCGATCTTCCGCGGTCGTGTCGAGCAGCAGGTGAGCGACATGCGCGGCACGCTGGGCGAGATGGAGGCCACCATCGAGCGGGTGCGCGACCAGTTGCGCCGCCTGGATACCGAGACCCAGGCGCAGATCCTCTCCCGCCACCAGAGCGAGGGCGAACGGGCCGGCTACGAGGAGTTCGACCCGCTGGAAATGGACCGCTATTCGCAGCTGCAGCAGCTGTCGCGGGCGCTGTTCGAGTCGGCCTCCGACCTGCTCGACCTCAAGGAAACCCTCGCCGCGCGCAACCGCGACGCCGAAACCCTGCTGCTGCAGCAGGCGCGGGTCAACACCGAGTTGCAGGAGGGCCTGATGCGTACCCGCATGGTGCCCTTCGAGCGGCTGGTACCGCGCCTGCGCCGCATCGTGCGGCAGGTGGCGGCCGAGTTGGGCAAGCAGGTCGAGCTGGAGGTGAGCAATGCCGAGGGCGAGATGGATCGCCGTGTGCTGGAAGGCATGCAGGCGCCGCTGGAGCACATGCTGCGCAACGCCATCGATCACGGCATCGAGACGGCCGCGGTGCGCGCGGCGGCCGGCAAGCCGGCACAGGGCACGATCCGCCTGAGCCTGGCGCGCGAGGGCAGCGACATCTGCCTGAGCCTGGCCGACGACGGCGGCGGCGTGGATGTCGCCGCGGTGCGCCGCAAGGCCATCGAGCGCGGGCTGCTGGACGCCGGGCAGACGTTGCCCGATCACGAAGCGCTGCAGTTCATCCTTGCCGCCGGGTTCTCCACGGCCCGTGCGGTGACGCAGATTTCCGGGCGCGGGGTCGGCCTCGACGTGGTGGCCTCCGCGGTGCGCCAGTTGGGCGGCGCGATCGAGATCGACTCGCAGGCGGGGCAGGGAACGCGCTTCGCGATCCGCCTGCCGTTCACCGTGTCGGTCAACCGTGCGCTGATGGTGGAGTGCGGCGACGACCTCTATGCGCTGCCGCTCAGTGCGGTGGAGGGCATCGTCCGCGTGGCGCCGGAGCAGCTGGCGCGTGCGAACCGGGACGAGGCGCCGACGCTGGAGTATGCCGGGCGCAGCTACCGCATCTGCCGGCTGGGCGAGTTGCTGGACTCCGGGCGGACGGCGCTCTCCGCGTTCGCCGCTCCGCTGACAGGCAGTCCCCTGCCGGTGGTGCTGCTGCGCGGTGGCGAGCAGCCCAGCGCGGTGCAGGTGGACGCCCTGGCCGGCTCGCGGGAGGTGGTGGTCAAGAGCCTGGGCAGCCAGTTCGCCGCGGTGCCGGGACTGGGCGGTGCGACCATCCTCGGCGATGGCCGGGTGGTGGTGATCCTCGACGTGGCCGCCCTGCTGCGCGCCCGCCAGGCGCAGCCGGAGCCGTTGCTGCAGTGCGCCCAGGCCGACGCGGCCGTCGCTGGCCAGCGGGCGCCGCTGGTGATGGTGGTGGACGACTCGGTCACCGTGCGCAAGGTCAGCGCGCGCTTGCTGGAGCGCCACGGCATGCAGGTGCTGACCGCCAAGGACGGCGTCGACGCGCTGGCTCAGCTGCAGGACGTGCTGCCCGACGTGATGCTGCTGGACATCGAGATGCCGCGCATGGATGGCTTCGAGGTGGCCAGCCAGGTGCGCCACGATGCCCGCCTGCGCGACCTGCCGATCATCATGATCACCTCGCGCACCGGCACCAAGCACCGCGAGCGCGCCGAGGCCATCGGCGTCAACCACTACCTTGGCAAACCCTTCCAGGAGAGCGATCTCCTGGCGCACATCCAGCAGCTGGTCGATATCCCATGAACGAGTCTTTCAGCGGCCGCGTCGCGGTCATCGCCGATACCCTGACGCAGCGCCAGGCGTTGCAGCAAGCCCTTCTGCTCAATGGCTACCAGGTGGTGCTCTGTGCGGCGCCGGAGCAGTTGGACGAGCAGCGCCTGGAGGCCTGCGCGGCCGACCTGTGGCTGGTCGACCTGGCCAGCCCCGACGAGGCGCCGCTGGTCGAGCACCTGCTCGAGCAGGCCTGCGTGCCCCTGCTGTTCGGCGAGGACCAGGCGCCGCCGCCCGGCAGCGAGCAGTACCTGCGCTGGGAGCGCCGCCTGCTCGGCAAGCTCAAGCGCCTGCTGGGCGATCCGGCCGCGCCGGTCGGCCCGACACTGGCCGGGGTCGGTGCGCAGTTGCCCGCCGCGGCGGTGCTGCCGCTGCCGGCGACGCTGCCGGCGGCCACGGGCGTGCCGGCGCAGCAGGTCTGGCTGCTGGCCGCCTCGCTGGGCGGGCCGCCGGCGGTCAAGGCCTTCCTCGATGCGTTGCCGGCCGGCTTGCCGCTGGCCTTCGTCTATGCCCAGCACATCGACGCGGCCTTCGAGACGCAGCTGCCGCAGGCCGTCGGCCGCCACAGCCAGTGGACGGTCGGCGCGCCGCGCGATGGCGACTGGCTGCGTTGCGGCGAGGTGGTGGTGGCGCCGGTCGGCTGCGAGCTGGGGTTTGCCGAGGACGGCCGCATGCGCCTGACGGCGGGCTCCTGGCCCGAACCCTACAGCCCCTCCATCGACCAGATGATGCTCAACCTGGCCCAGCGCTTTGCCGGTCGCTGCGGGGTGATCGCCTTCAGCGGCATGGGCAGCGACGGCAGCGCGGCGGCGGCCTATCTGCGCCGCCAGGGCGGGCAGATCTGGACCCAGTCCGCCGCCAGCTGCGTCTGTAGCGGCCTGCCGGACAGCCTGCGCGAGGCCGGTCACAGCACGCGCAGCGGCTCGCCGCGCGAGCTGGCCGAGGCCCTGGTGGCGCAGCTGGCCGAATGCGCGGCGGACGCGCTGGCCGGAGGTGTGCGGTGAGCCGCCCGGACGTCCCGGCGCAGCCGGCGCTCAACGCCCTGCTGTTGCCGTTGCTCGGGCGTACCCTGTTGCTGCCCAGCGTGGCGCTGGCCGAACTGGTCAATCTCCTGCCGGTCGAGCCGGGCGGGGCGGCGGCGCCTGCCTGGTATCTGGGCGCAGTTCGCTGGCGCGAGCGGAGGGTGCCGCTGCTGTCGTTCGAGGCGGCGGCGACGGGCGGCGCGCCGCCGGCGCTGCGGCGCATCGCGGTGCTGCACGCCCTCGGCGGGCACGGGGGGCTGGATTTCCTTGCCCTGGCGCTGCAGGGCCTGCCGCGGCCCTGCAAGGTCGAGTCCGACCTGGCGGCCAGCGGCGAAGTCTGCGCCGCGCTGGAGCTGGAGGCGGTGACGCTGGCCGGCGAGTCGGCGCGGATTCCCGACCTGCCGGCGCTGGAGCGGCTGCTGCTGGATACCGGGCTCTGGACGGAGGCCGCGCCGCCGGCGTTCCCAGCGGACCAGCGGAGCCTGCCGCGGCGCGGCGTCGGTCAGGCCGTCGACTGCTGAGCCCGGCGGCTCAGAAATCGCCCCACAGCTGCTGCGCCACGGCGAGCGCCACCACCGGTGCGGTCTCGGTACGCAGCACCCGCGGGCCGAGGCGCGCCGCCCGATAGCCGGCCGCCTGGGCCTGCCGTACTTCCGCATCCGCCAGGCCGCCCTCCGGGCCGATCAGAAAGGCCAGCGAGGTCGGCCTGGCATGGCCGCTCAGCGGCTCGGCGACCGGGTGCAGCACCAGGCGCAGGTCGGCGGCGGTCTGCGCCAGCCAGTCGGCGAGGGGCAGCGGCGGATGGATGACCGGCAGCACCGAGCGGCCGCACTGCTCGCAGGCGCTGACGGCGATCTGCCGCCAGTGGGCCAGGCGCTTGTCGGCGCGCTCGTCCTTGAGGCGTACCTCGCAGCGTTCGCTGACGATCGGGGTGATTTCCGCCACGCCCAGCTCGGTGGCCTTCTGGATCGCCCAGTCCATGCGCTCGCCGCGCGACAGGCCCTGGCCGAGGTGGATGCGCAGCGGCGATTCGGCGAGACCGGCGAACTGCTCGCGCAGCTCCACCCGCACGTTCTTCTTGCCCACCTCGAGCAGTTCGCCGACGAACTCCTGGCCGCTGCCGTCGAACAGCTGCACCGCGTCGCCGGCGGCATGGCGCAGCACGCGGCCGATGTAGTGGGCCTGGGCCTCGGGCAGGTCGTGGCTACCGAGGGACAGGGGGGCGTCGATGAAGAAGCGGGATAGGCGCATGGCGGATGGCGGCAGACGAGGACGGGGCGGCTAGCTTACCGGTTTCCGTCCGCCGCTTGCAGCGTGGTGCGGCCCTGCAAGGGCCGCACCACGCTGCTGGCGACGCGTTGCGTCGGGTCGCGCCCGGCCGGCGCGACAGCGCGGCGGGGATGCCTCCCATGGGCAGCCGCGCCTTGTCCTGGCGGCGCCGCGCGAGCGGGTCAGCCCGGATCGTGGAAGGTCGCCGGGCCGCCGGCCGCCACGCTCACGCTGACCGCCTCGCGGGTGGCGATGTCGATGCCCTCGCTGGCCACCTCGGCGAGGAAGTCGATCTGCTCGGGGCTGATCACGTAGGGCGGCAGCAGGTAGACCACGCTGCCCAGCGGGCGCAGCAGGGCACCGCGCGCCAGGGCATGCTGATAGACCGCCAGGCCGCGGCGCTCCTGCCAGGGATAGGGCGTCTTGTCGGCCTTGTCGGCGACCATCTCGATGGCCAGCGCCATGCCGGTCTGGCGCACCTCGGCGACATGCGGATGGTCGGCCAGGTGGGCGCAGGCGCGGCCCATGTGCTCGGCCAGCCCCTTGTTGCGCTCGATCACCGCGTCGTCGCGGAAGATGTCCAGGGTCGCCAGGGCGGCGGCGCAGGCCAGCGGGTTGCCGGTGTAGGTGTGCGAGTGGAGGAAGGCCTTGAGCGTCGCGTAGTCGTCGTAGAAGGCTTGGTAGACGTCGTCGGTGGTCAGCACCGCGGCCATCGGCAGGTAGCCGCCGGTCAGCGCCTTGGAGAGGATCAGGAAATCCGGCGTGATGCCGGCCTGTTCGCAGGCGAACAGTGTGCCGGTGCGGCCGAAGCCGACGGCGATCTCGTCGGCGATCAGGTGTACGCCGTAGCGGTCGCAGGCCTCGCGCAGCAGGGTCAGGTACACCGGGTGGTACATGCGCATGCCGCCGGCGCCCTGGATCAGCGGCTCGACGATCACCGCGGCGATCTCGCCGTGATGCTCGGCGAGGGTGTGCTCCATGTGGGCGAACATCGCCCGCGAGTGGTCCTCCCAGCTCACCCCTTCCGGGCGCAGGTAGCAGTCCGGGCTCGGGACCTTGAAGGTATCCAGCAGCAGCGGCTTGTAGGTGTCGGTGAACAGCGCCACGTCGCCCACCGACATGGCCGCCATGGTTTCGCCGTGGTAGCTGTTGGTCAGGGTGACGAAGCGCTGCTTGCCGCCGCGACCGGCGTTGCGCCAGTAGTGGAAGCTCATCTTCAGCGCCACCTCGATGCCCGAGGAGCCGTTGTCGGCGTAGAACACCCGGGACAGGCCCGGCGGGGTGAGCGCCACCAGGCGTTCGGACAGCTCGATCACCGGCTGATGGCTGAAGCCGGCGAGCATCACGTGTTCGAGGCTGTCGAGCTGGGCGCGGATGCGCGCGTTGATGCGCGGATTGGCATGGCCGAACACGTTGACCCACCAGGAACCGACCGCGTCCAGGTAGCGCTTGCCGTCGAAGTCCTCCAGCCATACGCCGGAGCCGGAGCGGATCGGGATCAGCGGCAGCTGCTCGTGATCCTTCATCTGCGTGCAGGGGTGCCAGAGCACGGCGAGATCGCGCTCCATCCAGGCTTGGTTGTGGCTCATCGACGGAGTTCCTCGACGGTGACGGACGGGCGCACAGTGTAGCCGCGATCCGGTCGCGGGCGCCTCCGCCGGGGATCGCAGTGCGGCAAAGTCATCGATATTTTGAATTCTTTTGACGCATAAATTGCGCTTTATATCGATGGCTTTGTTGATAGGCTTGTTCGCAGGTCTTTTAACCGGAATCCTTCTCATGCAATGGCGCAATTCGGCCCGCCGCTACGGCCTGGTCAGCATCCTTCTGCACTGGGGCGTGGCCCTGGCGGTCTTCGCCCTGTTCGGGCTGGGGCTGTGGATGGTCGGCCTCGACTACTACAGCTCCTGGTACCGCACCGCCCCGGATATCCACAAGGGCGTCGGCATCCTGCTGTTCGCCGCCATGCTGCTGCGCCTGCTCTGGCGTGCGATCAGCCCGCCGCCGCCGGCCCTCGACAGCTACAGCGCGGCGACCCGCCGCGGCGCCGCGCTGGCTCACGGCCTGCTGTATGCCGGGCTGTTCGTCCTGATGCTCTCCGGCTACCTGATCTCCACCGCCGATGGCCGACCGATCGGCGTGTTCGGCTGGTTCGAGGTGCCGGCGCTGTTCAGCGGCTTGCCCGGCCAGGAAGACATCGCCGGCGCCGTGCACTACTGGCTGGCTTGGGCACTGATCGGCCTGGCCGCGCTGCATGGCGCCGCTGCCCTCAAGCACCATTTCATCGACCGCGACGCGACCCTCAAGCGCATGCTGGGCCGCGACGCCTGAATCCCATCCCCCGACTGCACCCGGAGTGACTCCATGCTGAAAAAATCCCTGCTGGCCCTGAGCCTCGGTACCCTGCTGTGTGGCGCCCAGGCCATGGCCGCCGACTACAAGATCGACAAGGAAGGCCAGCACGCCTTCGTCAACTTCAAGATCAGCCACCTCGGCTACAGCTGGCTGTACGGCACCTTCAAGGACTTCGACGGCAGCTTCAGCTTCGACGCCGCCAAGCCCGAGGCGAGCGCCGTCAAGGTCGAGCTGAAGACCGCCAGCGTCGACTCCAACCATGCCGAGCGCGACAAGCACCTGCGCAGCGCCGACTTCCTCAACGTCGCCAAGCACCCGACCGCCACCTTCGCCTCCACCAGCGTGAAGTCCACCGGCGAAGGCACGGCCGACATCACCGGCGATCTGACCCTGAACGGCGTGACCAAGCCGGTGGTGATTGCCGCCCGGTTCATCGGCGAGGGCCAGGATCCCTGGGGCGGCTACCGTGCCGGTTTCGAGGGCAGCACCAGGCTCAAGCTCAAGGACTTCGACATCCAGAAGGATCTCGGTCCGGCCGCCCAGGAAGTCGAGCTGATCATCTCCGTGGAAGGCGTGCGCCAGTAACGGCGAGGCCTTTGCAGCAACGAAAACGCCGCCCTTCGGGGCGGCGTTTTCGTTGCTGCCGGCGGCTCAGCAGGCGGCGGGCGCCTCCGGCGGCGGCGCGGCCTCGGGCGCGGACGGCTCCGGCGCCAGGCAGACCCGGTTGCGGCCCAGGTGCTTGGCGCGGTACAGCGCCGCGTCGGCGCGGGCCAGCAGGCTGTCGGCGCTTTCCCCGGCGGCGAGGGTGGCGCTGCCGATGCTGATGCTGACCGGCACCGTCGCGCCGCCGGGCAGGCTGAAGCGCTGCGCGACGACCCGTGCGCGCAGGTGCTCGGCCATCGCCTCTGCGCCCTCGCGCGGGCTGCCGGGTAGCACCACGATGAACTCCTCGCCGCCATAGCGGGCCACCAGGTCGGACTGGCGGGCGCCGCTGCAGAGGATCTGCGCCAGATCCTGCAGCACGCGGTCGCCGGCGGCGTGTCCCCAGGTGTCGTTGACCTGCTTGAAGTGGTCGATGTCGATGGCCAGCAGCGACAGCGGCTGGGCATAGCGCTGCTGGCGCATCACCTCCAGGGCGAGCCGCTCGTGCAGGGCGCGGCGGTTGGCCAGGCGGGTCAGGGTGTCGGTGGCGGCCAGCTGTTCGAGGGCCTGGTTCTGCTCGGTCAGGCGGTTGAGCAGGCGCGCCAGCTCGACCTGCATGGCATCCAGCTCGTCGTCGCGCCCGTCGGCGTGCAGCAGGCGCTCGTCGACGCTGCCGCTGGCCATGGTCTGGCGCAACTGGTCGATGCGCCGCAGCAGGCGGCGTTCGAGCAGGCGCGACTGGGCCATCAGCAGCAGGCCAATGCTCAGGCCGGCGAACAGGATCAGCAGGGTCTGCAGCCAGCGCTGCAGGGCGAAGGCGCTGCGCTGGCTGTCGAGCAGACGCTCGCTGTCGGTGGCCAGGGCGCTGGCGTAGCTGCTGAGCACCACCGTCTGCTCGTCGACCAGACGCGCCAGATCGCGCTCGATGCGGCGCAGGGCGTTGACCTCGTGGCTGACTTCCAGGCTCAGCGCCGCTCCCCAGCCGAGGGCGACGCGCTGGCTGGCGGCGCTGCTGGCGCGGGCGATGGCGTCCTGCAGCTTGGCGATGCTCAGGGCCAGGGCGGCACTGTCGCCGGTGAGCCCGGTGTGCGCCTCCAGGCGGGCCAGATCCTCTTCCAGCAGCTGCATCTGGCTGGCCACCCGGGCGCGCACGGTATCCAGTTCGCCCTCGCTCAGCGCCAGTGGCAGGCGCGTCGCCTGGGCGCTGAGGGCGCGCGCGTCGCTGTACAGCTGCTGGGCCATCTTCCAGTGCGGCAGCAGGTCTTCCTCCAGCGCCACCGCGCTGCGCTGCAGCCACAGGTGACAGGCCAGCAGGGCGGCGATGGTCAGCGCGACGACGGCGCCCATCAGTTGCGAGAAGCGCCGCAGGCGTACTCTGACGCTGCCGCGCAGCGGGGGTGCCGAGTCGCGCATGAGGGATCTCCGAACGCGGTTCGCGGCACTGCGGGCCTGGCCGGGAATGCGTGCTACCTTGTTTTGACTGCAAAAGAGGCTAGCACAGCGCCATGACGGGCGTGCAGGGGGGCGGGATGCGACATAGGTGGGGATGGCGGCTGGTCGTCGCCGGCGTGCTGCTGTGGCCGGCGCTGGCGCCGGCCGCGGTCGATGTGCTGGAGCGGGTGCGCGCGCACGGCGCGGTGCGCTGTGCGGTGGACGGCACGCCCGGCTTCGGCGGCGTCGACGCCAGTGGCCGGCCGGTGGGTTTCGATGTGGATTTCTGCCGGGCACTGGCCGCGGCGGTGCTGGGCGACGGCGAGGCGGTGGAAATCGAGCGGATCAATACCGCCAACAAGTTCCGGGCGCTGGTGCGCGGCGAGGTCGACGTCGCCTTCGGCATGGCCACCTGGACCTACGGGCGCGATCTGGGAATGGGCGTGCGCTTCGTCGCACCGACCTTTCTCGACGGCCAGGCGCTGATGGTCTGGGCCGACAGCCCGCTGCGCAGCCTGCAACAGGCGCGCGGCCTGCGGGTCTGCGTGCAGGACGGCACGACCACCGCGGCCAATCTCGCCGACCTGTCGCGCAGCCGGGGCCTTGAGCTGCGCGCGGTGCTTGCCGAGAGCTCCGAGGAACGCCTGAACCGCTTCATCCGCCGCGACTGCGAGCTGGTCAGCGGCGACCATTCGGAGCTGGCGGCGCTGCGTGCCACGCGCATCAGCGATCCGGCGCGCTGGCGCATGCTCGACGAGACGTTGTCGCGCGAGCCGCTCGGCCCCTATGTGGCGGCCGGCGACGAGCACTGGTTCGCGGTGGTGCGCTGGGTGATCAACGCCACCCAGATTGCCGAGCTGCATGGCCTGAACGCGGCCAGCGTCGACGGGCTGGACAGCGGTGCGAGCGCCGAGGTGCTGGCCCTGGCCGGGCACGTGCCGGACGCCGGGGCGGCGCTCGGGCTGGATGCGCAGTGGGCGCGGCGGGTCGTGGTGCAGGTCGGCAACTATGCCGACATCTTCGAGCGCAACCTGGGGCAGGGCAGTGCCCTGCGCCTGCAGCGCGGCTACAACCGGCTGTGGCGCGACGGCGGGCTGTTCTTCCCGCCGCCGCTGCGCTGAGCGCGTTGCGCGCCCGGCCGGCCGCCGCCGAGCGACGGCGGCCGGGACCGGCGATTACTTGCTGGGACGGGTCAGCAGCGCCGGCTTCTCGCCGCGCGGACGGCGTTCGAGCTCTTCCAGCTGCTCGGCGGTCGGCAGGCGCTCGGTGCGCGACGGCTTGTGGACGATCAGCGGCTGGGTGTCGCGCGGCGGGCGGGCGCTGCCCGGCTCGCGCAGCGGCGCATCGCTCATCAGGCTGTGCGGGTTGCGGCGCGGGCCCTTGCCGCCTGACTTGCCGGCCGGCTTGGCCGCACCGGGTGCGCGTGGCTTGGCGGCGGCGGGAGCGCTGCCGGCCGGGCGGCGAGCGGCGCCGCTTTGGCCTTGGCCCTGGCCACGGCCCGACTTCTTGCCCTGGTAGGGGCTGACGTACTCGACGCTGTTGCCGAAGTTGTCGTATTCGTCGTCGAGGAAGGCTTCCGGATCGCGATCCGGGCGGGTCGGCAGCGGCAGCTCGCCGGGGGCCAGCTGGATCGCCGCCGGCTTGCTGCTGCGGCGCTCGTTGCGGCCTTGGCCGCCGCCGTCACGGCGCTGGCGCGCCTCGCCAGCCTCGCCGGCCGGCTTGGCGGTGCCGCGGGCCGGGCGCTCGCCGCGCGGCGGACGGGCCTGGCCCTTGTCGGTGCTGGCCGGCTTGTCAGTCTTGGCGGCTTTCTCGCTCTTCTCGCCGCGGCCGGTGCCCTGGCGTGCCGGACGCTCCTTGCGCTCCTGCGGCAGGTCCTTGCGGCCGTGGCTGCGACCCTGGCGCGGCGGACGCTCGTCGCTGTCGGCCGGACCGCTGTCGACCACCTGGCTGGGGTCGAAGCCCTGCATGTCGCCTTCGGGGATGCGCTGCTTGGTCAGCCGCTCGATGGCCTTGAGCAGCTTGTCCTCGTCCGGGGCGACCAGCGAGATCGCCTCGCCGCTGCGCCCGGCCCGGCCGGTACGGCCGATGCGGTGGACGTAGTCCTCCTCGACGTTGGGCAGCTCGTAGTTGACCACGTGGGGCAGCTGGTCGATGTCCAGGCCGCGGGCGGCGATGTCGGTGGCCACCAGGATGCGCACTTCGTTGGCCTTGAAGTCGGCCAGCGCCTTGGTGCGTGCGTTCTGGCTCTTGTTGCCGTGGATCGCGGCGGCCGGCAGGCCCTGCTTGCACAGGTATTCGGCCAGGCGGTTGGCGCCGTGCTTGGTACGGGTGAACACCAGCACCTGCTCCCAGGCGCCGACGGTCACCAGGTGGGCGAGCAGGGCGCGCTTCTGGGTGGCGCCGATGCGGAAGATGCGCTGCTCGATGCGCTCCACCGTGGTGTTCGGCGGAGTCACCTCGATGCGTTCGGGGTTGTGCAGCAGCTTGCCGGCGAGATCGGTGATGTCCTTGGAGAAGGTCGCCGAGAACAGCAGGTTCTGGCGCTTGCCCGGCAGCTTGGCGAGGACCTTCTTCACGTCGTGGATGAAGCCCATGTCGAGCATGCGGTCGGCTTCGTCGAGGACGAGGATTTCCACCCGCGACAGGTCGATGGCCTTCTGGTTGGTCAGGTCGAGCAGGCGGCCGGGGCAGGCGACCAGCACGTCGACGCCCTTGGCCAGCGCCTGGATCTGCGGGTTCATGCCGACGCCGCCGAAGATGCAGGCGCTCTTGAACGGCAGGTCGCGGGCATACAGCTTGAAGCTGTCGTGGACCTGGGCGGCCAGCTCGCGGGTCGGCGTCAGCACCAGCACGCGGGGTTGCTTGGCGCCGTGGCGGTGCTCGCGGTCGGGATGGCCGCCGGGGAACAGCAGTTCGAGCACCGGCAGGGCGAAGCCGCCGGTCTTGCCGGTGCCGGTCTGCGCGGCGACCATCAGGTCGCGGCCCTGCAGGACGGCGGGAATGGCGCGTTGCTGCACCGGGGTCGGCTGGGTGTAGCCGGCGGCCTCGACGGCGCGAGCCAGGGCCTCGGAGAGACCGAGGGAAGTAAAGGACATGCGGGGTTCCTGTGTCACGTCGGCAACCCGCCGACTCGGGGGGGATCAGGTTCGATCCCGCGCGCATCATCATCAGGGCTGCGAACAGGGCGCGGGCCAGGCCTGCGCCCCCGCCCGACGGCCGTCGCCCTGCGCCGGGCGGTGGTCTGGACGGAGGTCCGTAGCGTTACGAGCGGCTGCCCGCGCGACAGCGCGGGCAGTCTCGGCGCCTGCCGGCGTCCTGCAGTGCAGGTCGGGGCGGGCGCGCGAGCCGAAAGGCTCGACCTCAGCGGGGCAGCTTGAGGTTGTTCCAGATCGCCAGGCTCGGTTCGGCCTGGTTCAGGGTGTAGAAGTGCAGGCCGGGGGCGCCGCCGTCGAGCAGTCGCTCGCACATCTCGGTCACCACCTGTTCGCCGAAGGCCTGGATGCTGGCGAGATCGTCGCCGTAGGCTTCCAGCTGCTTGCGGATCCAGCGCGGGATCTCGGCGCCGCAGGCGTCGGAGAAGCGCGCCAGCTTGCTGTAGTTGGTGATCGGCATGATACCCGGAACGATCGGGATTTCGACACCCAGTTTGCGCGCGCGTTCGACGAAGTAGAAGTAGCAGTCGGCGCTGAAGAAGTACTGGGTGATCGCGCTGTCGGCGCCGGCCTGGGCCTTGCGCACGAAATTGTGCAGATCATCCTCGAAACTGCGCGCCTGCGGGTGGACTTCCGGATAGGCGGCGACCTCGATGTGGAAGTGCGCGCCGGTCTCGTCGCGGATGAACTCGACCAGTTCGTTGGCGTAGCGCAGCTCGCCGCTGGCCATGCCCATGCCCGAGGGCAGGTCGCCGCGCAGGGCGACGATGCGGCGGATGCCGGCATCCTTGTAGGTATTGAGCAGCTGGCGCAGCTCGGCCTTGCTGTCGCCGACGCAGGACAGGTGCGGCGCGGTCGGCACCTTCACTTCGCCGTCGAGCTGCAGCACGGTATTCAGCGTGCGGTCACGGGTCGAGCCGCCGGCACCGTAGGTGCAGGAGAAGAAATCGGGGTTGTAGCCGGCCAGCTGGCGGGCCACGTTGAGCAGTTTTTCGTGCCCGGCGTCGGTCTTGGTCGGGAAGAACTCGAAGCTGTAGCGGCGTTCCTGGGACATTGCGGATTCCTTGGGCGTAGGGTGGAAATGGCCGCAAGCCTTTTCCACCGTGTGCTACCGGTGGTGGAAAACCGCTGGCGCGGGTGTTCCACCCTGCAGGACTGATCGCTCGACGGCGCCGGCCGGTTCCGGCCGGCGCCGTCAGGGATGGGGCGACCGCGGCGCGGTCGCTCCCTCCCGGCAGGATCAGTAGCGGTAGGTTTCCGGCTTGAACGGACCGTCGACGGCGACGCCGATGTACTCGGCCTGCTTGGCGGTCAGGCGGGTGACCACGCCACCGAAGCCCTTGACCATCTCCAGCGCCACTTCCTCGTCGAGCTTCTTGGGCAGCAGTTCGACGCTGATCCGCGCGGCCTTCTCGCTGGCCGGCAGGTCGGCGAAACGCGCGCCGTACAGGTGGATCTGCGCCAGCACCTGGTTGGCGAAGGAGCCGTCCATGATCCGGCTCGGGTGGCCGGTAGCGTTGCCGAGGTTCACCAGACGACCTTCGGAGAGCAGGATCAGGTAGTCGTCGTTGTGCGGATCGAAGCTGTCCTTGCCGGTGCGGTGGATCTTGTGCACCTGCGGCTTGACCTCTTCCCAGGCCCAGTGGGCGCGCATGAAGGCGGTGTCGATCTCGTTGTCGAAGTGGCCGATGTTGCACACCACGGCGCGCTTCTTCAGCGCCTTGAGCATGCCGGCGTCGCAGACGTTGACGTTGCCGGTGGTGGTGACGATCAGGTCGATCTTGCCCAGCAGGGCCTTGTCGATGCAGGCCTCGCTGCCGTCGTTCTCGCCGTTCAGGTACGGGGAGACCAGCTCGAAGCCGTCCATGCACGCCTGCATGGCGCAGATCGGGTCGACTTCGCTGACCTTGACGATCATGCCTTCCTGGCGCAGCGACTGCGCCGAGCCCTTGCCCACGTCGCCGTAGCCGATCACCAGTGCCTGCTTGCCGGAGAGCAGGTGGTCGGTACCGCGCTTGATGGCGTCGTTGAGGCTGTGACGGCAGCCGTACTTGTTGTCGTTCTTGCTCTTGGTCACCGCGTCGTTGACGTTGATCGCCGGGACTTTCAGGGTGCCGGCCTTGAGCATGTCGAGCAGGCGGTGCACGCCGGTGGTGGTTTCCTCGGTGATGCCGTGGATCTTCTCCAGCATCGCCGGGTAGCGCTCGTGGAGGATCTGGGTCAGGTCGCCGCCGTCGTCCAGCACCATGTTGGCGTCCCACGGCTGGCCGTCCTTGAGGATGGTCTGCTCGATGCACCACTCGTACTCCTCCTCGGTCTCGCCCTTCCAGGCGAACACCGGGATGCCGGCGGCGGCGATGGCGGCGGCGGCCTGGTCCTGTGTGGAGAAGATGTTGCAGGAGGACCAGCGCACTTCGGCGCCGAGGGCCACCAGGGTCTCGATCAGCACCGCGGTCTGGATGGTCATGTGGATACAGCCGAGGATCTTCGCGCCTTGCAGCGGCTGTTCGGCGGCGTACTTGGCGCGCAGGCCCATCAGTGCCGGCATTTCGGACTCGGCGATGATGATTTCCTTGCGGCCCCAGTCGGCCAGGGTGATGTCGGCAACCTTGTAATCGGCAAAAGCAGCGCTCATGCGTATCTCCATTCGTGATGTCGAATGGGCGCCGTTGAAGTCAGAACGGCCGCAGGATGCGTGCCGTGGCGACAGCCCGTCCGAGCCTGACAGGAGCCGGTGCGTGGACCGGCGCGGAACCTGCTGCAGCGCCCCTCGGACGGGAGGCGGGTGCGGCCGGGAGGCCGCAGGAGGAGGCGATTATAGCGGCGCCGGCGGCCTTGCCCAAGCGCTGTGATGTCGGCGCGACACGCGCGGTTACGCCGCGCAGGCTTGGCCGGGGCCGGCGATGGGCGGATACTGTCGCGCGTTTTCGAGCCGACCTCCCGAGTAGCCATGATTGCCCGAACCCTGTTGTTGCTGGCCCTGAGTGGCCTGACCCTGAGCGCCTGCGAGCGCATCGACCCCAATTCGCCGCTGGGCCAGCGCAAGGCGCTGTACCAGCAGATGCTCAAGACCAGCGAAGACCTCGGCGGCATGCTGCGCGGCCGGCTGTCGTTCGACGAGCAGCGTTTCGCCGCCGGCGCGGTGCAGCTCGACACGCTGTCGCGCCAGCCCTGGCAGCACTATCCGGCGGTGCGCGAGGAGCACAGCAAGGCCCGCGACGATGTCTGGCAGCGCCAGGAGCGCTTCAGCGAACTGGCCCGCGATCTGGAGGCCAGCACCGCGGCGCTGGTCGAGGCCAGCCGGGTCGCGCCGCTGCGCGCCCGCGAGTTGGTTGCGCCGGTGGCGCGGGTGGAGCAGGCCTGCAAGGCCTGCCACGAGGAATTCCGCGTCTACTGAGTGAGCCGGGGCGGCAGGCTCAGGCGGTCACGTCCTGCTCCTGCCACAGCTGCACCCGGTTGCGGCCGGCGTGCTTGGCGACATACAGCGCCTCGTCGGCGCGGCGCAGCAGGCCGTGGCTGTCGCAGTCGTCGAGCTGGCTGACGCCGATGCTGGCGCTGATGTTCAGGGCGCCGGCGTCGGTCGCCGCCGGGTTTTCGGCGAGGGTGCGGCGCAGGCGCTCGGCCAGGCCCAGGCCGTTCTCCAGCGGCGTGTCGGGCAGCAGCACGGCGAACTCCTCGCCGCCCAGGCGCCCGGCGATGTCGCCGCGCCGCAGCGAGGTCTGCAGCAGATGGGCCATGTGCTGCAGTACCTGGTCGCCGACGGCATGCCCGTAGGTGTCGTTGATCTTCTTGAAGTAGTCGATGTCCAGCATCAGCACCACGCCCGGTTCGCTGAAGCCCACGTAGCGGTCGGCCACCGCCTGGTCGAGGTGGGTGAGGAAGGCGCGGCGGTTGGGCAGGCCGGTCAGCTCGTCGGTGGCGGCGAGCACCTCCAGCTGCATCTCGCGCTGCTTGCGCTCGGTGATGTCGCGCAGCAGCCAGAGGTGGCCGAGGCTGCGACTGGCGCTGCTGATCGGTAGGCGGTCGACTTCCAGGATGCGCGTGTCGGGGCCGCTCAGCTCGCAGCTCTCGAGGATGCCGCAGGGCTCGCCCAGCCAGTCCAGCGCCGGCTCGGCGCAGAGTTCGGGCAGTTGCGCGCGGGCCACGCCGACCAGCTCGTCGGGGCTCAGGGGCAGGTTGAACAGCTGGTTGAGGCTGCGGTTGGCGAGGACGATGCAGCCGTCCTGATCCTCCACCAGCACGCCGCCGGGGAAGTGATCGACGATCGCCGTCAGGCGGCTGCGCTCGGCGGCCAGGGCCTGGGTGGCCAGGCGCTGCTCGGTGATGTCGATCATCGTCCAGATCACGTCGCCTTCGGGCTGGTCGAGATCGAGCAGGCTGCCGTGCAGGTCGAACCAGCGCACCTGGCCGCGGCCGTCGCGCAACGGATGTTCGAGGCGCAGCTGCCCGCAACTGCGCAGCTCCTGGTAATAGGCGCCGAAGGCCTGATAGGTGGCATCGTCCAGGTGCAGGGCGCGGAAGCTGCTGCCGACGAAGCTGCGGGTACCCTGGCCGAAGATTTCCTGGGCGCGGGCGTTGGCGTAGTGGATGCAGCGGTTCGGCGCGGCGAGGAAGATGGCCGCCGCGCTCTGTTCCAGCAGGGCGCGACGCAGCTGGTCCTGGGAGACCCGTTCGTGGATGTCGGAGAGGGTGCCGAGCATGCGCCGCGGCCAGCGTCCCTGCCAGTCCATCACCCGGCCGCGGCTGGCTACCCACAGCCATTCGCCGCCGGCCGCCGGCAGGCGGAACTCGACGCTGAAGTGCTGGCGGGTGGCGCTCTGCTGCTGGATCTGCAGCAGCACTTGGTCGCGGTCGGCCGGATGGATGTGGGTCAGCAGGGCCGGCAGGCTGTCCAGATGGGCGAGGTCGGCATGGCCGAGGATCTCCGCGCAGCGCGCGTCCCAGGACAGCCGGTCGCCGTACAGGTCCCATTCCCAGAGGCCGTCGCGCACCGCGGCGACGGTCATGCGCAGGCGCTCCTCGCTGGCGCGCAGGGCGCGGGCGGTGGCCTGCTCCTCGGTGACGTCGCGGGTGTGGCCGTGCCAGAGGATGCTGCCGTCGGCCTGACGCTCGGGCTTGGAATGGCCTTCCATCCAGCGTTCGCGGCCGTCGGCGCCGATCACCCGGTAGCGCTCGCTCCACAGGCTCAGCTCCTCGGCGGAGCGCTGGATGCTGCGCTGGATGCGCTCGACGTCGTCGGGGTGCAGGGAGGCGAAGATCGGCGCGGCGTCAGCGGCCGCCTCGGCCGGCGTCACCTGGTGCATGTCGACCAGGCTCGGGCTGGCGTAGGGGAAGCAGGCGCTGCCGTCCGGGCGCAGGAGGAACTGGAAGATCACCCCGGGCACCTGTTCGGCCAGCTTGCCGAGCCGCGCCTGCAGTTCGGCCTGGGCCTGCTCGGCCTGCTTGCGCGGGCCGATGTCGAGCAGGGTGCCGACCACGCGCAGCGCGCGGCCGTCCGCATCGCGGCGCATCACCCGGCCGCGCGCCTGTACCCACAGCCAGTGGCCGTCGCGGTGCTGCAGGCGATGTTCGGACTCGAAGTGCCCACTGTCGCCCTTGAGGTGGGCGATCAGGCAGTCGCGCAGCGCGGCGCGATCGTCGGCGTGGATCCGCGAGGTGACCACCGAGGGGTGGGTCGGCAGTTCGTCGGGTGCATAGCCCAGGGTCTGGGCGAAGTGGCCGTCGAAGGTCAGGCGGTCGCCGGCCAGATCCCAGTCCCACAGGCTGAGGTTACCGCCCTGCAGGGCCAGCTGCAGGCGCTCGCCGGTCTCGCGCAGGCCGTGCAGGTGACGCTGCTTGCGCCGCAGCGCCCAGCCGCCGGCACCGGCGCCGAACAGGATCAGCAGGCTGAGCGCCAGGTTGCGCTCGAAGCTGGCGGTGATGGTGTGGTCGATGCCGTGCGCGGCGCTGCTGCGGTCCAGGCCCAGCACCACCAGCAGCGGATGATGGACGGTGCGCTGCCAGACGTAGTGGCGCTGCATGCCGTCCACCGGGGCGACGCCGTCGAAGTGGCCGCGCGCGCGCTGCTCGTCGTGGTAGAAGTCCAGCGAGGGCGGCAGGCGCGTGCCCAGCACGTCCGGCAGGCGGCTGGAGCGGGTCAGATAGCTGCCGTCCTGGCGCAGCAGGGAGATCGCGTCGCCGTCCTGGGGCAGGAAGCTGCGCAGGTTTTCGGCGAGGTATTCGGGGGAGATCGACAGCACGATCACGCCGTCGAAGCGACCCTCGCGCAGGATCGGCCGGGAAAACTGGATCGACCAGCGCCCGGACAGCCGGCCGAGCAGCGGCTGGCTGATGAACAGTTGCGGACGGGCATTGCGCAGGTGGACCTGGAAGTGCTCGCGGTCGGCGATCGACAGCTGGCCGGCCGAGGCGCCCAGGCTGCTGTAGATCACCTGGCCGCGGGTGTCGGCGATGGCGATCTGCAGCAGCGCGCCGGGCGGCAGGCTCTGCTCGACCTCGCGGGTGGCGCGGTCGAAGCGCGGGCGCTGTTCGCTCCAGGCGCTGGCCAGGCCGGCGGCCATGTAGTCGAGGCTGCCGACCAGAGTATCGACCTGGCGGGTCAGCGCGCCGACCATCTGCTCGGCGCGCTGGTGCAGCTCGCGGTCGGCCTGCTGGCGCTGCTGCTCCCAGGAGCGCAGCAGGAGCAGCCAGTGCACGGCCAGCACGACCAGCAGCAACACGGCCACGGCCGCGAGGCGCAGGGCCTGCTGGCGGGGTGTCGGTGGTGGGCGCGAGCCACTGGCTGTGGATGTCGGCATGAACAGTGAGCGGCTCGGGCAAGGGATCGGTGACAAAAAGCGATGAACGGCATTCTAGCGGGGGCGTGTGCCCGCTCTCAATGACGGAATGCTGTCGATCTGCCGGAAAGCGTCAGTCTTATGTCTAAGGTACTAGGCCTCGGGCGGCGGCTATGGCGCCGGCCGATCATGCGCGTCGTCGGCGAAGCCGGCAAGCCCGGCCCGGCGCAGGCCTTGCTGCAGATCAATGATTTCCGGGTGGTGGAAGAAGCCCAGCAGGCGCTCCGCCTGGCGCGGCGTCGCACCGGCCTGCCGCCAGTCGGCGTGCGAGCGGGCGGCCAGCTGCGACCAGCGCTCGGCGCCGGCCAGCGGGATGCCCTCCGGCAGGCCCAGGCCGCGCAGCCAGCGGGCCAGCGGCTGGCGCCGGGCCTGCTGCTGGGCTGCCTGCAAGGTGGCGATGCGCTGCGGGCCGAAGCCGGGCACCGCCTGCAGGCGGGCGCTGTCCAGGCTCAGCCAGTCGCTCAGGTCGTGCAGCAGGCCGGCCTCGCCGAGCGCCTGCCAGGTGCCGGGGCCGATGCCGCGCAGGGCCAGGCCCTGGCGGCCGCCCAGCCAGGCCAGGCGCGCCTGGAACTGTGCCTCGCAGCCGGGCAGCCGGCGCCAGCAGCTGTGCGCGTGGTAGGCGGCGGGGTCGGGCACGGCGAGGGCGGCGCGCTCGGCGCTGCGCCAGACCACCCCGTCCAGGCGCGGGATGCTCTGTCCGGCCAGGCTCAGGGCGATCTGGTCGCCGGGGCGGATGTCCAGCGTCTGCCAGCGGCGCAGCGAGCCGGCGCCGACCCGGGCGATGCGCCGGTCGTCCAGGCGTACCGGCAGCAGGTGCAGCAGCGGGGTGATGCGCCCGCTGCGGCCGATGCGGAACTCCACCCAGCGTACCTCGGCCAGCGCCTGGCGCGGCGGATACTTCCAGGCCGCCGCCCAGCCCGGCGGTTCGGCGCTCCAGCGCTCGGCCGGCGGGCGCGGTTCGCTGCGGATGACGATGCCGTCGCTGGCGAACGGCAGCGGCGCGCGGTGCCAGTGCTCGCGCCAACGGGCGATGGCGGCCAGATCGGCGACCGGCTGGGTCAGGGCGCGGGTATCGAAGCCCAGCGCAGCGAGGGCGTCCAGGCGTGCGGTCATCGCCTGTGGCCCCTGCGGCCAGTCCCAGACGAACAGGCCGATGCCGGCGCCTTCGGCCTCGCCCAGCTGCTGGCGGGCGAGCAGGCCGGCGACCCGGGCGCGCGCGCCGGCGCCGCCCTGGCGGGCCTGGCTGTGCCGGTCGAGGCGCCAGTACAGCTCGCCCTGCAGCAGCAGATGGGCCGGTGCCTCCGGCAGGTATGCGGGGATCGCGGCGATCCGCGCGGCGTGCGCCGTCCAGTCCTGGCCGTGGCTGCCGTCGCCGCGGCTGATCAGTCGGTCCAGGTGGCCGTCGCGGTAGACCAGGCTGACCGCCACGCCGTCCACCTTGGGCTGCACCCACAGCGCCTCGCGGCCGGCGATCCAGCGCGCCACGGCGGCGCGGTCGGGCAGCTTGGCCAGGCCGGTGTGCGGCACGGGATGGGCCAGCGGCCCGGCGTTGCCGGCCAGCGGCGCCGGATGGCGGGCGGCGGCGGGGAAGCAGCGGTTCCACTGCGCCAGGCGGGCGCGGGCCTGGTCGTAGAGGTCGTCGTCGAGCGGACTGCGGCCATCGCGGTGGTAGGCGCGATCCCAGGCGGCGATGCGCTCGGCCAGCGCCTGCAGCTCGCGCTCGGCGCGCGGCGGCGGCCAGTCGGGGCAGGCGGCGAAGCTGGCGGGGGCGGACGAGAGCAGCAGGGCGAGCAGGAGGCGGCGGGACATGGCAGGCTCCGGGCGGCGGGCGTGCCGACCAGCCTAGGCGCTGCGCCGTCCGGGGCTGTGCGCCGGCTCGCAGTCCGCGCGGCGCAGCGCGCGCGACTGGGGCGCAGTCGGCACAACGCCCCGCGGCGCGAGGCGCGACGGGGCGTTGCGGGAGCGGCCGGAGACGCTTACTGCAGCGGAATTTCCATGCCGTCGTGGCCGACCACGATCTCGCCGGCGTAGGTCTTGGCCACCGCCGAGCGCCAGTGTTCGGCGGTCAGGGTCGGATCGTCGGCGGGGACGAAGTGGCTGAGCACCACTTTCTTGACCTTGGCGTCGCTGGCCATGCGGCCGACGTCCTCGGCGGTGACGTGGTGGGAGATGATCGCCTCGGCCAGCTTGGAGCCGTTGCCGATGCGGTCGGCCAGGCGCTGCACGCCCTCGACGTGAACCACTTCGCTGATGAACACGTCGGCGTCCTTGGCGAACTTCGCCAGGTCGGCGGAGTAGTTGGTGTCGCCGGACAGCACGATGTTCTTGCCGCCGACCTCGAACTTGAAGGCGAAGGCCTGGCCCTTGTCGAACGGCGGGTGCGGTACGGAAACGGCGCTGACCTTCATGTTCTGGTCCTGGTAGACCAGGCCTTCCTTGATCACCTGGGTGGTCACCAGCGGGCGCGGATCTGGCTTGCCTTCGTCGACGATGCGCAGGTTGATGTCGACGTCGAAGGTCTTCCAGGCATGCTCGGTCATCTCGCCGATGCCCTGCGGGCCGAACACCTTGATCGGCGTCTTCAGGCCGCTGGCCCAGCCGTTCATCAGCACCGCCGGATAGTCGACGACGTGGTCGCTGTGCAGGTGGGTGATGAAGATGCCCTTGAGGTTGCGCAGCGGGATGCCGGCCTCGACCAGGCGCAGGCTGGCGCCGTAGCCGGCGTCGAGCAGGTAGGCGTCGTTGCCGACCATCAGCACGGTGGACTGCGGCAGGCTCTTGGTCTGCAGGATCGACGGGCCGCCCTTGGTGCCGAGCAGCAGCAGGCGGATCTTGGGATCGCCGGTTTCGGCGGCCCAGGCGGCGTTGCCGACCAGAGCCAGGCCGACGGCGGCGGCGAGCAGGGATTTACGCAGGGCATGGGTGTTCTTGGAGAGCTTCATGGGCTGACCTTTTGTTGTGGTGTGTCTTGGTATGTGCCGGAGGGATGCGGCCGGCCGTAGCCGGGCCGCGCGCCGCCAGGGGAAGGGCGGCGCTGCCCCGGCAGGCGCTGGGGGCGCCTGCCGGGGCAGTCGGAACTCAGCGCGCGCTCAGGCTGCGCACGCCGTCGACCAGTTGCTGGCCGTCGATGCCCTGGGCGCTGATGTCCTTGGCCCAGGCGGCCGCCACGCCGGCGGTGGCGTCCTGCATGCCTTTATAGGCAGCGGCGTCGATGGCCACCAGGCCTTCGGCGGGAGTGGCGCTGCGCGCGCTGTCCATCGCCTTGTCCCAGGCGGCGGCGAAGCGGTCGTTCAGGGCCGGGCCGCTGTTGCGGTCGATGATCTCCTGCAGGTCCTTGGGCATGCCGTCGAACTTTTTCTGGTTCATCAGCATGGTCAGCACGGTGTAGCCGAAGGCGGTTTCGCCGGCCGGGGTGGCGCTGTGGTACTGGGTCACCTCGTTGAGCTTGGTGGCCGGGACCACTTCCCAGGAGGCCAGTGCGCCGTCGACCACGCCCTTGGAGATGGCTTCGGTCATCTGCGCCGGCGGCATGCTCACCGGAGTGGCGCCGAGGGCTTCGAGGGTCTTGGCCGCGGTGCGGCTGGAGGCGCGCAGCTTGAGGCCCTGCAGGTCCGCCAGGGTCTTCACCGGCTTGCCGCGGGTGTGCAGGTCCATGCCGCCGTCGCCGAACACGCCGAGCACCTTGTAGCCCTTGAAGTCGTCCTTGGCGTACTGCTCGTAGAACTTCCAGATGATGTCGTTACCGGCCTTGCCGCCGTAGGGCAGCATGAACGGCAGCTCGAGGGCCTCGACGCGCGGGAACTTGCCGGCGGAGTAGGCCGGAGCGGTCCAGACGATGTCGGCCACGCCGTTGCGCGCCATGTCGGCCAGCTTGGCCGGGGTGCCGCCCAGCTGCATCGACGGGTACAGCTGGCACTTCAGGCGGTCGTTGGACTCCTGGCGCAGCTGTTCGCACCACGGCTCGATGATGTTGACCTGGGCGTTGGAGGTGGACGGCAGGAAGTGGCCGACCTTCAGGGTGTAGGTGTCGGCGGCCTGGGCCAGGGAAGCACAGCCGATGGCCGTGGCGAGCGCAGCGAGTTGCAGGACTTTCATGAGGAAGGCTCCCGTTATTGTTTTGTGGCTAGATTGGTAACATGTTAATTCGAGCCATGCACGCACTTTTTGTCGGGAAAGCGGGGCGGGGGCCGCCTTGGCCGCGCCGGCGGCGGCGAAGTGCCGCGATCGGCGCGGATTTCGGGCAAAAAAAGACCCGGCATCCTGCCGGGTCTGCCCCATGGGGGAGGGGGGAAAGCGCTTTACATGCCCAGCCACTCGGGCAGGGCCAGGGACACCGCCGGCACATAGGTGATGATCACCAGGAAGCCCAGCAGCATCATCAGCCAGGGCATCGCCGCGCGGATCACCGCCGATACCGGCATGCCGGTCACCGCCGAGGTGACGAACAGGTTGAGGCCGACCGGCGGGGTGATCAGGCCGATCTCCATGTTCACCACCATGATGATGCCCAGGTGGATCGGGTCGATGCCCAGCTGTACGGCGATGGGGAACAGGATCGGCGCGAGGATCAGGATGATCGCCGAGGGCTCCATGAAGGCGCCGGCGACCAGCAGCACGATGTTCACCACCAGCAGGAACATCCACGGCGACAGGCCCATCTCGATCACCCAGGAGGTGATGGTCTGCGGGATCTGCTCGGTGGTCAGCACGTGGGCGAACAGCATGGCGTTGGCGATGATGAACATCAGCATGATGCTCAGCTTGCCCGACTCGAGGATCACCTTGGGCGCTTCGCGCAGGGTCATGTCCTTGTAGACGAACAGCGCGATGCACGCCGAGTACACCGCCGCCACGGCGGCCGCCTCGGTGGGGGTGAACATCCCCGAGTAGATGCCGCCGAGGATGATCACCATCAGCAGCAGGCCCCAGATCGCCTTGCGCGCGGCGCTCAGCCACTCGCGCACGGAGGCGCGCGGCAGGGCCGGCAGGTTCTTCTTCACCGCGATGATGTAGATCGCCGCCATCAGCACCACGCCGAGCAGGATGCCCGGCACCACGCCGGCCATGAACAGCTTGCCGACCGAGGTCTCGGTGGCGGCGGCGTAGACCACCATCACCACCGACGGCGGGATGAGGATGCCCAGGGTGCCGGCGTTGCAGACGATGCCGGCGCCGAACGCCTGCGGGTAGCCCGAGCGCACCATGCCGGCGATGGCGATGGAGCCGACCGCGGCGACGGTGGCCGGCGAGGAGCCGGACAGCGCGGCGAACAGCATGCAGGCGAGCACCGCGCCGATCGCCAGGCCGCCACGGATGTGGCCGACGCAGGCGTTGGCGAAGTCGATCAGCCGGCGGGCCACGCCGCCGGTGGTCATGAAGGCGCCGGCGAGGAGGAAGAACGGGATCGCCAGCAGGGTGTAGTGCTCGGAGGTCTCGAACAGCTTGATCGCCAGCGAGCGCACCGAGTCGGGGCTGAACAGCATGATGGTGATCGAGCCGGCCAGGCCGAGGGACACGGCGATCGGCACGCCGATGAACATCAGCACGAACAGAGCGAGGAACAGGAACAGGATGGTCATTTGCCGGACTCCTCGTGCTCGGTCAGCTTGACCGCCTCGGCGGCCTCGTCGGCCAGGCCCAGGCCGGTCTGCTCGTTACGCAGGATGCGCACGAAGATCTCCAGGAAGCGCACGAACACCATGGCGAAGCCCAGCGGCACGATCAGGCCGATGTGCCACTGCTGCACGCCGAAGTGGCCGAGGTCCTCGGCGCCGATGGCGGCGACGAACAGGGTCTGCACCCACTCGAAGCTGGCCACGCTGAGCAGGCCGGCGTAGCCCAGGCAGGCACTGCAGCCGATCAGGCCGATGATCCGCTGCACCGGCTTGCTGGCCAGCTTGACCAGTGCATCGACGCCGATGTGGCCGGCGGTGCGTACGCCGTAGGCCAGGCCGAAGAAGATCAGCCAGGCGAACAGCGCCTTGGTCAGCGCGTTGCTCCAGGTCATCGCCTGGGCCAGTTCGAGGATCGCGTCGCCGATGGCGAAGAAGAACTCGCTGGGCGCCTCGAAGCGGTCGCCCAGGGCGTAGAACAGCGTGTACAGGTTGTTGAGGATGACGTAGACGAACGTCACCAGGGTCATGGCCGTCAGCAGGAAGACGATGAAGCCTTCCTCGAAACGATCCCAGACCCGCCGCAAGGCATTCATGGGTGGCATCTCCGGGCAGTGGATGAATCAGGCGGCCTGCCGGGCAGGCCGTTGCCGCTGCGTCGCTGCGGCGGCAGTGCCCAGTCCGTCGGGCGCAGGTCGGGGCCGTGTGCCGGCCCCGACGGGCTGGCCTCTTACTGGGCGTTGGCGGCTTCGGCAGCCTTGATCAGCTCGGCGCCGATCTCACCCTCGAACTTCTTCCACACCGGCTTCATCGCCTCGCGCCACTTGGCACGCTCTTCGTCGCTCAGGGTGATGATTTCGGTGGTCTTGGCTTCGAGGATGCGCTGCTTGTCGCCCTGGTTGAGGGCCTCGGCCTGCTTGTTCACCTCGACGGATACCTCGTCCATGATCTTGCGCAGCTCGGTGCGCACGTCGTCCGGCAGGCCGGTCCAGAACTTGGTGTTGGTGATCACCATGTAGTCGAGCAGACCGTGGTTGGACTCGGTGATGTACTTCTGCACCTCGTGCATCTTCTGCGAGTAGATGTTCGAGTAGGGGTTCTCGGCGCCGTTGACCACGCCGGTCTGCAGGCCCTGGTAGACCTCGGCGAAGCTCATCTTGCGCGGGTTGGCGCGCACCGCCTTGAACTGCTCCTCAAGCACCTGGGAGGCCTGCACGCGGAACTTCAGGCCGCGGGCGTCCTTGGGCTCGTGCAGCGGCTTGTTGGCCGACAGCTGCTTGAGGCCGTTGTGCCAGTAACCCAGGCCGGTGATGCCCTTGTCCTCCATCGAGGACAGCAGGCCCTGGCCGGCGGGGCTGGCCTGGAAACGGTCGACCGCGGCCATGTCGTCGAACAGGAACGGCAGGTCGAAGATCTGGATCGGCTTGGAGTAGTGCTCGAACTTGGCCAGCGACGGGGCGATGATCTGCACGTCGCCGAGCAGCAGCGCTTCCATTTCCTTGCCGTCGCCGAACAGCGAGGAGTTCGGGTAGACCTCGACCTTGACCTTGCCGGCCAGACGCTCCTCGGCGAGCTGCTTGAACAGCAGGGCGCCCTGACCCTTGGGGGTGTGCTCGGCGACCACGTGGGAGAACTTGATCACGATCGGATCGGCAGCCTGGGCCAGACCGGCGATGGTGAGCGAGAGGGCGCAGGCGAGAGCCTTGGCAGTCAGCTTGAACATCGGGGAAATCCTCTTGTTTTAACGGCGCGGCATGGCGCTGGGCGTGATCCGCCGCCGCGCTCGGCGGATGCTGCGCACGTGTTCTGCCGGAGGGGGGGAGGCAGAGGGGACGGGCGAGCGGCCGGCCGTGGCGACGGAAGCGGATGCCATGGCCATAGCAATGCCTGTGCCATCTGTCCGGAAGCGGCGCCGCACGGGCCTTGCAGGGGTGCGCAAGGCCCTCTGTGACGGGCCTTGCGGGGCGTCGTTCGACTTTGGTCTAGGGGTGGCGGCGGGGCCGCCGGGCGTGGTCGGGAAGCGGCCCGCGGCAGGATGGGTGGCGGAATACCGCCGTCTCAGTCGAGCTCGTCGTGCGGGTTTCCGCCACTCTCGCCCAGCTGCAGGCCGTGCTTGCGCAGCTTGTCGTGGAGGGTCTTGCGCGGCATGCCCAGCGCCTCGGCGAGGCTGCGCAGCGAGCCGTGGCCGCGGGCCAGCTCGGCGGCGATCAGGCTGCGCTCGAAGGCCTCGACCCGCGCCGCCAGATTGCCCTCGGCGGGCAGCACGATGGCCGCCTCGCCGAGCCCCAGGTCGAGGCCCAGGGCGAAGCGCTCGGCGGCGTTCTGCAGCTCGCGCACGTTGCCCGGCCAGGCGTGGCCGAGCAGCGCGGCGCGCTCGGTGGCGTCCGGCTGGCGCAGCGCCAGGCCGTGGCGGCCGGCCGCCGCCTCGCCGAAGTGGCGGAACAGCAGCAGCACGTCGTCGCCGCGCTCGCGCAGCGGGGCGATGCGCAGCGGCGCGACGTTGAGGCGGTAGTACAGGTCGGCGCGGAAGCGCCCCTGGTCGGCGGCCAGGCGCAGGTCCTCCTTGGTCGCGGCGATCACCCGGATGTCCAGGGGGATCAGCTGGTTGGAGCCGAGCCGCTCCACCGCGCGCTCCTGCAGCAGGCGCAGCAGCTTGACCTGCACGTCGAGGCTCATGCTCTCGATCTCGTCGAGGAACAGGGTGCCGCCGTTGGCGAACTCGAACTTGCCGATGCGCCGCTTGCTGGCGCCGGTGAAGGCGCCGGCCTCGTGGCCGAACAGCTCGCTTTCCACCACCGACTCGGCCAGGGCGCCGGCGTTGATCGCCACGAACGGGCCGTCGCGGCGGCTGGACAGGTCGTGCAGGGCGCGTGCCACCACCTCCTTGCCGCTGCCGGTCTCGCCGAGGATCAGCACGTCGGCCTGGGTGCGGGCGAGGGTGGCGACCTGCTGGCGCAGGCGCACGATCTCCGGCGACAGGCCGATCAGCCGGCCCTCCAGGGCGTCGCGGCCGGACAGGGTCTGGCGCAGCTGGCGGTTCTCCAGCACCAGGCGGCGCATCGCCAGGGCGCGGCGCACGCCGTCGAGCAGGGTCTCGCTGGGGAAGGGCTTTTCCAGGAAGTCCCAGGCGCCGGCGCGCATCGCCTGCACCGCCAGCGGCACATCGCCGTGGCCGGTGATCAGGATCACCGGCAGCTCGGCGTCGCGGCCGTGCAGCTGTTCCAGCAGTTGCAGGCCGTCGAGGCCGGGCATGCGGATGTCGCTGACCACCACCCCCGGCCAGTCCGCCGGCAGCGCCTGGGCGACGCCGCGGGCATCGCCGCGCGCCTGCACGCGCAGGCCGGCCAGGTCGAGGGTCTGCGACAGCGCCTGGCGCAGGTGCGGGTCGTCGTCGATCAGCAGCACCTCGGTGGCGGCGGCGATGTCGGCTGGGCTGGTCATGAGCGATCCTCCGGGGACGGGGTGCCGAGGCCGGTACCGGCCGGCAGCAGGTTGAGGGTGACCAGGGCGCCGCCGTCCGGGTGGTTGGCCAGCAGCAGCTCGCCGCCGAGGGCGCGGATCAGGCTGTCGCAGATCGCCAGCCCCAGGCCCAGGCCGCGGGCGGTGGTCTTGGTGGTGAAGAACGGCTCGCGGGCGTGCGCCAGCGCCTCGGCGCAGAAGCCCGGGCCATTGTCGTGCAGGCTCAGGCTGATCCGCCCGTCGGCCAGGGTCTGCGCGCTGATCCACAGCCGGCGCGGCGGCGCCTTTTCGGCCATGGCGTCGAAGGCGTTGCTGAGCAGGTTGCCGAGCACCTGGCGCAGGCGCGTCTCGCCGGCCTGCACCCACAGGGTGGCGTCCGGCAGGTCGCGCAGCAGCTCCACCTGCAGGGCGCGGCGCTGATTGGCCAGCAGCGCCAGGGCATCGTCCAGCGCCGGCTGCAGGGCGACGGTTTCCGGCGCCTTACGGTCGCGGCGGGCGAAGGCCTTGAGGTGGCTGATGATCGAGGCCATGCGCGCGGTCAGTTCGCTGATCAGCTTCAGATTGCCGCGGGCGTCGTCGATCCGGCCGTGATCGAGCAGCACGCCGGCGTTGTCGGCGTAGCTGCGGATCGCCGCCAGCGGCTGGTTGAGTTCGTGGCTGATGCTGGCGCTCATGGTGCCCAGCGCCGACAGCTTGCCGGCCTGGACCAGCTCGTCCTGGGCGCGGACCAGCTCCTGCTGGGCCTGCTCGCGCTCCAGCACTTCCTGCTTGAGGCGCTCGGTCAGCGCCACCAGGTCCTCGGTGCGCTCGGCGACTCGCTGCTCCAGCTCGCGGCGGGCATGGGCGTCGAGGGCCAGGCGTTCGAGCAGGTGACGGCGGCGCTGCAGCAGCACGGCGGCGAGCAGCAGCAGCGCCAGCAGGGTCGCCGCGGCGATGGCCAGCACGCTCTGCACCGGGCGTTCGACCAGGCTGCGCGGGGCGAGGATGTTCACCGTCCAGCCGGTTTCGTCGAGGCGATGGCTCTGGCGCAGCCAGGCCTGCTCGCTGAGGCGCAGCGGCTGCGGCTCCTGGGTCGGGTAGGGCAGGTTGGCGGCGATCTCGGCGCGCTCGGCCTCGCCCAGCGGGCGGGTGGCGCGGAAACGCCAGTCGGGGCGCGAGGTGAGGATCACCACGCCGTTGACGTCGCTGACCAGCAACTGCTCGGGGGTGCTGCCGAGCAGGGTCTCGGTGTGGTCGAGGTCGACCTTGACCACCAGCGCGCCGAGGGTCTCGTGGCCGTCGCGCACCGCCGCGGCGAAGTAGTAGCCGCGTTTGCCGGAGGTGGTGCCGAGGCCGAAGAACTGACCGAGGCGCCCGGCCAGCGCCTCGCGGAAATACGGGCGGAAGGCGAAGTTGCGCCCGACGAAGGCGTCGTAGTGACTCCAGTTCGACGCCGCCAGGGTCAGGCCGGCGGGGTTCATCAGGTAGATCACGTCGGCACCGCTCTGCCGGCGCACCCGGTCGAGCAGCTGGTTGGCGGCGTTGACGCTGTCGGCGTCCTCCGGCGCGCGCAGGGCGGCGCGCAGGGCCGGCAGGTCGCCGAGGATGTGCGGCAGCGCCTCGTAGCGGCGCAGGGTGCCGCGCAGGTTGGCGACGTAGAGTTCCAGGGTCTGGCTGCTCTGCTCGGCGACCCGCTCGCGGTAGTAGCGGGTCGCCAGATGCTCGATCGGCCACAGCAGCGGGGCCAGCAGCGCGGCGAGGATCAGCAGGGTGCGCCAGCGCGGGCGGCGCAGCGAGGGGGCGAGGGTGGACATGCAGCGGAGCCGGCGGCGGATCAGCCGGCATTATGCGCCGGGCGACGAACGCCGCGCCAGAGCGCCGGCCCGGCGTTCATCGGGGCGTTTCAGAACTCTTCCCAGTCGTCCTCGGCAGCCGACTTGCGCGGCGCCGCGGGCTTGGCGGTAGCTGCCGGCGGGGCCGGGCGCGGCGCGCTGGCGGGTGCGCTGGCGGCTTGGACGGCCGCCAGCGACGGGGCGTCGGCGTCGTGATGGTGGCCCTTGTGCCAGGCGCTGGCATGGTGGACCGGCGCCTCGACGTGGCCGCGTCGGGCATGGTGAGCGCGCAGGCGCGTCTCGCGCTCGACATGCTCGTGGCCGCTGCCGCCGAGGCGCAGCACCGCCACCGCATTGCTCAGCTCGCTGACCTGGTCCTGCATGGCGCCGGCGGCGCGCGCCGAGTTCAGCACCAGTTCGCTGTTGCGCTGGGTGACGTTGTCCATCTGCGCCACCGCCTGGTTGATCTGCGCGATGCCGCGGGTCTGCTCGTCGGAGGCGGCGGAGATCTCGCCCATGATGTCGTTGACCTTGAGCACCGCCTCGACGACCCGGCCGATGGACTCCTCGGCGCGGCGGACCTGCTCCTCGCCGCCGCGCACCTCCTGGTGCGAGCGTTCGATCAGCTGGCGGATCTCCGCCGAGGCGCTGGCCGAACGGCTGGCCAGGTTGCGCACCTCGCCGGCCACCACGGCGAAGCCGCGACCGTGCTCGCCGGCCCGCGCCGCCTCCACCGAGGCGTTGAGGGCGAGGATGTTGGTCTGGAAGGCGATGGAGTCGATGACCCGGATGATCTCGGCGATCTTCTCGGAACTGGCGGTGATGCGCCCCATGCGGTCGACGACTTCATGCATCGCGCTGCCGCTGTGGCGAACCTCCAGCGCCGCGGCGTCGGCCAGCTGGCTGGCCTGACGTGCGTTGTCGGCGTTCTGCTGCACGGTGGAGGTGATTTCCTCCATGCTCGCCGCGGTCTGCTGCAGCGAGGAGGCCTGCTGCTCGGTGCGCGACGACAGATCCTCGCTGCCATGGGCGATCGACTGCGCGGCGGGGCGCACCACTTCGAGGCTGCGGTTGACGTCGATGACGATGTTGCTGAGGCTCTTGCGCATGATCGCCAGCATGTCCATCAGCTTGCCCAGCTCGCTGCGCGAGCGCGCCGGCGGCTGCGCGGCGAGGTTGCCAGTGGCCACCTGCATGGCGAAGGTCATCGAGGCGCGCAGCTCGCGCAGGAAGTTGCGCAGCAGCAGCGAACCGATGCCCAGCATCAGGCCGCCGACCAACAGCATCAGCAGCAGCTGCGCGGTGAGCAGGCTCTGCTGGTCGGCCTGCATGGTGGCGAGCAGCGCGGCCATGCCGTCGACCTGCTGGCCGCCCAGCTGGTCGAGCTGGCGCAACTGCTCGCTGGCGCGGCGGAAACCGAACAGGCTCAGCGCGGCGCACAGCCCCAGCAACAGCAGGTTGAGGGCGATCATGCCGTTGAGGCGGGTCTTCAGGGCCTGCGGGTTGATGTGCCGCAGCCAGCTGCGCAGGCCGCTCTGCACCACCTGCCCGCGATGCAGGCGGATGCCGCGCCCGTCGCCGGCCTTGAGGCGCGCATAGACGGCTTCCGCCTCGCGCCGTTCGTCCTCGTCGGGGCGCACCCGCACCGAAGAGTAGCCCATCAGCGTGCCGTTCTCGATGATCGGCGCGACGTTGGCGCGCACCCAGTAGTAGTCGCCGTTCTTGCGGCGGTTCTTCACCAGACCGCTCCAGATCTCGCCGCGCTCGATGGTCTGCCAGAGGTCCGCGAACGCCTGCTCGGGCATGTCCGGATGGCGCACCAGGCTGTGCGGCGCACCGATCAGCTCCTCGTGGGAGTAGCCGCTGACCTCGACGAAGGCCGGCGCGGCATAGGTGATGCGACCCTTGAGGTCGGTACGCGACAGCAGGTTCTGGTCGTCGCGTATCTGGTACTCATGCTGGGTGACTGGCTGACTCTTGCGCATCGTGTGTCCCTGTCGTTCTTGTGTATTCAGTACCGCGCATGACTTCGGCCCGGAGCGAGACAGCAGATGGCCGATCCCTGACTGCAGCGCCGACAAACGGGCCGCGACGCAGCAATGTACGCCCGCGCCATAGTGGCAAAATTGACACCGGTCACGAACTTGACGCTTCCGGAGCGTCGGCGGGGTGCGTCGTTTTTTGTACAAAAATGCGCCGATTTCATGGCGCGATTCCCCTGATGGGCCATGGCGCCTGATAAATCCCAATACTTTCATAGGGTTATTGCAGCGGTGTGGCAATGTGCCGGCACTTCGGCAAAACCGCCGCCCGACTCCTGGCGGTCGGCTGCCGATTGCCCGAAGATTGGGTTTACTCGGCGCTGCCAGTCGTTATAATGCGCACCCTGTGCCGGTATAGCTCAGCTGGTAGAGCAACTGACTTGTAATCAGTAGGTCCCGGGTTCGATTCCTGGTGCCGGCACCACAAACACTATCCTGACTTGCGCCGAGTTCGCCCGAGTAAGACAGGAACCCTAGAGAAACCGGCCCTTGCGCCGGTTTTTCTATTTCTGGGGTTTGCCCGAGTTCGCCTAGATACCCCCGTGGTTTAGGGGTATGTTTCGGGGTACGTCGATTCGATTCGGAAAACGTACCCCTATGGCGCGCACCGTCACCCCCCTTACCGATCCCAAGTGCGAGGCTGCCAAGCCCCGCGACAAGGACTACAAACTGTTCGACGGGCAGGGGCTTTTCCTGCTGGTGAAGTCGTCCGGGGTGAAGACCTAGCGCCTCAAGTTCACCCGGCCAGACGGCAGGGAAGGGCTGGCCACCTTCGGCAACTACCCGGCCCTTGGCCTGAAAGCAGCCCGGGAGCGCCGCGCCGAAGCCTTGGAGCTGCTGGCCATCGGGCGCGATCCGGTGGAGGCCGCTCGGCTGGCCAAGGTAGAGGCGGCGACTGCCAGAACAAACACCTTCGAGGCGCTGGCCCGCGAGTGGCACAGCGTCTGCGCTCGTAAGTGGAAGCCGCACCACGCCGCCACGGTGCTGCGCCGGATGGAGCTTCACCTGTTCCCCACCCTGGGCCTGCGACCAGTGGCCGATCTGAAGGCCCGCGACCTGCTGGCGCCGCTCAAGGCGGCCGAGCGCCGCGACACCCTGGAGACGGCCAGCCGCCTGCGCCAGTACATCGCCGGCATCCTGCGCATGGCGGTACAACACGGGATCATCGACACCAACCCGGCCAGCGATCTGAAAGGCGCCACGGCGACCCGCAAGACGGCCCACCGCCCGGCCCTGCCGCTGGAACGTCTGCCCGAGCTGCTGGCGCGGACGGATGCCTACAACGGGCGCCAGCTCACCCGCATGGCCGTACAGCTCACCCTGCTGGTGTTCATCCGCTCCAGTGAGCTGCGCTTTGCCCGCTGGGAGGAAATCGACTTCGATCGGGCCCTGTGGACGATCCCCGCCGAGCGCCAGCCCTTCGAGGGCGTCCGGCATTCCACCCGGGGCGCCAAGATGGCCACGCCGCACCTTGCCCCCCTGAGCCGGCAAGCCCTGGCGCTGCTGGCCGAGGTGCGCCAGCTGACGGGGCGCTTCGAGCTGATCTTTCCCAACGATCACGCCCACTGGAAGCCGATGAGCGAGAACACCACTAACGCCGCCCTGCGCCGCATGGGCTACGACACCAAGACCGAGGTATGCGGCCACGGCTTCCGGGCGATGGCCTGTTCCGCCCTGGTGGAGTCGGGGCTGTGGAGCCGTGACGCGGTAGAGCGGCAGATGAGCCACCAAGAGCGCAACGGGGTACGTGCGGCCTACATCCACAAGGCCGAGCACATCGAGGAGCGCCGGCTCATGTGCCAGTGGTGGGCCGACTACCTGGACGCCTGCCGGGAGAAGTACGCGACCCCTTACGACTTCGCCAACCGTGGCGAGGAGGCCGCCAACGTGGTGGCGCTCAAGCGCAAGGGCTGAGAGCTGTTCCCCCGGTTCCCTGAAATCTCACGAAAGGGTAAGTCGCATGCGACCCTTCCCCCTGCTGGTGGGCCTTGGGGCTGCCTGTCGGTTTTCTGCCTGACCATGACGTTTTTCCGGGGGAACCGAGAGAACCGGGGGAACCGCCAGAGCTGGCGCGGGTTCCAGCGGTTCCCCCGCGAAAAACACTGAGGGAACCGAGGGAACCGGACAGGCCGCCAGCGCCAGCAACCGCACACCCGGCGCAGATTCCCAGCCCGGCGCAGCCTGGGAAAAACTTTCTCATGCCTTGCGGTACAATCCCGGCAACCGCTGTTGATCTATACAGCCATTAAACCAGCCACCCCAGCAACATTGCGCGCAGTGGAGGCGTGCCGCAGGGGTGGCCGATCAATGCCAGGGACAGGCCGAATAACGAGTGGGGACGCAACGTCATGACGGCACGCTTCGGGCGCATTCAGTTAGACAGGATCACCTCCGAATGGGAGGAAGGCCATCCGATCAATCCGCGCCTGCTGGCCGGAGAAGTGGCGGCGCTGTTGCGAACGCTGGCACCTGCTGACCACCCGATTCACGAAACCTACGCATCGGCCATCCTGAGCGCGACGCCTGGCGGCTGTGTCGTCACATATAGCGCCCTGGCCGATTACTTCGAGAGTGCCAGCGCAGGCAGGCCCGCCGCGACGATCACCACCAGTGCCGGCCCCGTCCCTGGCGCCGCCGTGCTGATCTGGCGTCAGTGGCTCCACACGCTCGCCGAAGAGGCCACCAAGCGTGCCACCCTGGTGGCAGGCTTCGCCATCCCGGCAAATGACAGTCCCGGTGCCGCACCATATAAAGCAACGACAAAGGCCCGCAGCAGTGCGGGTCTTTGTCGTTTTTGGCGTTTAAGTTTTTTAGGGTGCCCAGCCGGTGCTGCCGATCTCGATCTGGGTAGGGCCGCTGGCGGTATTACAGCCCCAGCTCCTCCACCAGCAACCACAGCGCCGTGGCGGCCAGCAGGCCGGCCATGGCGAGGTTGAACAGGCGCAGGGCGCGGTCCTGTTGCAGCCAGTGGCGCAGGCGTTCGCCGCCCCAGGCCCAGACCGCGATGCACGGCAGGTTGACCGCCAGCGCCAGCAGGGCCATGGCCGCGGCGGCGCTGAGCTGGCCGTCGCGGGGCATGAACAGCACGCAGGCGTTGAGGACCATCACCCAGGCCTTGGGGTTGATCCACTGGAACAGGGCGGCGGCGAGAAAGCCCATCGGCCGGGCTGTTTCGCGCCGTTCGGGCGCGGCGGCGCGGGCCAGGCGCAGCGACAGCCAGAGCAGGTAGGCGCAGCCGGCCACCGCCAGTGCGGGGCGGACGGCGCCGAGCCAGCCGGCGATCTGGGCGAACAGGACGGCGCAGAGCAGCAGTTGCACGGAGCAGCCGAGGGCGATGCCGAGCATGTGCGGCAGGGTGCGGCGGAAGCCGAAGTTCACCCCCGAGGCGGTGAGCATGATGTTGTTGGGGCCGGGGGTGATCGACATCACGCCCATGTAGCTGGCCAGGGCGAGGGCTTCGAACATGGCGGGATCCTGCGCTGAATCGTGGGCAGTCCATGCTAGGCAGCGCCGCGCGAGGGTGACAGACTCACGAAAACATCATTGTCATGGTGACAGATTGGCCGGGAAGGCGACTGTCACCATCGCTTGGCCTTCCCGCTGTCACCGGTGTTTCGCGATGAATGCCCCCGTCCGCTACCGTCAACTGGCCGCCGAGCTGGCCGAGGCCATCGACCGCGGCAGCCTGCCGGCCGGCGCGCGGCTGCCCTCGGTGCGCGCCTGTGCGGCGCAGCATGCGCTGAGCTTGAATACCGTCACCGCCGCCTATCGCTTGCTGGAGGATCGCGGCCTGATCGAGGCGCGCCCGCAGTCCGGCTACTACGTGCGCAGCAGCCTGCCGGCGCTGCAGCGGCCGCTGCGCGCGCGGCCGTCCGGGGTGCGCGCCAGCGGCGAGCTGGACGAGCTGATGAGCGTGGTGCTGCAGTGCCAGCAGCGCGAGGACCATGTCGACCTGGCCCTGGCCTGTCCGCGCGGCGAGATGTTCTATCCCGGCGCCAAGCTGGCCCGGCTGACCGCCGCGCTGCTGCGCCGCCAGCCGCAGCTGGTCGGCCGCTACGCCCTGCCGCCCGGCTCGCTGCGCCTGCGCACGCAGATCGCCCGGCGCGCCAAGCTGCTGGGCATGGATCTGGCCGCCGACGACATCCTGCTCACCCATGGCGCGATGGAGGCGCTGCAGCTGGCCCTGCGCGCGGTGACCCGCGCCGGCGATACGGTGGGCATCGAGTCGCCCAGCTACTTCAACCTCTATCCCCTGCTGGCCAGCCTCGGCCTGCGCGCACTGGAGATTCCCACCCACCCGCAGCACGGCCTGGCGCTGGACGCCCTGGAGCTGCTGCTGGAGGAGAAGCGCCTGCAGGCCATCGTCGCCATGCCGACGGTGCACAACCCGCTGGGCTGCAGCATGCCGCTGGCCGCCAAGCGGCGCCTGGCCGAGCTGGTCAACCGCCATCGCGTGCCGCTGATCGAGGATGCGCTGTACGCCGAGCTGCAGTTCGTCGAGCCGCTGCAGCCGACGGTCAAGGCCTTCGACAGCGAGGGCTGGGTGATGGTCTGCGCCAGCTATACCAAGACCCTGGCGCCGGACTACCGCATCGGCTGGCTGGAGGCCGGGCGCTTCGCCGAGACGGTGCGCAAGCTGAAGTTTTCCTCCACCGTCGCCGAGTCGCTGCTGCTCGGCGAGACGGTCGGGGCGTTTCTCGAAAGCGGCGGCTACGACCACCACATGCGTGCCCTGCGCCGGCGCTACGCCGCCCAGGTGGACGCGGTGCGCGGGCTGATCGCCCGGCACTTTCCGGCGGGCACTCGCGCCACCCAGCCGGCCGGCGGCTTCCTGCTGTGGCTGGAGCTGCCGGCGTCGGTGGACAGTCTGGCGCTATTCCACGCCGCGCTGGCCGAGCGCATCGTGATCATTCCCGGCCTGCTGTATTCCACCGGGGCGCGCTACCGGCACTGCCTGCGGCTGTCCTGCTGCTATCCGCTGGACGAGCGGGCCGGCGCGGCGCTGCGCCGGCTCGGCGAGCTGGCCTGTGCGCTGGCCGGCAGCGGCGCGGCGGACTGAGGGGGCTGGGCGCGGCGCGGAGACGGCGCGCCGGCCGGGGAGGATCTGGCTGCCGTGCCGCCGGGTGGCGGCATGGTGCGGGCTCAGTCGGCGTCGCTTGCGGCCAGCACCGCTTCCAGGCGCGCCTGCAGTTCGTCGCGGTACGCCTGGGAGTAGGCGCGGCCGTACATCGCCTCGCCCAGCGCGGTGAGCGCGTGCTGCACCAGCTCGCGGGCCACCCACAGGTTGGCGGCGTCCGGGTCCTTCTCGTCGTCCAGCGCCAGGCGCAGTTCGCTGAGCGCCTGGTCGCGGTTCGACTGGGTCGGCGAGCCGTGGTTGATCGAGTCGCTGATCGCGCTTTCGGTCTGCTCCAGCAGGTCGCGCGGCACCCAGCAGCCGGCGGCGTACTTGCCGGCGGTGAAGCGCAGCGCGGCCTGGATGGTCTGCTGGGTGGCCAGCTGCAGGTTGCCCTCGCAGTTGAGGGCGGCGTAGCGCTGCAGGCTGCCGGGCGGCAGGGTGCCGCTGCGCTGTTTCTCCAGCAGCTCGGCGCAGCGCTGGCGCAGTTCGTCCTCCAGCTCGCCGTGCTGCTGGGCGTGCTCGCGGTACTGCATGGCCTCGGTGGCCAGCAGGCGTACCAGGCGGGCGGGAATCTCCACCGGGTCCTGGCTGTCCAGCAGGCGCAGCAGGAGGGTGTGCGTCAGTTCGTTCATGTGCCGTGCGACCTCACGTATGCATGACCCCGGCGGCAGGATCATTGGCGTTGTTTTTCTGACGTGAATGGTAGCCTGCCGGGGGCTTTCCCACAGCACAAAAACAGCGAACCCGCGCCTGGGCGCGGGTTCGCTGCGGGGATCGGGACGGCTCGGCCGAGCCGTCCCTCAGCTCTGGCGGATCAGGTGGTCGAAGGCGCTCAGCGAGGCCTTGGCGCCTTCGCCGACGGCGATGACGATCTGCTTGTAGGGCACGGTGGTCACGTCGCCGGCGCCGAACACGCCGGGGATGCTGGTCTGGCCCTTGGCGTCGACGATGATCTCGCCGAAGCGGCTCAGCTCGACGGTGCCCTTGAGCCAGTCGCTGTTGGGCAGCAGGCCGATCTGCACGAAGATGCCTTCCAGCTCGACGCTGTGGCTCTGGTCGGTATGGCGGTCCTTGTAGACCAGGCCGGTGACCTTCTGGCCGTCGCCCTTGACCTCGGTGGTCTGCGCCATGGTGATGATGGTCACGTTGGGCAGGCTGCGCAGCTTGTTCTGCAGCACCGCGTCGGCGCGCATCTGCTCGCCGAACTCCAGCAGGGTGACGTGGGCAACGATGCCGGCCAGGTCGATGGCCGCCTCGACGCCGGAGTTGCCGCCGCCGATCACCGCCACGCGTTTGCCCTTGAACAGCGGGCCGTCGCAGTGCGGGCAGTAGGCCACGCCGCGGCCGCGGTATTCCTGCTCGCCGGGGACGTTCATCTCGCGCCAGCGCGCGCCGGTGGCGAGGATCACGGTTTTGGCCTTCAGCTCGCCGCCGTTGTCGAACTGCACGGTGTGCAGGTCGCCCTCGCGCTCGGCGGGGATCAGCTTGCTGGCGCGCTGCAGGTTCATGATGTCGACCTCGTACTGGCGCACGTGCTCTTCCAGCGCGCGTGCCAGTTTCGGGCCTTCGGTTTCCGCCACCGAGATGAAGTTCTCGATTGCCATGGTGTCGAGCACCTGGCCGCCGAAGCGCTCGGCGGCGACGCCGGTGCGGATGCCCTTGCGCGCGGCGTAGATGGCCGCCGAGGCGCCGGCCGGGCCGCCGCCGACCACCAGCACGTCGAAGGCGCTCTTGGCCTTGAGCTTCTCGGCGTCGCGGCTGGCGCTGCCGGTGTCGAGCTTGGCGAGGATTTCCTCGACGCCCATGCGCCCGGCGCCGAACGGCTCGCCGTTGAGGTAGATGCTCGGCACCGACATGATCTGCCGCGCCTCCACCTCGTCCTGGAACAGCGCGCCGTCGATGGCCACGTGGCGGATGGCGGGATTGAGCACCGCCATCAGGTTCAGCGCCTGGACCACGTCCGGGCAGTTCTGGCAGGACAGCGAGTAGTAGGTCTCGAAGTGGAATTCGCCTTCCAGGCTCTGGATCTGCTCGATCAGCTCGGCCGACAGCTTGGACGGGTGGCCGCCCACCTGCAGCAGGGCCAGCACCAGCGAGGTGAACTCGTGGCCCATCGGCAGGCCGGCGAAGCGCACGTTGACGTCGCGGTCGTGGCGCACCAGGGCGAAGGAGGGCACGCGGGCGTCGCGGCCGGCGGTGTTCAGGGTGATCTTCTCGCTCAGGCTGTTGATGTCGTTGAGCAGGGCGAGCAGTTCCTGGGATTTGGCGCCGTCATCCAGGGACGCGACGATCTCGAACGGCTGGGTGACCTTTTCGAGGTAGGCCTTCAACTGGGTTTTAAGATTGGCGTCCAGCATGGTGACGGTGTCCTCTGCGGAATTCGGGATGCGGAATTCGGAAAAAAGAATGCCCGGGCGAAGGCGCCCAGGCATTCGGGCGCTGGGAGGGGGCGAGCCCCTCCGCGGCGCGGCAGCGGGGGAGGCTGCTTAGATCTTGCCGACCAGATCCAGCGACGGAGTCAGGGTCTGGGCGCCTTCCTTCCACTTGGCCGGGCAGACCTGGCCGGGGTTGTTGGCGACGAACTGGGCGGCCTTCAGCTTGCGCAGGGTCTCGCTGACGTCGCGGGCGATGGCGTTGTCGTGGATTTCCAGGGTCTTGATCACGCCTTCCGGGTTGATGATGAAGGTGCCGCGCAGGGCCAGGCCTTCTTCCGGAATGTGCACGCCGAAGGCGTTGGTCAGCTGGTGGGTCGGGTCGCCGACCAGCGGGAACTGGGCCTTGCCGACGGCCGGGGAGGTTTCGTGCCAGACCTTGTGGGAGAAGTGGGTGTCGGTGGTGACGATGTACACCTCGGCACCGGCCTTCTGGAACTCGGCGTAGTTGTCGGCGGCGTCCTCGATCTCGGTCGGGCAGTTGAAGGTGAAGGCGGCCGGCATGAAGATCAGCACGGACCACTTGCCCTTCAGGGACTGCTCGGTGACCTGGATGAACTCGCCGTTGTGGAAAGCGTTGGCCTGGAACGGTTGAACCTGGGTGTTGATGAGGGACATTCGCTGAACTCCTTCGGAGGTTGGGAAACTGTGCGATGCATACTACACAGGGCAGATGACTAATCTAAATTGATTGATGGAATCAAGGCGATAGTCTTTGCCTATGCTAAGTCGCTGGCCCGGATCGGGCCAGGTGCCCGAGTCTAAGCCACAGGTCGTTCATTTTGCAGCCGTATTCGCCGCATCGCGGACGATGCGGCCGTCGACCAGTTCCACGGTGCGCGCGCACTGCGCGGCCAGGCGCGGGTCGTGGGTGACCACCAGCACCGCACAGCCGAACTCGCGGTTGAAGCGGCGGAACAGGGCGAACACGCTCTCGGCGGTCCTGGTGTCGAGGTTGCCGGTCGGCTCGTCGGCCAGCAGCAGCGCCGGGCGGGTGACCAGCGCGCGGGCGATGGCCACGCGCTGCTGCTGGCCGCCGGAAATCTGGTTGGCCTTCTTGGCGGCGAAGTCGGCCAGGCCCACTGCGGCGAGCAGTTCGAGGGCGCGCGCGCGGTCCTCGGCGTCGGGCTTGCCGTGGCGGATCATCAGCGGCATCAGCACGTTGTCCAGCACGCTGAAGGCCGGGATCAGGTGGTGGAACTGGAACACGAAGCCGATGGCGCGGTTGCGCAGGCGGGTGCGCGCCGCGTCGTCGAGGGCGCGGGTCGGTCGGCCCTGCAGGTACAGCTCGCCGGCGCTGGGACTGTCGAGCAGGCCGATCAGGTTGAGCAGGGTGCTCTTGCCCGAGCCGGAGGGGCCGATCAGCGCGCACAGCTCGCCGCGCGCCAGGCGCAGGTCGATGTCCTGCAGCACGTTCTGCGCCAGCGGCGTGCCGGGGTTGTAGGTCTTGCCGACGCCGCTCAGGCGCAGCACCTCGTCGTGCAGTTCAGACATAACGGATCGCCACCGCCGGATCGTAACGGGCGGCGCGCCGCGCCGGCACCGCGGCGGCCAGCACGCCGGTGAGGGTCGCCACCGCCATCGCCGAGGGAATCAGCGTCGGGTCCACCGGGATGACGAACAGCCTGGGGCCGAAGACGTTGAACACCTGCACCAGCGACCAGCCGACCAGCCCGCCGAGGCCCGAGCCGGCCATGCCGAGCAGCCCGCCCTGGAGCAGGAAGACCCGCAGGATCTGCCCGCGCGGGCTGCCCATGGCGCGCAGGATACCGATCTCGCGGGTGCGCTGGACCACGCTGACCGCCAGCACGCTGGCGATGCCGAAGGCCACCGAGAGGCCGACGAACAGACGGATCATCTGGGTGGTCATGGTCTGCGAGCGCAGCGCGTTGAGCAGCTGGCCGTTGCTGGCCATCCAGCTTTCCGCCTTGAGGCCGGTGAGCCGGCCGAGCCGCGCGGCGATGCTCTCGGCGTCGAAGATGGCGTCCACCGTGGTGTCGATGGCAGTCACTCCGCCGGGCAGGTCGAGCAGGGTCTGCGCCTGCTTGAGGTCGAGGTAGACGTAGCGGGCGTCCAGCTCGCGCACCTCCAGCTCGAAGATGCCGGCCACGTCGACCACCGCCTCGCGGCCCTCGCCGGCGTCCAGGCGCAGCTTGTCGCCGGCCTGCAGGCCGAGGTCGCGGGCCAGCTCGCTGCCGATCAGCGCCTTGCCGGCGGCGATTTCGAAGCGGCCGGCGACCAGGTGGCGCTGCAGCGGGATGATCCGCGCGTAGCGCTCGGCGTCGATGCCCAGCAGCGCCACCGAGGCGCGCGCTGTGCCGCGCCGGGCCAGCGCCGGGCCGCTGACCAGCGGCGACACCGCGCGCAGGCGCGGCTCGGCGTCGAGCAGGTCGCGCACCTCCTGCCAGTTGAGGATCGAGCGCAGGCGCTGGGCGCGCGGGCTTTCCAGGCGCAGGTCGAGGCTGCCCGGGGCCAGCGCGGTGACCCGGTTGACCTCCTCGGGCGGCAGGATGCGGATGTGCGCCTGGGTGCCCAGGGTGCGCTCGATGACGTTGGCCTGCAGGCCGGTGATCAGCGCGGTGATGAAGACGATGACCGCCGAACCGACGGCGATGCCGACGACGATCAGCAGGGTCTGCATGGCGTTGTCGGCGAGGAAGCGCAGGGCGATCTTCCATTCGATCCACAGCGCAGCGAACAGCGGCATCGGCCTACTCCGTGCCGGCGGCGGGCAGCGCCAGGGGCTGCAGGCGTGCGCGCCGGCCGGGCTCGGCGTCGACCGCCAGCACCTGCGCGCCGTCCTGCAGGCCGTCGAGCACCTCGCTCAGCGCACTGCCGCGCAGGCCCAGGCGCACCTCGCGCTCGGCGACCCGGCCGGCGTCGAGCACCAGCACGCGGGCGCGCTCGCCGTCGCGCTGGCGCAGCGCATCGTGGGGCAGCACCAGCGCCCGCTCGCGCTCGGCGGTGCGGATCTCCACCGAGACGGTCATGCCCTGACGGAGGAAGTCGGCCGGCTCCAGCAGCTCCAGGTGGACGTCGAGGGTGCCGCGCGCCGGATCGACCGCCGGAGCGATGAAGGCGACGCGGGCCTGCAGCGCGCGCTCGGGGTAGGCGTCGGCGATCACCCGCGCGTGCTGGCCGAGGGCCAGGGGGGCGAGGTTCTTCTCGTCCAGCGGCAGGAGGATCTCGCGGCTGTCGGTGCGGGCGATCTCCAGCAGTACCCGGCCGGGCTGCACCAGATCGCCCGGCTCGACGCTGCGGGTCTGCACGATGCCGTCGTGCTGGGCGTGGATGCGGGTCTTGGCCAGGGCCGCGCGCGCCGCCTCCAGGCGCTGGCGCAGCAGCTGTTCCTGGCTGGCCCCGGCGGCCAGGGCCGCAGCATCGAGGCGCGCGCGGTTGAGCGCCTCGCGGGCGCGGATGCGGGCCTGGCGGGCCTGCTCCAGCGCCTCGACGGCGAGCAGGCCGCGGGCCTGCAGGGTTTCCCGGCGCGCCAGTTCGCGCTCGGCCTGGTTCAGCGCGCTCTGCGCCTCGCGCAGGGCGGCGGCGGCCTGCGGGCGGTCGCTGTCCTGCAGCTGGCGCAGCGCCGCCTCGGCCTCGCGCAGACGCGCCTGCTGCTCGTCGTCGCGCAGCGCCAGCAACAGGTCGCCGGCGCGCACCGCGTCGCCCTCGCGCACCGCCCGCCGGGCGACCACGCCGGTGATCTCGCTGCCGACCTGCGCCAACGACTGGCTGCTGACCTCGCCGCTGGCCACTACGCGCTGCACCAGCGGCCGCGCCTCGATCCGGTAGCCGGGCAGCAGCGGGCCCTGCCAGTGGCGCCAGGCCGGCAGCGCGAGCAGCAGCAGGGGGACGAGGAGCAACAGCACGGGGCGAAGACGCGGTACGGCGAACGGCACGGGACGCTCCCTGGAGGGGCCGGCGGGGCGGCGGGTCAGTGTGCAAGAAAAGTGCGCCGCGCACTATCGCGGCGGCTGCGCGAGCCCCGCGCCCGCAGGGCGCCGGCGCGCGGTCGGGTGCAGGTCAGTCCTTCTGTAGCCAGGTGGCGACGAAGTCCTCGCCGTATTCGGCCTTCCAGGCCTTGAGCTGCTTGTTGTTGCCGCTCTTGGTGTGCAGCACTTCGCCGGTCACCGGGTTTGTCCAAATCTGCAGCTTGCGCCCGCGGCGGCCGATCTCCAGTTGCGGGATATGCACCGGCGGCGGATCGAGAATATCCACGACCTGCTGCAGTTTGAAACCGTATTCCTGCATCAGTGCCTTGAGTTGCTCTTCGAATTCCATTTCGCGCTTGAGTTCGGAGTCGTGCTTGAGCGATTCCAGTCGCGCCAGTTGCTCCCTGAGCTCGCGCTCGGCCTTGCGAAATTCCAACAGCTTGGACATGGAGATTTCTCCGGATCGGGATAAGGGTGAACAGTGAAATAATGGATGCAAAACGGCGGTAATGCCTGAGGCACTCCGCCGTTGTGTTACGCGCCGCTGCTTTTTATCGGGATCGCGACAGGCCGTCAACCGAACGGGGTGACGGCCGTGGAATATCCGCGCCGCAGCGGATCAGATCAATGCAGGCAGCATTGCTTGAACTTCTTGCCGCTGCCGCACGGGCAGGGATCGTTGCGACCGGTTTTCGGCGCCTTGGGTTTTTCCGCCTCGGCCAGCCAGAAGTCGCGCACCGCGAAGACTAGGTCGGGAATGCTTTCGCGCAGGACTTCCAGGTCCTCTTTGCCGGGCTGTTCGCCGCCGTCGAGTTCGAAGCCGCTGAACAGCAGCATCGGGGTCAGCAGTTCCGGCTGCTGGTCGAGCAGTACCTGCCAGTCCTTCTCGTGCAGTTCGACGCCGCGCATGTAGCCGTAGCACCATTCGTCGACGATGATCTGCTCTTCTTCGCCGTCGTCTTCCGCGTCGCCGATCTCGTAGATCGGCGCGAAGTTGTCCGGGTTCTCGAACAGGCTGTCGGCCAGGGCGTTCATGTGGCGGATCAGCAGGTCGGTGAGTTGCTGCAGTTCGGCTTCGCTGTCGAACTTGGGCAGCTTGCCGCGCCACAGCGCCGGCAGCCAGACCGACGGCGAAACCGGTTCCGGACCGGTCAGCACGGCGGTGAGGAAACCGTCCAGTTCGGAAATGCTGAATACGCAATCGACTTCCTGTCCCTGGCTGCCGTGCGTTTCCTCAACCTGTTCGGAGTAATCGAACAGCAGTTGATTGAGTTCGTCGATTTCCGCTTCGCTGAGCGGCGCCATCTGGACTTCTTGCATGGGGTTATTCCTGACATGGTGGGGCCGGCAGTGATTGTCGCCGGCCCTGAAAGTGCGCGCTGCGCACCGTTCTCGGTGGCCGCGGGGTTATTCCCGCGGCGGACGGGGAGCTTACTTCTGCTGCTTGTCCATCAGCGCCTTGAGGTCGGCGAACGGATTGTGCTTGACCTGCGGCGACTTCTCGCCGGGAATCACCGCGCTGCCGTTCTCGCCGTTATAGATGAAGTATTTGGAGTGCTCGTGGTCGTGACAATACAGGCAGAGCAACTCCCAGTTGCTGCCGTCGGCCGGATTGTTGTCGTGGTTGTGGTCGATATGGTGGACCGTCAACTGGCTGAGGTTGGAATAGGTGAATTCCCGCGCACAGCGCCCGCAGACCCACGGGTACATCTTCAGCGCCTTGTCCCGATAGCCTGACTCGCGCTGCCGATAGCTGGCGCTGCTGCCTGTTCTGTCGGACATCTTGGTTCTCGCTCCGCTCGCAATGATGGTGTCGTTGGCGAACAGTCTGGGGCAGATGGGCGGGGGCGACAACTGCCGCGCGTGGCGCGGCAGGGCGCGGCGCTTCAGGCCGGGTGGCGTAGCGCCGGGCTGAGCCTGAGCATGTCCAGCAGGGCGTCGACCAGGGGCTCGGCCTCGCGGGCCAGGGGGTAGCCGTCCGGGCGCAGCAGCCAGTTGTTGATCAGGCCGTGGATGTAGGCGTGGACGGCGACGGCGGCGCGCTGCAGGTCGAGGTTGGCGGGCAGCTGGCCGCGCTGGATGGCGTGGCGCAGGGACAGGGCGATGTCCTGGTCGATCTCCTCGCCGGTGGCCTGCAGGTGCTGGCGCAGGGCGGCCTGCTCGCCGGCCAGCTCGCACTTGTGGTGGAGGATTTCGCAGACCCGGCGCTGCTGCGGGTCCTCGACCACCTTGCGCAGGAAGTGGCTGAGGATGCTGCGCATCTGGCCCAGCGGGTCCGGCTCGTCCGGGTCGCGGGCGGCGGCGCAGACGACCTTGTTGGCGTCGTGCTGGCGGACGAACATGGCGTGGAAGATGTCGGTCTTGCTGGTGAAGTGCCAGTAGAGGGCGCCGCGCGACACCCCGGCATCGGCGGCGATGTCTGCCATGGTGCTGTGGGTCACGCCCTTGCTGGCGAACACCCGCTCGGCGCTGTCGAGGATCTGGTTGCGGGTTTCCTGGGCTTCTTCTTTGGTACGTCGGGCCATGGTCGGTCTCGTGAGCGGAACCTGCTGCGGGGCACATTTGCGGCAACAGGTGCGCATTTACAAACAAACGTGAACGTAAGTATATTGCCGCTCATCGGGGATTCAACCATTCCCACCGTTTTCCTCCTTGTCCGTGCAACGAATTCGAGGCCTTGCCGATGAACCGCACTTTCGCTCGCGCGACGCTGGGCTCAGCCGCCCTGCTGTCGCTTTTGTCGCTGGCCGGCTGCCAGCAGGAACCGGACGCCGCGGCGCCGGCGCGTCCCGCGCCGCTGGTCGGCGTGGTGACCCTTGAAGCGCAGCCGTACACCCTGACCAGCCAGTTGCCCGGCCGTACCAGCGCCTACCGCATCGCCGAGGTGCGCCCGCAGGTCGGCGGCATCGTCCAGAAGCGTCTGTTCGCCGAGGGCGGCGAGGTCAAGGCCGGCCAGCAGCTCTACCAGATCGATCCGGCCACCTATCAGGCGACCCTGAAAAGCGCCGAGGCCAGCGTGCTGTCGAGCCGTGCCCTGGCCGAGCGCTACAAGCTGCTGGTCAACGAGCGGGCGGTCAGCCGCCAGCAGTACGACGAGGCGCGCGCCGCCCAGCTGCAGGCCGAGGCGGCGCTGGACAAGGCGCAGATCGATTTGCGCTACACCAAGGTGTTGGCGCCGATCGGCGGGCGCATCGGCCGCTCGGCGGTGACCGAGGGCGCGCTGGTCAGCAGCGGACAGAGCGAGGCGCTGGCGGTGATCCAGCAGCTCGACCCGATCTACGTCGACGTCACCCAGCCGGCCACCGAACTGCTGCGCCTGCGCCGCGAGCTGGCCGCCGGCCAGCTGGAGAAGGTCGGCGACAACGCCGCCCGCGCCACCCTGACCCTGCCCGACGGCAGCGCCTACGCCCATGCCGGGCGCCTGGAGTTCTCCGAGGTGTCGGTGGATCCGGGCACCGGGTCGGTGACCCTGCGCGCGGTGTTCCCCAACCCCGAGCAGCAGCTGCTGCCGGGCATGTTCGTCCAGGCGCAGCTGCAGACCGGCAGCAAGAGCGCGGCGATCCTCGCCCCGCAGCAGGGCGTGATGCGCAATCCGAAGGGCGAGGCGGTGGCCATGGTGGTCAACGCCGAGAACAAGGTGGAGCCGCGCGTGCTCAAGGCCGAACGCACCGCCGGCAGCTTCTGGCTGGTCAGCGAGGGCCTGGCGCCCGGCGACCGGCTGATCACCGAGGGCCTGCAGTTCATCCAGCCGGGCGTCGAGGTGCAGGTCAAGCCGGCCGGCAACGTGCCGGCGCTGTCCGCCGCGCCCGCCGGGGCGCCGGCGGCCGGCCGCTAAGGGAGCGCAGTCATGTCGAAATTCTTCATCGACCGGCCGATCTTCGCCTGGGTGATCGCCCTGGTGATCATGCTGGCCGGCGGTCTGGCGATCCTCAAATTGCCGATCAACCAGTACCCGAGCATCGCCCCGCCGGCGGTGGGCATCTCGGTGCGCTACCCGGGCGCCTCGGCGCAGACCGTGCAGGACACCGTGGTGCAGGTGATCGAGCAGCAGCTCAACGGCATCGACGGCCTGCGCTACATCAGCTCGTCGAGCAACTCCGACGGCAGCATGGAAATCACCGTGACCTTCGAGCAGGGCACCGACCCTGACATCGCCCAGGTGCAGGTGCAGAACAAGCTGCAGCTGGCGACGCCGCTGTTGCCCCAGGAGGTGCAGCAGCAGGGTATCCGCGTCACCAAGGCGGTGAAGAACTTCCTGCTGGTGGTGGCGCTGGTCTCCGAAGACGGCAGCATGGACAAGAACGACCTGGCCGACTACATCGTCTCCAACATCCAGGACCCGCTGTCGCGGACCAAGGGCGTCGGCGACTTCCAGGTGTTCGGCTCGCAGTACGCCATGCGCATCTGGCTCGATCCGGCCAAGCTGAACAACTTCGCGCTGACCCCGGTGGACGTGAAGAGCGCCATCCAGGCGCAGAACGTGCAGATATCCTCCGGCCAGCTCGGTGGCCTGCCGGCCTCGCCGGGCCAGCAGCTGACCGCGACCATCATCGGCAAGACCCGCCTGCAGACCCCCGAGCAGTTCCGCAACATCCTCCTCAAGGTCAACCCGGACGGCTCCCAGGTGCGCCTGGGCGACGTCGCCCGGGTCGAACTGGGCGGCGAGAACTACAGCATCAGCGCCGAGTTCAACGGCAGCCCGGCCAGCGGTCTGGCGATCAAGCTGGCCACCGGCGCCAACGCCCTGGACACCGCCAAGGCGGTGCGCGCGACCATCGCCGAACTGGAGCCGTTCTTCCCGCCGGGGATGAAGGTCTACTACCCCTACGACACCACCCCGGTGATCTCCGAGTCGATCATGGGCGTGGTGATGACCCTGTTCGAGGCCATCGTCCTGGTCTTCCTGGTCATGTACCTGTTCCTGCAGAACTTCCGCGCCACGCTGATCCCGACCCTGGCGGTGCCGGTGGTGCTGCTCGGCACCTTCGGCATCCTCGCGGCGTTCGGCTTCAGCATCAACACCCTGACCATGTTCGCCATGATCCTCGCCATCGGCCTGCTGGTCGACGACGCCATCGTGGTGGTGGAGAACGTCGAGCGGGTGATGAGCGAGGAGGGCCTGTCGCCGCTGGAGGCCACCCGCAAGTCGATGGGGCAGATCCAGGGCGCGCTGGTCGGCATCGGCCTGGTGCTGTCGGCGGTGTTCGTGCCGATGGCGTTCTTCCCCGGCTCCACCGGGGTGATCTACCAGCAGTTCTCGATCACCATCGTCTCGGCCATGGCCCTCTCGGTGCTGGTCGCGCTGGTCTTCACCCCGGCGCTGTGCGCCACCATGCTCAAGCCCCTGGCCAAAGGGCAGCATCACGGCAAGAGCGGCTTCTTCGGCTGGTTCAACCGCAGCTTCCAGCGCGGCGTCAACGGCTACGAGCGCGGCGTCAAGGCGGTGCTCAAGCGCAAGGCGCCGTACCTGCTGATGTATCTGGTGATCGTCGGCGTGATGGCGTGGATGTTCACCAAGATCCCCACCTCGTTCCTCCCCGAGGAGGATCAGGGCGTGCTGTTCGCCCAGGTGCAGACGCCGGCCGGCTCCAGCGCCGAGCGCACCTACGAGGTGGTCCGGCAGATGCGCGAGTACCTGCTGGACGAGGAAAGCGAGGTGGTGCGCTCGGTGTTCACCGTCAACGGCTTCAACTTCGCCGGCCGCGGGCAGAACTCGGCGATGGCCTTCATCGGCCTGCATCCCTGGTCGGCGCGCAGCGAGCCGGGGCAGAGCGTGTTCGACCTGGCCCAGCGCGCGCAGCAGCGCTTCTTCGCCTTCCGCGACGCCATGGCCTTCGCCTTCGCGCCGCCGGCGGTGATGGAGCTGGGTAACGCCACCGGCTTCAACCTGTTCCTCCAGGACCGCGCCGGCGTCGGCCACCAGGTGCTGACCCAGGCCCGCGACCAGTTCCTCGGCCTGGCGGCGCAGAACCCCAAACTGGCCGGCGTGCGTCCCAACGGCCTGCGCGACGAGCCGCAGTTCCAGCTGCTGATCGACGACGAGAAGGCCCGCGCCCAGGGCGTGTCGCTGGCCGAAATCGACCAGACCCTGTCGATCGCCTGGGGCGGCAGCTACGTCAACGACTTCATCGACCGCGGCCGGGTGAAGAAGGTCTACATGCAGGGCGAGGCCGATGCGCGGATGAACCCCGAGGACCTCGACAAGTGGTTCGTGCGCAACGCGGCCGGCGACATGGTGCCGTTCGGCGCCTTCGCCAGCGGCCAGTGGATCTACGGCCCGCCCAAGCTGTCGCGCTACAACGGCGTGCCGGCGATGGAGATCCTCGGCGCCGCCGCCCCGGGCTTCAGCTCCGGCGAGGCGATGGCCGAGGTGGAGAAGATCGCCGCCCAGCTGCCGCCGGGCGTCGGCATCGCCTGGACCGGGCTGTCCTACGAGGAGCGTCTGGCCGGCGACCAGGCCACCGCGCTGTACGCGCTGTCGCTGCTGGTGGTGTTCCTCTGCCTGGCGGCGCTCTACGAGAGCTGGTCGATCCCGCTGTCGGTGATGCTGGTGGTGCCGCTGGGTATCCTCGGCGCGCTGCTGGCCACCTACGGCCGCGGCCTGTCCAACGACGTGTACTTCCAGATCGGCCTGCTCACCACCATCGGCCTGTCGGCGCGCAACGCGATCCTCATCGTCGAGTTCGCCAAGTCGCTGCACGAGCAGGGCATGAGCCTGGTCGACGCCGCTGTGGAAGCCTGCCGCATGCGTCTGCGCCCGATCGTGATGACTTCGCTGGCGTTCATCCTCGGCGTGGTGCCGCTGGCCATCTCCAGCGGCGCCGGCGCCGGCAGCAAGCACGCCATCGGCACCGGGGTGATCGGCGGCATGTTGTCCGCGCTGGTGCTGGCAATCTTCTGGATCCCGCTGTTCTATGTGGTGATCTGCTCGCTGACCGAGCGCAAGCGCAAGCCGCAGGCCGAAAAGGAGTCCGCGCTGTGAACAAGACGATCCTCTCCCTGAGCATCCTGCTGGCCCTGGGCGGCTGCTCGCTGATCCCCGACTACCAGCGCCCGGCGCCGCCGGTGGCCGCGACCCTGCCCGGCGATGGCGTGTACGCCGGCACCACCCAGGCCGCGACGGCGACGCCGCCCGAGTGGCGCGGCTTCTTCCGCGATCCGGCGCTGCAGCAGCTGATCGCCGTGGCCCTGGACAACAACCGCGACCTGCGCGTCGCCGCGCTCAACGTCGAGGCCTTCCAGGCCCAGTACCGCATCCAGCGCAGCGAGCTGTTCCCGCAGCTCGGCGCCGCTGGCAGCGGCACCCGCCAGCGCCTGCCGGGCGACCTGTCGGCCTCCGGCGAGCCGACCACCGCCGGCCAGTACAGCGCCACCCTGGGCGTCAGCGCCTGGGAGCTGGACCTGTTCGGCCGGGTGCGCAGCCTGCGCGATGCCGCGCTGCAGCAGTACTTCGCCACCGAGCAGGCACAGCGCGCCACGCAGATCAGCCTGGTGGCCGGCGTGGCCAACGCCTGGCTGGCGCTGCAGGCCGACCGCGCCCAGCTGGCGCTGAGCGAGGACACCCTGCGCACCTACGAGCAGAGCTACGCGCTGACCCAGCGCAGCTTCGAGGTCGGCGTCGCCACCGCGCTGGAGCTGGCGCAGTCGCGCACCGCGGTGGAGGGCGCGCGGATCAGCGTCGCCCAGTACCGCCGGCTGGTCGCCCAGGACGCCAACGCCCTGCAGCTGCTGCTCGGCACCGGCAGCGCCGAAGGGCTGAACGCGACGGCGGCGCTGGATGGCGAGCTGCTCGCCGAGCTGCCGGTGGGCGTGTCCTCCGAGCTGCTGTTGCGCCGCCCGGACATCCTCCAGGCCGAGCATGTCCTCAAGGCCGCCAACGCCAGCATCGGCGCGGCGCGCGCGGCGTTCTTCCCGAGCATCGGCCTGACCGCCAGCGCCGGCACCGCCAGTAGCCAGCTGTCCGGGCTGTTCGACGGCGGCAGCGGCACCTGGCTGTTCCAGCCGCAGATCAACCTGCCGATCTTCACCGCCGGGCGCCTGAAGGCCAACCTCGACTACGCCGAGCTGCAGCAGGACATCCGCGTGGCCCAGTACGAGCAGGCGATCCAGGCGGCGTTCCGCGAGGTGGCCGACGGCCTGGCCGCGCGCGGCACCTACCGCGAGCAGCTGGTCGCCCAGCGCGACCTGGTCGAGTCGAGCAGCGAGTACTACCGCCTGGCCGAGAGCCGCTACCGCGCCGGGGTCGACAGCCAGCTGACCCTGCTCGACGCCCAGCGCCAGCTGTTCGCCGCCCGCCAGCAGCTGATCGCCAGCCGCCTGGCCCAGCTGTCCGGCGAGATCGCCCTGTTCAAGGCGCTCGGCGGCGGGGTGGAATAAGGTCGCTGCGGCGGCAGCGTGCAGTCCCGACAGAAGGCGCCCCTCGTGGGCGCCTTCTGCGTTTCCGCGAGGTCGAGAGATTGCTCCCGTGCGCGAGCCTGCCGGGCAGCGTGGGCAGGCTCGGACGTCGTGGTGTGTTTTTTGGCAGATAAGCGCGGCGCGAGTGGCCTGCCGGGCCGCCGCTTCAGTCGCGCTCGGCCAGCAGCAGGATGTTGCGCGGGGTCAGGTGGTAGTCGCAGAAGCTGCCCAGGCGCACCCGGTAGCCCTGCTCCTCCAGATACAGGGCGCGATCCAGCAGCAGCCACAGTTCCAGCGGGCGGCGGAACAGACCGCGCACCAGCTCCAGGTTGCGCACCTCGGCCAGGCGCTGCCAGCCGGCGGCCTCCAGTGCCGCCCAGTCGCGCTCGCCCGGCTCGGGCAGGTCCCTGAGGGCGGCCAGTTCGCGGCAGTAGGCGGCGAACGGCTTGTCCAGCCAGGCCGGCGCCAGCGACGGCATCGGCAGGTAGTCGTCCACCCCGCGCAGCTCCCGTTGCAACAGGTCGAAGGCCAGCCGCCGGGCCATCGAGCGGTCGCGCTGACGGCGCACCCGCGCCCCGGCGGTGACGGTTTCCGCCAGCGGCAGGCGCAGGTCGTCGCGGCTCAGCGGCAGGGCCGAGTCGCGCGCCGGCTGCGACAGCGGCCGGTAGTGCTCCGAGGCGATGCGGTTGTAGCAGCAGGGCGCCACCGCCAGCTGCCGGCAGCCCTTCCGGCTGGCCAGCTCCAGCAGGCGCACGTGCAGCTCGCCGCAGGCGTGCAGGGCCACCGGCGTGTGCCCGGCATCCAGCTGCGCGGCGGCGTCGCCGGCCAGCACGTCCTGGATGCGGTGGCGCGCCGGCAGCGCCAGACGCTCGCTGAGGCGCTGGCCGTCGGCGACCAGCGCGGCGTCGTATTCCAGGCAGGTCAGCGGCGTGCCGGCGTGGGCCAGGCGCCGGCCCAGATGGCCCTTGCCGGCGCACCAGTCCAGCCAGTGGCGCGGTGGCGCGCGGAACTGCAGGCGGCGGGCGAAGGCGTCGATCTGCTGCCACTTGCGTCCCGGCACGTCGACGCTGAACTGCGCCGGCAATGGCTGCGGCGCGGCAGCCGGCAGTTCGCCGAGCGCGGCGAGCTGTGCGGCGCGTGCGGCCAGTTGCGGGAAGGGCGCCGGGGCGTCGAGGCGTTCGGGGTGGTTGTGCGCCGCCTCGGCCTGCTCCAGGCTGCGCCGGCGCAACCAGGCGGCCAGCGCCGGATGCGCCGGTTCCCAGCCGAGGCGGCGGGCGGTGAAGGGCTTTTCCCGCCACAGCGGCTGGTGTTCGCGGAGAAAGGCGTCCAGTTCGGCGAAGCGCTGGCGCAGCAGGGGGCCTTGGAGGAGTTCGGACACGGCAGGCGGAGGCGGGCGGTGGGCGGGCGGCGATTATAGCGACTGGCGCGGCGCGCAGGGCCTGCCGCAGGGCGGTGGCGCTGAGTCGTCCTCCCCCGGGCGCTCCGGCAGCGCGGCCGCCGGGGCGCCCGGACGCGGCTCAGCGCGCGCGCGCGGCGTCGACCCGCAGCCAGCGTTCGATGGCGCGGAAGATCCAAGTCAGGCCGATGGTCACCAGCAGGTAGAGCACCCCGGCGAAGACGAAGAAGTACATCTGCTCGTAGGTGCGCGCGCTGATGGTGCGCGCCATGCCCATGATGTCGTAGAGGGTCACGGTGTAGACCACCGCGCTGGCCTTGAGCATCAGGATCACTTCGTTGGTGTAGGCCGGCAGGCCGATCCGCGCGGCGCGCGGCAGGATGATGTGCCACAGGGTCTGGCGCTTGGACATGCCCAGCGCGCGGGCCGCCTCCACCTCGCCGATCGGCACGGCGTGGATCGCGCCGCGCATGATCTCGGCGATGTAGGCGGCGGTGTGCAGGGTCATGGTCAGCAGCGCGCACCAGTACGGGTCGCGCAGGAACGGCCAGAGCGCGCTCTGGCGCACCGCATCGAACTGCGCCAGGCCGTAGTAGACGATGAACAGCTGCAGTAGCAGCGGTGTGCCGCGGAAGAAGAAGATGTAGGTGTAGGGCAGCGCGCGCACGTACCAGTGCCGCGAGGCGCGGCCGATGCCCAGCGGCAGGGCGACCAGCAGGCCGGCGATCACGGCGATGGCCACCAGTTCGAGGGTCAGCGCGGCGCCTTCGAGCATCTTCGGCCACCAGCGCAGGAACAGGTCCCAGCCGCTCATAGCTCGTTCCTCGCGAAGCCGCGTCCGGCGCGTTTTTCCAGCAGGTGCAGGGCCAGCATGACCAGCGCGGTCAGGCCCAGGTAGATGACGGCGGCGCTCATGTAGAAGGTGAAGGGTTCCTTGGTGGCGTTGGAGGCGACGCCGGCCTTGCGCATCAGCTCCTCCAGGGAGATCAGCGAGACCAGCGCGGTGTCCTTGAGCAGGATCATGTACAGGTTGCCGAGGCCGGGCAGGGCGGTGCGCCACAGCTGCGGCAGGGTGATGCGCCAGAAGATCCGCGGCGCCGACAGGCCGAGCGCCAGGCCGGCTTCGCGCTGGCCCTTGGGAATCGCCAGCAGGGCGCCGCGGAACACCTCGGTGGCGTAGGCGCCGAAGCACAGGCCGAGGGCCAGGGTGCCGGCGGCGAAGGGATCGAGGGCCAGCTCCGGCTGGCCGAACTGCGCGCCGAGGGCGTTGAGGCCGCTCACCGTGCCGTAGTAGATCATCAGCACCCAGAGGGTTTCCGGCACGCCGCGCACCAGAGTGGTGTAGGCGCCGCCGAGCAGGCGCGGCAGCGGGCGGGTCGAGGTCTTGGCCACCGCGCCGAGCAGGCCGAGCAGCAGGCCGACGCCGACCGCGGCGAGGGACAGTTTGAGGGTCATCCAGGTCCCGGCGGCGAGCGCCGGGCCGAAGCCGTGCAGGTCAGGAATCATGGGCGGGGGGCGGGTGCGCCGCGCTGGCGGCGCACCCGCGCGGACTCACAGGATGTTGAAGGGGAAGTACTTGGCGTTGATCTGCTGGTAGGTGCCGTCCTCGATGATGGCCTTGAGGGCCGCATTGAGGCGCTGGCGCAGGGCGTCGTCGCCCTTGCGCACGGCGATGCCGATCTTGTCGTCGTCGTGGACCGGCTCGCCCTTGAACTCGAAGTCCTGGCCGGCCTTGCTCTTGAGCCATTCCCAGTTGACGAACTTGTCCGCGAGGATGCCGTCGATGCGCCCGGCGGCGAGGTCCAGGTAGGCGTTGTCCTGGGTGTCGTAGAGCTTGATGTCGACCACGCCGTCGAGGTTGTCCTCCAGCCACAGGCCGGCGATGGTGGCGCGCTGGGCGCCGATCACCTTGCCGTCCAGGCTGGCCTTGTCGGTCTTGAAGTCCACCGACTTGGGCGCGATGAACTGCAGCTTGTTGCTGTAGTAGGGCTCGGTGAAGTCGACCGCGCCCTTGCGCTCCTCGGTGATCGACATCGAGGCGATCAGGAAATCGAATTTCTTGGCGTTGAGCGCCGGGATGATGCCGTCCCAGTCGGAGGTGACCACCTCGCACTCGACCTGCATCTTGGCGCACAGGGCGTGGGCGATGTCGAGGTCGAAGCCGACCACCTGGCCGCTGGCGTCGATCTGGTTGAAGGGCGGATAGGCGCCCTCGGTGCCGATGCGCAGTTTCTCGGCGGCCTGGGCGGCGCTGCCGAGCAGCATCAGGGCGGCACCTGCCGCGAGCAGGATCTTCTTGTAGTTCGTCATGGGGTTGTGCTCCGTGTGGCTCAGTCGACGCCCTTGTGGGGCGCGGCGAAGTCCGGCCCGTCAGTTGAGGCTGGACATGAACTGTTTACAGCGCTCCGAACGCGGATTGTCAAATACCTGCGCCGGCGGCCCCTGCTCCTCGACCAGCCCCTGGTGGAGGAACACCACCTCGCTGGACACCTGGCGGGCGAAGTTCATCTCGTGGGTGACCAGCAGCATGGTGCGGCCTTCCTCGGCCAGGGCGCGGATCACGTTGAGCACTTCCTGGACCATTTCCGGGTCGAGGGCCGAGGTCGGCTCGTCGAACAGGATCACCCGCGGCTGCATGGCCAGGGTGCGGGCGATGGCGGCGCGCTGCTGCTGGCCGCCGGACAGCTGGGCGGGGAAGCTGTGGCGCTTGTCGGCGATGCCGACCTTGGCCAGCAGCGCCTCGGCACTCTCGATCGCCTCGGCCTTGCTCTGTCCCAGCACGCGGCGCGGCGCTTCGATGATGTTGTCGAGGATGCTCAGGTGCGGCCAGAGGTTGAAGTTCTGGAACACGAAGCCGAGCTGGCTGCGCAGGCGGTTGATCTGCCGGTTGTCGGCGGCGACCAGGGCGCCGTCCTTGCCGGGCTTCAGGCGCAGCTCCTCGCCGGCGACGAAGATCTGCCCCTGGTGCGGGCTTTCCAGCAGGTTGATGCAGCGCAGGAAGGTGGACTTGCCGGAGCCGGAGGAGCCGAGGATGGAAATGACATCGCCATCGCGGGCGGTCAGCGAGATGCCCTTGAGCACCTCCAGCTCGCCGTAGCGTTTGTGCAGGTCACGGATTTCCAGCGCGGGGATGGCTGCGGCCATGCAGGCTCCTTGGTCGTTCGGTGAAAAAGGCGCTCCTGCGTCAGGGTATGCTTCCGGCGGCGCGCACGCTAGCACAGTGCCCGCTGCGGCGCCAAGCCGGCTTCAGGCCGGCACGCCGTCGGCGATCTCCACGCGGTTGCGCCCGGCGGCCTTGGCCGCGTAGAGCGCCCGGTCGGCGCGCTCGATCAGTTGCGCGGTTTCCTCGCTCCCGCTCAGCTGGGCCACGCCCAGGGAGATGGTCAGGCGCTGCACCTGCGGGTCGCGCAGGGCGGCGACGGCGCAGCGGATGCGCTCGGCGAGCTGCGCGGCGGTTTCGGCGTCGCTTTCCGGGGCGAGGATCAGGAACTCCTCGCCGCCCCAGCGGATCACCGTGTCGCTCTTGCGCACGCAGCGGCGCAGGGTGTCGCCGAGCAGGGCGAGGATGCGGTCGCCGCAGGCATGGCCGTAGGTGTCGTTGACCGCCTTGAAGTGGTCGAGGTCGGCCATGATCGCGCTCAGCGGGCGGCGGTAGCGCCGCGCATGGTTCCACTCGTGGGTCAGCTGCTGCTCGCCGAAGCTGCGGTTGTACAGGCCGGTGAGCTTGTCGGTGAAGGCCAGCACCTGCAGGGCCTGCTCCTTTTCCACCCGCTCGGTGAGGTCCTTGCTGACGCTGACGAAGTGGCTGATCCGACCGTCGGCGTCGCGCGCCGGGGTGATGGTCTGTTCGAGGTGGAACAGCGAGCCGTCGCGGCGGCGGTTGGTGAAGGTGGAGCGGAAGCTCTCGCCACGTTCGAGGTTGCGCCACAGCTGCTGGTAGAAGTCCGCGCCATGCTGCCCGGACTGCAGCAGGCGCGGGGTCTTGCCCAGCACCTCGGCGACCGGGTAGCCGGTCTGCGCCTCGAAGGCCCGGTTGGCGAACACGATGGTGCCGGCGCGGTCGGTGATCAGCACGCTGTCGGCGGTGGCGTTGAGCGCGCTGGCCAGCAGTTCGCGCTGCTGCTCGGCTTGCAGGCGCGCGGTGATCTCGCGTTGCACCGAGAGGAAGTGGCTGATCCGCCCCTGCGCGTCGCGCACCGGCGAGATGTGCCACTCGACGCAGTAGCGGCTGCCGTCCTTGCGGTAGTTGACGGTGGTGCCTTCGAAGCGGCGCCCCTCGCGCAGGCACTGGCGCAGGCGTTCGATGGTCGCGGTATCGGTTTCCGGCCCCTGCAGCAGGCGCGGCGAGCGGCCGAGCAGCTCCTCGTGGGCGTATCCGCTCATCCGGCAGAACGCCGGGTTGGCGTAGACGATCCGCGGGCCGGGGGCGTCCAGCTCGGCGCCGGTGACGAGGATGGCGTCGTAGCACTGCTCGACGGCCGCCTCGAGCATCTGGAGGGAGAGGGCTGTGGTCATGGTGGGGCTCGGCAGTCGCGTGGGGCAGACGGCGCCGGCCTGCGAGCGGCGAGCGCGAACCGTCTGCCGTGGCCAGCGCCTCAGGCGCTGGAGGAAACGCCGCCCAGCCCGTGGCGCCGCGACTGGCCGTTGGGGCCATAGAGCGGCTTGCCGGCGGCCTCGTTGAGGAAGTTGAGGATGCGCTGGTTCTGTTCCAGGCGCATGCGCACCACCTCGCCGTTGAGCTGGTTGAGCGTCTGCGCGCGCTGCGCGGTGTCGTGCAGCTGCTGCCAGGTGGCGAGACAGCCGGCATCGCGGGCCGCCTGCTCGGCGCCGCTGCGCCCTTCGGGATAGCCCAGCTTGCCCTGGGCGCGGGTGCGCAGGGTTTCCAGGCGCTCGATTTCGCCCAGCACGCTGCGCTTACCGTCGGCGACTTCGAGCAGCTGCTGGCCGTCGACGTCGGCTTCGGCCAGCAGGCGCTGTTCGCGCTCGAGCAGGTCGACGAAGTCTTGCAGGGCGCGGTGCTGGATCTCGAGGTGCTTGGCCAGGCTCATGGGCTGCCTCTTGCAATGGGGGCGGTCAGTCCGCCGGGTTGTCGAGCATTTCGCGCACGCTGCGGATCAGGCCGTCGGCGATGCGCTCGGCGCGGATTTCCAGGCGGCCTTCGCTGATCGCCTGGCGGATTTCGGCGACGCGGGCCAGGTCGATGTCCTGGCTGTTGCCTGCACCGCTGTTGCGGCCGAGGTGGGCAATCGCCGCGGGCGACTCGGCGGGTCCGCTCTGGGCCGGCGCATCGCTGCGCCGCGCCCTGGCAGCCGCATCCTTGCCCTCGGTGGGGCTGGTGCGCGATATCAGGGGGGAGCTGTCGATTTTCACAGTGAGGGTCTCTCGCGTGGGTTCTGAACCAAGTATCGGCCGCGATCCGGCGAACTTGAATGGCTGAGAGCGAGAAATCGTCCGAAGGTGCCCCGCGTTCGTCGCCGCGCGCTCACTGTGCCACCTGCAGGCGGTTGCGCCCGACGATGCGGGCGCGGAGGATTTCGCCGCCGTCGGTGCGCACGCGGATCTCGCTGCCCAGCGCGCCGGCATCCAGGGCGACGCCGTCGCGGCTGATGCGAAAGCCTGTGCCCAGCGCTTCGACGCTGACCCGCGCATTGCGCTCGACCAGCAGCGCGGCGCGCAGGCTGCGCGACTGCAGCAGGCTGCCGGCGTCCAGGGCGCGGGTGGTCTGCATGCCGACCACGCTGAGCGGGTCGCTGATCAGCTGGCGCGGCAGGCGCTCCAGCGCGCCCTGGCGCACTTCGAGCATGTCCGCGCTGAGGGTTTCGCCGGCGGCGATGGCGCGCGCGGCGACCACGTAGTCGCCGACGACGCCGATCTGCGTCTGCAGGTAGCGGGTCTGGCTGTCGGCGCAGCGCACGCCGACGGCGACCCGGCCGAGCAGGCGCTGGCCGGACCTGGGCAGGAAGGGCTGCGGCTCGCTGCAGGCGGGCATCCGCGCGCTGCTGGCAGCGATTTCGACGCTGCCCTGCAGGCCCTGCTCCAGCAGTCGCTGCTCCAGGAATTGCCGCACGCTGTCATTGACCGCTTCGTCGGCGAGGAGCGGATTCGACAGGCTGCCGAGAGCGGCGCAGAGCGCCGCGAGCGGAAGGAGGGCGCGGGTGCGGGGGCGTGGACGGTGGCGCGGCATGCGTGAACGGGTTCCGGTCGGGTTGGCTGGCAGTCTAGGTCGGCGGGCGCGCGGGCAAGGACGGAATTGGTCAACAAATGCGGGCTTGTTTCGCTCTTTGTGGCGAGGGGCTGCAGTTTATTCTACGGACTGAAAAAATCTTGCAGGGAGAGGTCTCCGGCATGCTCGACAAGCTCGATGGTGCGCTGCGTTTTCACCAGGAAGTGCTGAATCTGCGCGCCGAGCGCCAGCAGGTGCTGGCCAACAACATCGCCAACGCCGATACCCCGGCGTTCAAGGCGCGCGATTTCGATTTCGCCCGCGAACTGGCCGGCGCCATGCAGAACGGGCGCCCGAGCGGCTCGTCCATGGAGCTGGCGACCACCTCGGGTCGGCATCTGCAGGGGCGCCTGCAGGCGCCGGCCGTGCGCGAGCTGCTGTATCGCGTGCCGGACCAGCCGAGCCTGGACGGCAACACCGTGGACATGGATCGCGAGCGCACCGCGTTCGCCGACAACGCGGTACGCTACCAGGCCAGTCTGACCTTCATGAACAGCCGGCTGCAGGGGCTGAAATCGGCCATGCAGTCGGAGTAACGGGTAAGTCACCATGTCGATGTTCAGTGTCTTCGAAATTTCCGGCTCGGCGCTGATGGCGCAGTCGCAGCGGATGAACGTGACCGCCAGCAACCTGGCCAACGCCGACAGCGTGGTCGGCCCCGATGGCCAGCCTTATCGCGCCAAGCAGGTGCTGTTCGAGGCGCAAGGCCAGGACGGCACCGGCGTGGGGGGCGTGCGCGTCACCGAGGTGGTCGACGATCCCTCGCCGTTCCGCCTGGAATACCGTCCCGAGCATCCGCTGGCCGACGAGCAGGGCTACATCCGCATGCCCAACGTCGAGCCGGTCAACGAGATGGTCAACATGATTTCCGCCTCGCGTTCCTACCAGGCCAACGTCGAGGTGCTCAATACCAGCAAGCAACTGCTGCTGAAGACCCTGACCCTGGGCGAAGGCTGAGAGACCTAGCAATGACCACGACCACATTTGATCCCCAGTCCGTTGCCAGGCTCAACGGCGTGGGCAGCAGCGCGGCCGCCGAGAAGAAGGCCTCCAGCGACTTGCGCGACAACTTCATGACCTTGCTGGTCACGCAACTCAAGAATCAGGACCCGCTCAAGCCGATGGAAAACGCCGAGCTGACCTCGCAGCTGGCGCAGATCAATACGGTCAGCGGCATCGAGGAGCTCAATACCACCCTCAAGGGTATCAATGGCCAGATCGAGGCCGGGCAGACCCTGCAGGCGGCTGCGCTGATCGGCAAGGGTGTACTGGTGCCAGGCGATCGTGTGCTGGTGGGTGCCGATGCGGAGGGCAACCCGGTAGCGACCCCCTTCGGGCTGGACCTGGACAAGGCCGCCGACTCGGTCGTGGTTACCATCACTGACAATGCCGGTCAGGTAGTGCGCCAGTTCGATCTCGGTGCGCTCAAGGCCGGCGTCGACTCCTTCGTATGGGATGGCACTGGTGCAGATGGTACGGCTGTGCCTGCAGGCTCCTATAAGTTCAATATCGAGGCCAGCTCCGAAGGCAAGGCTGTGGAGGTTACCGGCCTGAGCTATGGGTTGGTCGGCGGAGTGAGCATCAGTGACAGTGGTCCGATGCTGGATCTGGGGCCGACGCTGGGCCGTGTCGACCTGCAGGCTGTCCGGCAGATTCTCTGACTCTTAGTTCATCACCATTGCAGCAAGCGGGAGCCTCCGGAGGCTCCCTCGCCAATCTTATCGGGAGTAGAACATGGGCTTTTCCCAAGCGCTCAGCGGCCTGAATTCCGCCGCCAGCAACCTCGACGTGGTCAGCAACAACATCGCCAACTCGCAGACCGTGGGCTTCAAGGCGGCCAAGACGCAGTTCGCCGATGTCTACGCCAGCGCCAAGATCGGTCTCGGCGTGTCGGTGTCGGGTGTGGTGCAGAACTTCGGTTCGGGCAATCTGGACACCACCGGGCGTGGTTTGGACCTGGCCATCAGCGGTGAGGGCTTCTTCAAGTTCGAGCAGGCCGGACAGGTGATCTATTCGCGCAACGGACAGTTGACCCTGACGCCTGACGGCTACCTGGAAAACGCCCAGGGCGGGCGGCTGATGGGAGAGCAGGCGGCTCTGCTGATTCCTTCCGGGCAGATGGCCGCCAAGGCTACCGAGGAAATCAAGTCGGTGTTCAACCTCAAGTCCAGCTCCGATGTGATTACGGCCACCCCCTTTAACCCGGCTGATCCGGACACCTTCAACAACTCCACCACTGCGACTGTCTACGACTCGCAGGGCAATGCCCATCAGATGGTGGTCTACTTCATCAAGACCGCCAACAATGCCTGGACTGCTCAGGCCACCGTCGACGGCAATCCGGCAGGGGGTAGTCGTAACCTGACCTTCGATGCCAATGGCGTGTTGACTACTGGTGCGACCGGCGCCCCCTTCACGTACACCCCGACAAACGGCGCCGCGCAGCTCAACCTCAGCCTGAATCTGATCGGGACCACTCAGTCCGGCAACGATTTCGAGCAGACTGCCCTGACCCAGAACGGCTATGCCGCAGGCAGTCTGGTCGGCATCACCATCGACAAGAACGGCAACGTGGTGGGTGGCTACTCCAACGAGCAGAAGCAGACCCTCGGCACACTGAGCATCGTGACCTTCCGTACCCCGGAAGGACTGCAGCCGGTCGGCGATAATGGTTGGGTGGAAACCGCCGCATCCGGTCAGCCGCTTAGCGGTGTGGCCGGCATGGGGCGTTTCGGTTCGGTCTTCGCCGGTGTGCTTGAGTCTTCCAACGTCGACCTTACGCGGGAGCTGGTCAACCTGATCATTGCTCAGCGCAACTATCAGGCTAATGCTCAGTCGGTGAAAGCGCAGAGCGATGCGCTTGAGCAGGCCGTGAACCTGCGTTAAGACTGAGCGGAGCTGAACGATGGATCGCATGCTGTATACCGCCATGAGCGGCGCCAAGCAGACCCTGGATCAGCAGGCCGTGGTGACCCACAACCTGGCCAACGCTGCTACTCCGGGGTTTCGTGCCCAGTTGCAGGCTATGCGTAGTCTCGATGTTAAGGGTGAGGGGCTGCCGACCCGCAGCGTGGTGCAGGCCACCACGCCCGGGGCTGACTTTTCTCAGGGACCTGTAAACATGACCGGGCGCGCCCTGGACATCGCCATCGATGCCAATGGCTGGCTGGCGGTACAGGCCGAAGACGGTAGCGAGGGCTATACCAAGCGCGGCGATCTGCAGATCGACAGCACCGGCATGCTGCGTGTCGCCGGACGCCCGGTGATCGGTGAAGGCGGCCCGCTGATCGTGCCGCTGGGCAGCGAGGTTTCCATCGGCAGCGACGGCACGGTCAGTGCACTGGGGGAGGGGGAGACCCCGGAAAACGTCGCTCAGGTCGGGCGCCTCAAACTGATCTCCGCCGAGCCGGGCAGTCTGCTACGCGGTGACGATACCCTGTTCCGCGCCGCACCCAATGCCGAAGGCGCTGTGCAGCCGCTACCGGCCGACGAGAATATCCGTGTCGCTACCGGAGCCTTGGAAGGCAGCAATGTCAGCGCCACCGAAGCCATGGTGGCGATGATCGCCAACGCCCGGCGTTACGAGCTGCAGATGAAGGGTATCACCTCCGCCGACGAGAACGCCCAGCGCGCCAACAGCCTGTTGTCGTTGAGCTGATTGCTGGGGCGGCCAGGGTCGCCTCGCTAGAATTTGAGGATTGCAAGATGATCAGATCGCTGTGGACCGCCAAGACTGGCCTGGAATCCCAGCAGGTGCAGATGGACGTGATCGCCAACAACCTGGCCAACGTCAGCACCAGCGGTTTCAAGCGCTCGCGCGCGGTATTCGAAGATCTGTTGTACCAGACCATTCGTCAGCCCGGGGCGCAGAGCACTACCCAGACCGAGCTGCCTTCCGGCATGCAGATCGGTACCGGCGTGCGCCCGGTGGCCGTCGAGCGCCTGCATACCCAGGGTGGGCTGCAGAATACCGGCAACTCCAACGATCTGGCGATCAGCGGCAAGGGCTTCTTCAAAGTGTTGTTGCCTGATGGCACTACCGCCTATACCCGTGACGGCAGTTTCCAGATCGATAGCACCGGGCAGCTGGTGACCGCCAGCGGCTACCCGATCGAGCCGGCCATCACCATTCCGCAGAATGCGCTGTCGGTAACGGTCGGCAAGGATGGCATTGTCAGCGTGACCGTGCCGGGCAACTCGCAGGGCGAGGAGGTCGGTCAGCTGACGTTGGCGATGTTCGTCAATCCGACCGGCCTGGAAAGCATCGGCGAGAACCTCTATCTGGAAACCAACTCGTCCGGAGCTCCGAACGAGAATACTCCTGGCCTCAACGGTGCCGGGGTGCTCTATCAGAACTACGTGGAAACCTCCAACGTCAATGTGGTGGAGGAAATGGTCAACATGATCCAGACCCAGCGTGCCTATGAGATCAACAGCAAGGCCGTGAAGACCTCGGACGAGATGCTCGCGCGTCTGAGCCAGCTGTGATGATGGATGCGGGCGGAGAGACTGTGCGTGGCTGAAATCAGTGTGGCGAGCCGGCGGGGGCTGTTGCCCTGCATCCTGCTGGTGTTGGCGAGCGGCTGCGCGCAGCTGCCGCGACCCTCGGTGGTGGGTGAGCAGGAGCAGATCTCGGTGCCGATGCGCCAGCAGCCGCAGCCCAATGGCTCGATCTTCCAGGCCAGTCATGGCTATCAGCCATTGTTCGAGGATCGTCGGCCGCGCATGGTCGGCGACATCCTGACCATCGTGCTCAACGAACAGGTCAGCGCCAGCAAGAACTCGGCCTCCAACGCGAACCGCAATGGCTCAGCCAGCCTGACTCCCGGCATCGTGCCGGAGAAGCTGCGCCGCCTGTCGGAGTATGCATTCGAGGTCGAGGGCGACAGCCAGTTCGGCGGCAGCGGCGGCTCTCGCGCCAACAACTCCTTCACCGGCACCCTGACCGCCACGGTGATCGAAGTGTTGCCCAACGGCAACCTGCGGGTGCGGGGCGAGAAACAGATCGCCATCAACCAGGGCACCGAGTTCATCCGCTTCTCCGGGGTGGTCAACCCGCGCGCGATCACCGGGCAGAACACCGTGCCTTCGACCCAGGTCGCCGATGCGCGCATCGAGTATGTCGGCGACGGCTACATCAACGAGGCGCAGCACATGGGTTGGCTGCAGCGCTTCTTCCTGAACATTTCGCCCTTCTGATGTCTCGACCAATGCCTCGATTCGATTTGCGGGCGCCGCTCGGCGTCTGGCTGCGCCGCAGCCTGTGTGCCCTGTTGCTTGGGCTGGGAGGCGGCCTGTCCGCCCTCGTCCAGGCGGAGCAGGTGCGCGATATCGCCGACTTCGCCGGCGTGCGCGACAACGCCTTGGTCGGCTATGGCCTGGTCATCGGCCTCGACGGCACGGGCGACCAGACTATGCAGGCGCCGTTCACCGGACAGGGCCTGACCAACATGCTCTCGCAGCTGGGCATCACCGTGCCGCCGGGCACCAACATGCAACTGCGCAACATTGCCGCGGTGATGGTCACTGCCAAGCTGCCGCCGTTCTCGCGCCCCGGCCAGCAGATCGATGTGGTGGTGTCCTCTATCGGCAACGCTCGCAGCCTGCGCGGCGGCACTCTGCTGATGACCCCGCTCAAGGGGGTGGACGGCGATACCTATGCGCTGGCTCAGGGTAACTTGCTGGTCAACGGTGCCGGTGCCGAGGCCGGTGGCAGCAGCGTGCAGATCAACCAGCAGGCCGGCGGGCGGATCAGTCGCGGTGCCATCGTCGAGCGCGAGGTACCGCTGCAACTGGGCGACCGTCACGGCGTGCTCGACCTTTACCTGCGCCAGCCGGATTTCGCCACTGCCCAGCGCACGGTGGCGGCGATCAATCGCGAATTCGGACGCAGCGTGGCCTCGGCACGCGATGGCGGGCTGATCCAGTTGCAGGGACCGCTGTCGCCCAACGAGCGGGTCAACTTCATGGCGCGGGTGGAAAGCGTACAGGTGTTGCCGATCGCCGCGACGCCCAAGGTGATCCTCAACTCGCGCACCGGCGCCGTGGTGCTCAATGGCGCGGTCAAGCTGCACCGCGCGGCGGTGGCCCATGGCAACCTCTCCATCGTCATCGACACCGAGCCGCAGGTCAGCCAGCCCGAGCCGTTCAGCGAAGGCGAGACCGTGGTCACCGAGAAGAGCAACATTTCCGTGCAGCAGCAGGGTACCGCCCTGCGAATGATCGAGGGCAGTGCCGATCTGGTGGATGTGGTCAAGGCGCTCAACGCCCTGGGTGCCACTCCGCAGGATCTGATGTCGATCCTCGAAGCGCTCAAGGCGGCCGGCTCGCTGCGCGCCGAACTGGAGATCATCTGATGAGCGTCGACAACCTCAGCGGCCAGTTCGCCCTGGATGTACAGGGGTTGCAGCGCCTCAAGCAGACCGCCCGCGACGATGCCGACGCCGGCCTGCCGGAGGCAACCCGGCAGTTCGAGGCGCTGTTCCTACACATGATGCTGAAAAGCATGCGCGAGGCGGTGCCGCAGTCCGGCTTGCTGGACAGTTCGCAGAGCAAGTTGTACACCGAAATGCTCGATCAGCAGTGGGCGCAACAACTGGCTGGCAACGGGTTGGGCCTGGCCGATCAACTGGTCGGCCAGTTGCAGCAGCAGCGCCAGTTCGCCGGTCAGACGGGCAACGTCGACGAGGCTGCGCTGATCGCCGGTATTCCGCGCGGCGTGCCGCGCCCGCTGTACGGCAGCCTGCCGGTGCCGCCTGCCGAGAGCCGTGCCGCCGAGGCATCGGTATCGGAAGCCCCGGTGGCACGCGCGCGGCAAGGTTCGCCGTTCGCCGCGGGCGAGTCGCTGCCGGTGCCGGGTGGCGCAGCGCGGGAAGCCCGCGAGCGCCCGGCGCACGTGCGCGAGTTCCTGGCTCGCCTCGAAGCGCCGGCACGGGCGGCTAGTGCCACCAGCGGCGTGCCGGCCGAACTGATCCTCGCCCAGGCGGCGCTGGAAACCGGCTGGGGGCGTTACCAGATTCCGACCGCCGATGGCGGCAACAGCCACAACCTCTTCGGCATCAAGGCCGGCAGCCAGTGGCGCGGCGCCACCACGGCGGTGACCACCAGCGAATACATCGATGGCCGCGAGCAGAAGCGCGTCGAGACCTTCCGTGCCTATCCCTCCTATCAGGCATCGTTCACCGACTATGCCCGGCTGATCGGCAACAATCCGCGCTATGCCGGCGTGGTCGCCGCTAGCGATCCGGTGCAGGCGGCCCATGCCCTGCAGCGCGGCGGCTATGCCACCGATCCGGCCTATGCTGACAAGCTGGTGGCGGTGATGGCCAGCATCGGTCCGCTCGACGCTGGCTCGCCGCCTAGCGGTGCTGCGCTGGTCGCGCGCAGCACACCCTGAGGGTCGGGACTGCCTGCTTCGGCGGTGATGGTCGTGCGGAATTCCTCAAGGTTTCCGCAGCCCGGCCGATACATTCAGCATGATGCAACGGGAAGCAACTCATGAGCATTTTCTCCATCGGCGTCAGCGGTCTGAATGCTGCGCAGATCGCTTTGGCCACCACCGGCAACAACATCACCAACGTCTATACGCCCGGTTACAACCGTGAAGTCACCCTGCTGGCTGAGAACTCCAGCAGCAATGGCGTCGGCGTCTCTGGAGTGCAGCGTCAGTTCAACCAGTTCATCTCCACCCAGTTGAATCAGGCGATCAGCAGCAACAGTGCGCTGTCGGCCTACGAGGTGCAGATCAACCAGATCGATAACCTGCTCGCTGATCGCGATGCCGGTCTGGCACCGTTGATGCAGAACTTCTTTTCCGCCCTGCAGAAGCTGGTAGCCACACCTTCGGATCCTGCGGCCCGTCAAGGTGTGCTCGGCACTGCCGATACCCTGACTGCGCAGTTCCGTGCCTTCGACAGCTATCTGAACGACATGCAGTCGGGAGTCAACGGGCAGATCGAGAGTCAGGTGGTGCAGGTCAACAACATGGCCGAGCAGATCGCCAAGTTGAACCGCGAGATCGGTCTGGCCAAGGCCAAGACTGGTGCAGAGCCCAACAGCCTGCTCAATCAACGTGATCAGTTGGTGGCCGATCTGAGCCGCTATGTTGACGTGAAAGTGGTGCAGCAGGATGGCGGCAGCTACAACGTCAGCATCGGTAACGGGCTGTCGTTGGTGGCTGGTTCCAGCAGCTTCAAGTTGCAGGCTATGCCATCGACTTCCGATCCTGGACGTACGGTTGTCGGTTATAAGGATGTCAATGGCAACCTCCTCCAGTTACGCGAGGAGAGTTTCAAGGGCGGAGAGTTGGGCGGTCTGATGGCCTTCCGCCGCGAAACCCTGGATCGTGCGCAGAACCAGCTCGGCCAGATGGCGGTAGCCATGGCAATCGGCTTCAATCAGCAGCACCGCCAGGGTGTCGATCTCAATGGCGAACTGGGCGGTGACTTCTTCTCGGTTGGGCAGCCGCAGGCCTTCGGTAACGACAAGAACACCAGCTCGGCCTATTTGACCGCAGAGTTCGATCCGGAGCAGATCGACAAGCTCAACATCGCCGACTACGACGTCCTGGTGAAAGACGCCAGTGACCTGTCCGCAGGGCTGCAGATTACCCGACGCGATACCGGCGAGGTTGTTAGCTATGCCTACGACGGAGCCACCGGCAAGATCAGCTTTGGCGGCATGGAGGTGAGCGTCAACGGCGCTCCCGTCGCCGATGGCGACCGCTTCCAGATCCAGCCGGTACGCCGAGCGGCGCGCGACCTGCGCAGCGAAATCGCCGACGTCGGTCGCCTGGCGGCCGGTAGCATCGCGCAGATCGCGGCCAAGAGCAGCAACGGTGGTACCGCCTCGCTGACCGCGAGCTTCGACCCAGCCACGCCGCCAACTTTCAACAACTACGAAGTTTCCTATTCCGGCGGCAACTATACGGTGACGCTGGCCAGCGGCGCCGTCGTCGCGGCGACGACCGGTACCGATGCCCAGGGCAAGACCACCCTCAGCTTCGGCGATATCACTCTCACCGTCGACGGTGTGCCCAAGGATGGCGACAGCTTCACGGTCAAGATGCCGGGAGGCCCGGGCGATAACCGCAATGCCGTGGCGTTGCTGGAGCTGCAGAATGCCAAGCTGGTCAATGGCGGTGCCGGTCTGACTCAAGCCTATGCCTCTATGGTCAGCGATGTGGGTAACCGCACCAACATCATTCAGGTCAACCAGGATGCTCAGGAGGGCTTGGTCAAGCAGCTCAAGGCCGTTCAGCAGAGCGACTCCGGTGTGAGCTTGGATGAGGAGGGTGCCAACCTGCTGCGCTTCCAGCGCTACTACCAAGCCAGCGCCAAGGTGATCGAGGTGGGCACCACGGTGATCGACACCCTGCTGTCCATGCGCAGCTGATTAAGAGGAATTCGACCCTATGCGTATCAGTACCGTCACCATGTTCGAGCAGAGCTTGAACTCGCTGGCCAGTCAGCAAGACAAGTTCCTCAAGATCGGTCAGCAGATTTCCAGCGGCAGCCGGGTAGTCAATCCTTCCGACGATCCGCAGGCCGCCTCGCGGGCAGTGAGCGTCGGCCAGTCGGCTGCGGTCAACCAGCAGTACGCCGATGCACGGATCACCGCACGCAACTCGCTGGGCCAGGAAGAGAGCGTGCTCAACAGCGTCGCCGATGCCATCACTAGCGCCAAGACGCTGATGGTGCAGGCAGCCAACGGCACCCTGAGCGATGCCGACCGCTCCTCGGTGGCCAGCGAAATCCGCGGTATCTACGAGACGCTGATCGGTCAGGCCAACGCGGCCGATGGCAACGGCCGTTACCTGTTCGGCGGTTATCGCGACAACAGCCCGCCGTTCGTCAAGGATCCAACCAGTGGGCGTGTGACCTATATCGGCGATACCGGCGTGGCCGAACAGAAAGTCGACTCCTCGCGGCTGATGCCCAGCAGTGACAATGGTCTGGACATCTTCATGAGCGTACACAGCTCCGCCAAGTACGTGGCCAAGGAAAACGCGACAGGGAGTGTGGCATTCGTCGGGCCCACGGTGGTCGACAATGCGGCGACCAACTTCGGCGATGCCTTCACCATCAAGTTCGACGGCAGTGGCGGCTACGAGGTGTTCAGTCCGCCCTCTGCGGCCACGCCGAGCAGTACCGGTACCTACGATCCGGCCGATCCGCACAATAAGAACATCGCCTTCAACGGCTTGTCCCTGACGCTCGAAGGCACGCCAGCAGTCGGCGACAGCATCACAGTGAGTCGCGCTCGGGAAGCAGACCCGAATCTGTTCCGCGCCTTCGAAGAGGCGCTGGCCGTGCTGGACAGCCCGGCTGGCACTCCGGAAGAGCAGGCACGCATGCGCAACACAGTGTCCACCTCGATGCGTGAACTGTCCAATGCGCTGGACAACGTGCTGACCACCCGCGCCTCGGTGGGTGCGCGGCTCAACGAGCTGGATGTGCTGGACTCGGTGGGCAGCAACCGCGCACTCAACTATGCCCAGACCCTGTCCGATCTGGTCGACCTGGACTACAACAAGGCCATCTCCGAATACGCCCTGCGTCAGGTCGGTCTGCAGGCGGCGCAGAAGTCCTTCCTCGATATCCAGAAACTGTCGCTGTTCGACCGCATGTGATCTTTGCCCGGCAAGGCGCAGGTCTTGCCGGGCTGCAGAATCGCTACCGACGCCCCCTGCGGCCTGGCCGCCGGGGGCGTCGTGCTTTTGTCGCTCAGCCCAGGCTCATGTTGCCCAGCAGATGTTGCAGGAACTGCAGGCCCTCGCTGAACAGGCGTTCCAGGTAGCGCCCCAGGTCGCCCATCAGCACCATCAGCAGTACCAGGCCCACGGTCAGCGACAGCGGGAAGCCCACCGAGAATACCGTGAGCTGCGGCGCCGAGCGGTTAAGGATGCCCATCGCTAGGTTGATGATCAGCAGCGAGGCGACCAGTGGCAGGGCCAGCAGCAGGCCTGCGGTGAAGATCGTCGAGCCGTAGCCGGCGAGCATCCGCCAGGCTTCTGGATTGAAGCGGACCATGCCGATCGGCAGGGTGTGGAAGGTGGTGGCGAGGATCTCGATGACCACCAGGTGGCCGTTGAAGGCGAGGAACATCAGCAGCGCGATCATGTACAGGTAGCGCGCGAGGATCATGGTGTTGCCGGCATCGGGCGAGAACAGGGTGGCGAAGGCCAGGCCCATCTGCAGGCCGATAATGTCGCCGGCGACCTGCACGGCGGTGAACGTCACACGCATCACCAGGCCCATGGCCAGGCCGATCAGCATCTGCTCGATGAGGATGCCGAGGCCGGCCCAGGACACGATGGGCACCTCCGGCAGCGGCGGCAGGGTCGGGGCGACGATCAGGGTCAGCAGCACGCCCAGGCCGATCTTGGCCGGGTTGGGAATGCTGCTGTGGCCGAGCAGGGGCGCGGCGACCAGGAAGGTGGTGATGCGGCTCAGCGGCCAGAGGAACGCGGCCACCCAGAGCTGCAACTGGGCCGAGGTGACCTCGATCATGGACTCAGCCGATTAGGGTCGGCAGGTTGCGGAACAGCTCGCGGGTGAAGTCGGTGATCAGCTGCATCAGCATCGGCCCGGCGAAGATCAGCACCACGAACACGCCGAGAATCTTCGGAATGAACGACAGGGTCATTTCGTTGATCTGCGTGGCGGCCTGGAACAGGCTGACCAGCAGGCCGATCGCCAGGGCGGTGAGCAGCAGCGGCGCCGCCAGCGAGAGGGTGACCCGCATGCCCTGGTAGGCGAGGTCCATGACCATTTCCGGCGTCATCGCAGTGCTCCTCGGGGATGCCCCGTCACAGGTAGAAACTCTGGGCCAGCGAGCCCATCAGCAACTGCCAGCCATCCACCAGCACGAACAGCATCAGCTTGAACGGCAGGGAGATGGTGGCCGGCGGCACCATCATCATGCCCAGCGCCATCAGCACGCTGGCGACCACCAGGTCGATGATCAGGAAGGGGATGAAGATGGTGAAGCCGATCTGGAAGGCGGTCTTCAGCTCGCTGGTGACGAAGGCCGGCATCAGCACGCGCATCGGCACCTGTTCCGGGCCTTCCAGCTCCTCGATCTGCGCCAGGCGGGCGAACAGCGCAAGGTCGGGCTGGCGGGTCTGCGCCAGCATGAACTCGCGGAACGGCTGGCTGCCGATCTCGATGAACTGCTCGAAGTTGATCTCGTCGCGGGAGAACGGCTGCCAGGCGCTCTCGTGGACCTTGTTGAGCACCGGCGACATGACGAAGAACGTCAGGAACAGCGCCAGGCCGAGCAGCACCTGGTTGGGCGGTGCCGACTGGGTGCCCATCGCCGTGCGCAGCAGGCTGAGCACGATGACGATGCGGGTGAAGCCGGTCATCATCAGCAGCATGGCCGGCAGGAAGGCCATCGAGCTGAGCAGCAGCAGGGTCTGCAGACTCAGCGACCACTGCTGGCCGCCGTCGGCCAGCGGCTGGCTGGTGAAGGCCGGCAGCGTCTGCGCCAGGCTCAGGCCGGGCAGGAGCAGCAGGAGCAGCGGGCCGAGCAGGCGCAGCAGGTTGCGCGGGAGGGCGTGTTTCATGGCGTACGCGGGCCTCCACCCTGCAGGCGCTGGCGCAGGGCATCGGCAAAGCGTTCGGCAACGCCGGCGGCTCCCGGCGGCGCGGGCGGCGTCGGCACCTCGGGCGGGGCGGGGAGTGCATGCAGCTGGCTGATCTGACTGGCGGTCACGCCCAGCACCAGCCAGGTGCCCTGTACCTCGACGATCACCACCCGCTCGCGCGGGCCGAGCAGCGTGCTGCCGACCACCTTCAGGCTCTGTCCCTGCCAATGGCGTGAAGGACCGATGCGCCTGAGCAGCCAGCTGCACAGAAGGATCACCGCTACCACCGCCAGCAGGGCCATGGCGGTCTTGCCGAGCACCGCGAAGCCGCTCAGGCTGTCGACACTGGACCCCAGGCCGCTGGCGGCTTCGCGGGCGGTTTCGGCGCCGTTGCTCATCGGTTGAGTTTCTGCACGCGCTCGGAAGGGGTGATGATCTCGGTGATCCGGATGCCGTACTTGTCGTCGACCACCACCACCTCGCCCTGGGCGATCAGGTAGCCGTTGATCAGGATATCCATCGGCTCGCCGGCCAGGCCTTCCAGCTCGATCACCGAGCCTTGGGCCAGTTCCAGCAGCTGCTTGATGGTGATGCGCGTGCGGCCGAGCTCCACGGTCAGCTTGACCGGGATGTTCATGACCATTTCCAGGTCGCGCATGTTGCCGCTCGGGGCGCCCTTGTTCAGCGGCTTGAACACGCTGTCGCCGGCATTCTGCGCGGCGGCCGGGGCCGGCGCGACGGCCTGCTCGGCGAGCGCGGCGGCCCAGGGGTCGGCCTCGGTCGAAGTGGCAGCCTGTTCGGCCATGGCGGCGGCCCAGGGATCGTCCTCGACGGCGCTGCCCGAGGTGTCGCTCTGCTCGGCCATGGCGCTGGCCCAGTCGTCCTCGAGGTTGCTCGGTTCGTCGGGTTTGTTGGGGTCAGTCATTCTCGGTTTCCTTGGCGGCGGGCGTCGAGCCCTTCACGAAGCGGTCGGCGTGCGTCTTGCCGGTGGCAGGCGAGTGGTCGATCAGGTCCTTGACGCGCAAGGCACGCTGGCCGTTCTGGCTGCCGTATTCGCAGGTCATCACCGGTACGCTGTCGACCCGGGCGATGACGATGTCCGGCAGCTCGAAAGGCAGCACGTCGCCGACCTTGAGCGCCATGACCTGGCCGATGCTGCAGGGGATGTCGCCGAAGTCGGCCACCAGCTCGATCTGCGACTGGCGCAGCTCGCCGGCCATGCGCGAACTCCACTTCTGCTCCTCGTCCGGGTGGCTGTCGGTCAGCGGACCGTTGAGCAGGCTGCGCAGCGGCTCGATCATCGTGTAGGGCAGGACGATGTTGAAGTCGCTGGCCAGGTTGCCGACTTCGACATGGAAGGTGCTGTTGACCACGATCTCGTTGGGCGAGCTGGTGATGTTGGTGAACTTGACCTGGATCTCCGAGCGCAGGTAGTCGATTTCCAGCGGGTAGACCGACTTCCAGGCGCCTTCGTAGGCCTCCACCGCCAGGCCGAGCAGGCGCCGGATGATGCGCTGTTCGGTGCTGGTGAACTCGCGGCCTTCCGACTTGGTCACGAAGCGACCGTCGCCGCCGAACAGGTTGTCCACCACCATGAACACCAGGTTGGGCGGGAATACAGCAAGGGCGGTACCGCGCAGCGGTTTCATGGCCAGCAGGTTGAGGTTGGTCGGCACCGGGACGTTGCGTGCGAAGTCGCTATAGCTCTGGTAGCGCACGCTGTCCACGGTGATGTCGGCGCTGCGCCGGATCAGGTTGAACAGGCTGGTGCGGAAGTAGCGGGCAAAACGCTCGTTGATGATGTCGAGGGCGTGCAGACGCTCGCGGATCACCCGGTGCTGGGTCGCCGGGTTGTAGGGGCGGATGCGCGCCTTGCTCGCATTCTCGCTAGGGGCGCTGTCTTCCTCGCCGCTGACGCCCTTGAGCAGGGCGTCGATCTCTTCCTGCGAGAGCAGATCGTCTTGGGCCATGGACCTATTGCACTATGAAGTCGGTGTAGAGGACGTCGATCACGCCCAGCGGGGGCTGTGGCGTGGCCAGCGGGGTCTGGAACAGGCCGAGAATCTGTGCCGAGAGCACATCCTTGCCATTGGGGGTGATCAGCTCTTCGGCCTTCTGCCCGGCCATCAGCATCAGCAGGCGGCTGCGGATCTGCGGCATGTGCTGGAGCAGGAATTCCTGGGTCTGTTTGTCGCTCACCTGCAGCGACAGGCCGATGTACAGCAGGTGCGGCTGGCGGCGTTCGCTCTGCAGGTTGACGGTGAACGGCGAAATCGGCACGAAGATCGGCTGCGCGGCCTGGATCGGCTGAGCTGCGGCCGGCGTCATGCCGAAGTCGCTCATGCCGCGCTTGACCATGAAGTAGTACATGCCCGCTGCGCTGCCGCCGGCGGCGATGACTGCCAGAAGCAGCGGCATCAGCCAGGTGTTCTTCTTGGCGGCGGGTCGGGGATTGCTCATTGCTCGTGCCATGTCGGGATCGGTCATTCAGCAGGGTGAAGAGTATGACGACAGGCTGTCGTCCGCGATGGACAGATAAGGCTCGCGTATCGCGGCTATCTTCCTGTTTTGCCGCACAAAATCCGCAGCGTCCGGGGCACTGGCGAAGGTGCCTGGCAGGCTTATCGGCCACGCGCCGGGAAGGTTGAGTCCCGGCTGCCCTGGCCGTGCCGCCGCCCTCGCGCGGCCTCATGCATACAGGTCGATACCGCCGGCCAGCAGGCCGGTCGTGGTGCGGGCGCCGGCCTGCGGCAGCCCGGTGGCGATCTCGTCGGCCTCGCCGTTGCCGGCCAGTTGTTCGCCCCGGGCCTCGCTGCGCGACCCGGGCTCGCCCTGGGCCTGCTGCTGGCGCTGCTCGCCCACGGAGGTCTCGCCGAGGGTGATGCCCTGTTCGGCCAGCGCCTCACGCAGCTGCGGCAGGGCCTGTTCGATGGCGGCGCGCACCTGCGGGTGCGCCGCCAGGAAATGCGCGTGGGCGGCATTGTCGCCGAGCTTCAGGCTGATCGACAGGGGACCCAGCTCGGCCGGGTGCAGGTGCAGCTCGATCTGCTGTCCGCCGCGCTGGTGCAGGCCGATCAGCTGTTGGCCCAGGCCCTGCTGCCAGTCGCTGCTGCCGAGCGGAGCGCTCAGGGTCGCAGCCGGCAGGCTGGCGGCCGGGCTGCTGGTGGTGGCCGCTGCCAGGCTGGGGGCGAAGGGCTCGCTGCGGACGGTCTGCAGGCCCTCGGGGATGTCGAAGCCGGCGGCACTGCTCGGCAGCGGCGCGGCGGGCGCGCTGGCTGCATCGGCGGCGGGCATGGCAGCTGCGCTTGTGCTCGGGACCAGTGTGGGCTGCGGGACGCTCTGTGTGCGGGTGCCGGTGAGGTTGTCGAGGGTGGCGGAAGCGGCGCTCTGGCTATCGCTGCGCGGCAGGGGATTGAGCCCGGCCAGAGGTGTGGCGGCGAGCGGCGCAGCGCCGTTCTGCGCCGCGGCCATCTCGTTTGCCGGCAGGGGATTGCCGGCCTGCTCGATCAGCGCCAGGCGGGCGCTGATCTGCGCCAGGCTGTCCGCCGCGCTATCGCTGGGTAACAGCGGGGCGCCAGGCGCTACAGGTGCTGCATCCTGCGAGGTAGCCAGCAGGACGGCATCCGCGGCGACCAGTTCGGCGCTGCCGGGTAGGATGGCAGGCAGCGGCGCTTCGCCGGGCAGGGGGTTGCTTGGGGTAGCAGCACCCTCGTTGTCGGGCATAGCGACCGGCAGAGTTTGGAGGCTCAGCAGCGCAGCCAGCTCGGTCGGCACGGCGCTGTCGTAGCCGGCGTCCTGTGCTTCGTGATCGCTGCTCTGGGCCGAGGGTGGAGTGCTGCGCGCGGTGCGGGTATCGGTCGCGGTGCGGCCGCCGCTCTTGTCGCCGCCGGCCGGCTGGCGCGCGCTGGCCTGCTCCAGGCTGCGGGCAAAGCCTTCGTCCTGGCGTGGCGCTGTGGAGGGCGGCGTGGTGGCGGCCGGTGTTGCGGGCAGGGCGATGATGTCCATGAAGCCTCTTTATGCACTTTGGTCGGACGGCGGGAGGAGCGCGGCGCCGTTGCGGCTCATGCGCGCGCTGAGTTCGTCGCTGGCGCGCTGTTCGGCGCGGCTGGCGTGCAGCATGACGGTCTGCTGGCGACGTTCGACCAGGGTGTCGTAGGAATTCAGCTTGCGGTGTTGTTCTTGCCACAGTCGCTGGCTGTTGTCGACTTTTTGCTGCTGCTGGCGCAGGGTCTGGCTGGCGCGCTCGATGGCGTTGTCCAGCGAGCCGAGAAAGGCCCGGTAGTTGAGCAGGCTGGCGGGGTCGATGCCCTGCTGCAGCGCCTCCTGCAGGCGCTGGCCGTACTCCAGGCGGTACTGGTTCAGGGTCTGCAGCTGCTGCAGCACCTGCTGCTGGGTACGCCGCTCGCCTGCCAGCAGGCGGGCGGCCTGATCCAGGGCTTCCTTGGTCAGGTCGATCAGGGTATCGAGGGCGGTGGTCGCGGCCATGGCGGGTTACCTGTCGAGCGGCGCAGCACAGGCCTCAGGGGCCGGGAACCAGATGGTCGAGCACGTTCAGCGTTTCCGCCAGGTCGGCGCGCTCGTGGATGCGCTGCTGCAGGAAGCGCTCCAGTCGAGGATACAAGGTTACCGCATGGTCGAGCTGCGGGTCATGACCCGGCGCATAGGCGCCGACGCTGATCAGGTCGCGGTTGCGCTGATATTTGGAGAGCAGCTGCTTGAACTGCTGGGCCCGGCGCTGCTGGGCGTCGCTGACGATGGCGGTCATCGCCCGGCTGATCGAGGCTTCGATGTCGATGGCCGGGTAGTGGCCGCTCTCGGCCAGGGCCCGGGACAGCACGATGTGCCCGTCGAGAATCGCCCGGGCCGAGTCGGCGATCGGATCCTGCTGGTCGTCGCCTTCGCTGAGCACGGTATAGAACGCGGTGATCGAGCCGCCGCCGCGCGGGCCGTTGCCGGTCTTCTCCACCAGGCGCGGCAGCTTGGCGAACACCGACGGCGGGTAGCCCTTGGTCGCCGGCGGCTCGCCGATGGCCAGGGCGATCTCGCGCTGGGCCATGGCGTAGCGGGTCAGCGAATCCATGATCAGCAGCACGTCCTTGCCGTGATCGCGGAAGTCCTCGGCCAGGCGGGTGGCGTAGGCCGCGCCCTGCAGGCGCTTGAGCGGCGAGGTGTCGGCCGGTGCGGCGACCACCACCGAGCGGCGGCGGCCCTCTTCGCCGAGGATGTTGTCGATGAAGTCCTGCACCTCGCGGCCCCGCTCGCCGATCAGGCCGACGACGATCACGTCGGCGCGGGTGTAGCGGGCCATCATGCCGAGCAGCACCGATTTGCCGACGCCGGAGCCGGCGAACAGGCCCATGCGCTGGCCGCGGCCGACGCTGAGCAGGCCGTTGATGGCGCGGATGCCGACGTCGATCTGGGTGTCGATGGGTGCGCGGTTGAGCGGGTTGATCGGCGGCGTCTGCAGGGTCGCGTAATGGGCCTGGCTCAGCGGGCCCTGACCATCCAGCGGCTCGCCGCTGCCGTCCACCACGCGCCCGAGCAGGCTTTCGCCGAGCGGAAAGCGCCGGGCGCTGAGGCCGCCGCTGCGCCCTTCGCCCAGCGGCAGCACGCGCGCGCCGGGTTGCAGTCCGCTGATTTCCTCGAGGGGCATGAGAAACAGCCGCTCGCCGGCAAAGCCGACCACCTCGGCCTCGGCAAAGCGGCGCCCGGCCTGTGGCTGGCTGTTACATGACAGTTCGATGCGGCAGACGCCGCCGAGCGGAATGCGCAGGCCGACGGCTTCCAGCACCATGCCGGTGGCGCGCACGATGCGCCCGCTGGTGCGGTAGGCGGGGAGTTCCGTGATGCGCTGCTGCACGCTGTCCAGAGCGTGCAGCCAGCGCTGGCGATGGGCGGCGGCGGAGGTCATGGCGCGGTGTGGCTGGCGCCGGGGGACTGGCGATGGCGCAGCTGTTCGAGCAGGCTGTCCCAGCGGCTTTCCCAAGTCGCGTCTAGCTCGCCGCTGGCACTGTTGACCCGGCAGCCGCCGCGGCTGACCAGCTCGTCCGGCTGCAGCTGCCAGCCGGCAGCGGCCAGTTCGTTGCCGAGGTGCGCCCTGACCAGCAGCAGGTCGGCCGGGTGCAGCCACAGGCGCGGCTTGCCGGTCAGCGCCGGCTCGGCGTGCAGCAGTTCGCGGACGATGGCGAGGATCTGTTCGGGATGGGTCTGCAGCGCCTCGCCGGCCAGATGGCGGCCGGTGGCCATGGCCAGGCCGACCAGCTGGTCGGCGATCTGCTCGTCCAGGTGGGCCAGCGCCTTGCGGAACTCTTCGGCGAGCTGGCGCAGTGGCTGCAGGGTCTGGGCGATCTGCAGCTGCAGCTCCTGTTCGCCGGCGCGGCGGCCCTCTTCGAGGCCCTGGGCGTATCCCTCGGCGCGTCCGGCGGCGAAGCCCTCCTCGTGGCCCTGCTGGCGCGCCTGCTCGTGAGCCTGGCGGCGCAGGGCTTCGAGCTCGGCGTTGCGGCGGAACGCCTGGCGACGAATGGCTTCGCGGCGCAGGCTGTCCTGATCGGGTTGTGCGCTGTCGGCCGGACGCTCCAGTTCGTCCATCTGCCAGGGGCGCCACTGTTCGCTGCCGTCGCGCGAGCCGCGGTCAGACATAGGCGTCGTCCCCGCCGCCCAGGACTATCTCGCCGCTGTCGGCCAGGCGGCGGACGATCTGCAGGATGGCCTTCTGCTCGCTCTCGACCTGGGAGATGCGGATCGGGCCGCGCGCCTCCATGTCCTCCTTGAGCAGCTGGGCGGCACGCTGCGACATGTTCATCAGGAACTTCTCCAGCAGCGCCGGCGGGGCGCCCTTGAGGGCGATGACCAGCGAGTTGGTATCGACTTCCTTGAGGATCAGCTGGATGCCGCGGTTGTCCACGTCCAGCAGGTTCTCGAACAGGAACATCTCGTCGAGGATCTTCTGTGCCAGGTCCTCGCTGTGGGCGCGCACGGTCTGGATGGCGACCTCTTCCTGGCTGGAATTCATCAGGTTGAGGATTTCCGCCGCGGTTCTCACGCCGCCCATCTTGCTGCGCTTGAGGTTCTGACCGTCGAGCATGCCGCCGAGTACCTCGGTGAGTTCCTGCAGGGCCACCGGCTGCACGCCGCTGAAGGTGGCGATACGCAGGACGATGTCGTTGCGCAGTCGTTCGTCGAACAGTTCGAGGATGTCGGCGGCCTGGTGGCGCTCCAGGTGGACGAGGATGGTGGCGATGATCTGCGGGTGTTCGTCGCGGATCATCTCGGCGACCGTCGAGGCCTCCATCAGGTTGAGCTTGTCCATGCCCGAGCCGGTGTTGCTGGTTTCGAGGATGTCCTCGATCAGGCTGGTGGCCCGTTCGCTGCCGAGCGCCTTGGTCAGCACGGCGCGGATGTGGTCGCTGGAGTGGATGTTGATCGCCGCGTACTGCTCGGTCTCGTCCATGAACTCTTCGAGCACCTGACGCATTTCCTCGTGGGAAATCTGCGTCAGGCGGGCCATTTCCATACTGACGATTTCCACGTCCTTGGGCGGCAGGAACTTGATGACCTCGGCGGCGCTGTCCTCATCCAGGCACAGCAGCAGGATCGCGCTGCGGCGTACGGGCGTCATCTCAATCATCTTTGCTCATCCAGGTGCGGACGATCATGGCGACCAGGCGCGGATCTTCCTTGGCCATTTCGCGGACGTTTTCCAGGTTGTGCTCGTAGACCGACGACTTGCGGCGCTGCTTGCGTTGCAGGGCCGCTTCTTCGGCGCTGACCGTGCCCGGCGCGGGAGCGGCACTGGCGGCGAGCGTGGCGGCCTCGATGGCGGCGGCCTGAGCGGCGGCGGCCTCCAGGGTCTCGTCGTGACGGCGCTTGAGCGGACGCAGGATCAGCAGCCAGAGCAGCAGGGCGATGAAGGCCACCAGCAGGTAGCGCGACAGGCTCGATGCCAGGTTGAAGAACTCCGGGGTCTTCCACCACTCGGTGACCTCGACCGTTTCCTCTTGCGGCGCGAAGGGGCTGTTGATCACCTCCAGTTCGTCGCCGCGCATGGCCGAGAAGCCCATGGCCTGGCGCACCAGACGGTTGATGTTCTCCAGCTCTTCGGCGCTGAGCGGCTCGCGGATCGCCTCGCCCTCGGCGTTCACCGCATCGCGATAGTTGATCACCACTGCGGCGGTCAGGCGCTGGATGTTGCCGCGGCGATGCTGCACGTGCTCGACGCTGCGGTCGACTTCGTAGTTGATCAGCTGGTCGCGCTTGAGCGAGGACGAGCCCTGGGCGGTGCCGGTCTGCGCATTGGCGGTGGCCGGCGCCTGGGCGTCGTTGGCGGCATTCGTGGCGGCGGCCGCGTCGGTCTGCTGGGCTGCCGGAGGCTGCGCGGCGTCGGTGGTCGCCGGCGGTGCGGGCGGCGGCGTGTTGGGCGGCGAATTGGTCAGCGCGCCGGGCACGCCGCGGGCCAGCTGGTCGCCGCCCAGGTAGTTCTCGGACAGTTGCTGGCTGCGTACCGCCGCCTCGTTCGGGGGCTGGTTGGGGCCGTAGCGCTCGGCGGTCTGCTCGCGGGAAGAGAAGTCGATCTGGGCGACCACCTGGGCGCGGACGTTCTCGCGACCGAGGATCGGCAGCAGGATGTTCTCGATGCGCCGCTGGTAGGAGCGCTCGACCTCGTCGATGTAGCTGAGCTGGGTGCCGTCCAGGTCGCGCGAACCTGAGGTGGGCAGCGACAGCAGGCGCCCGTTCTGGTCGACCACCGTGACGGCCTCCGCGCTCAGGCCGGGGACGCTGGAGGACACCATGTGGACGATGGCGTTGACCTGGCCCTCGCCGAGTTCGCGACCGGGGTGCAGGTTGAGGACCACCGAGGCGCTGGCCGGCTCGCGCTCGCGGACGAACACCGACTGACGGCCCATGGCCAGATGGATGCGGGCGCGGGCGACCGGGCCGAGCGCTTCTATCGAGCGTGCCAGCTCGCCTTCCAGGCCGCGCTGGAAATTGATCTGCTCGGCGAACTGGCTGACACCGAAGGCCTGGTTGTCGAGCAGTTCGAAGCCGACGTTGCCGCCTTGCGGCAGCCCCTGCTCGGCCAGTTGCAGGCGCAGGGCATGAACCTTGTCGGCCGGCACCTGCAGGGTCTGTCCGCCCTCGCCGATGCGGTAGGGAATGGCGCGCTTGTCCAGTTCGGCGATGATGCGCCCGCCATCGGCCTCGCTGAGGTTGCTGTAGATGACGCGGTACTCGGGGGCCTGGGCCCAGAGCAGCAGGGCGACGACGATCGCCAGGACGGCAGCACCGGCGATCAGCAGGGGGATCAGTGGCTTGCTGCGCATCTGGTCGAGCAGACGGGACAGCGGGGGGGCTTCCTGCGGATTGCTTTGAGTGCCCAGGGTGCCGCTCATTCCTTGGGCTGCATTACTCACAAGCACCTCCGGTGGCTGACCAGGGGCGAGACGAAAGGCATTGCTGCATCCGGTTCAGAGTTCGTGCGTGGGGCCGCCAAGGCTGTGCAGGCTCGTGATCTAGAGAGGCTGTCGGTGCGGAGGGCGGACGTATGAGGAGCGCTATTATGCGTGCAGAGGGCAACCCCAAAGGCAAGAAAAGCCGGAGGTTTTATTGCCAATTGGTCGCTTTCCGCAGTCTGTTCGGTTGGTAGGCTTGCGGCCATTCTTGCCCTGCCTGCAGGTGCGTCCCCCTTATTGGCGTCCAGAGTCCGATCATGAGCACACCGGCCATTCAATCCGCGCTGCAGCAATTGCAGTCCCTGGCCACCCAGGCCGCCGGCAGTGCCGCTCAAGGCCAGGCTTCCACAAGCGCGGCGAGCAGTGCCTTCGGCGGCGAGCTGCAGGCGGCGATCCAGCGCATCAACCGCTTGCAGCAGGCCGCCAGCGCGCGTGGCGAAGCCTTCCAGTCCGGCGATCCGAACGTGGCGCTCAACGACGTGATGGTCGACATGCAGAAGGCCAGCGTGGCTTTCCAGATGGGCGTGCAGGTGCGCAATCGCCTGGTTGGCGCCTACAAGGAAGTGATGAACATGCAGGTGTGAGGGGGCATGCCTTTCGCGGTTCGGCTCGCGGTCTTCTAAAGTCTTGCGTGCTCCGGCCGATAGTCAGGGTATAGCTGCCGCTCAAAGTCTTCGCCTGGAGTGTCGGAGCGGCCCTTCAGAGACTCAGCTCAAGGAACAAGTGTCATGGCTTCGATTTCATCCCTCGGCGTGGGCTCCGGACTGGATCTGAGCGGGTTGCTGAACCAGCTCGATACGGCCGAGCGCCTCAAGCTCCAACCGCTTGCCCAGCAGAAGGCGGTCAACCAGTCGAAGATTTCCGCCTATGCGCGCCTGCAGGGTGCGCTGGGTTCGTTGCAGGCGGCCACCACCAAGCTCAACGATGCCAAGACCTTCCAGGGGCAGACCAGTAAGATCAGCGGCAGCGGTGTTGCCGTGGCGACCAGCGCCGACGCGGTGCCGGGCAGCTATCAGGTCAAGGTGACCCAGCTGGCCCAGGCACAGAGCGTGGCGACCAGCGGCGTGGCAAGCAAGACCGCGGCGCTGGGCGAGGGGACGCTGAGCATCAAGGTCGGTAGCGGCGATCCTCTGGAAGTCACCCTGGATAGCAGCAACAACACTTTGGAAGGCATCCGCGATGCGATCAACGCCAAGAAAGGCGGGGTAACCGCGTCGATCGTCAATGACGGTACAGCTACGCCCTATCGACTGGTGCTGAGCTCGGACAAGACCGGTACCGCGTCGACCATGACTATCGACTTCGACGATGGCGGCGCTGGTGGAGATCAGTTGAATGGCCTGCTCAATGCCTACGATGCAGGTAGCAATGCCGGTGGCTATAAGCAGACCGTGGCGGCCAAGAATGCCGAGCTCGAAGTCAGCGGGATTGCCGTCAGCAGTCAGACCAATACCGTCGAGGGTGCTCTGCAGGGGGTGACCCTCACCGTATCCGCTACCGGCGATGCGCAGACCCTGACCGTCGAGCGCGATACCGCGGCGATGAAGTCGGCCATCACCGGCTTCGTGGACGCCTACAACACCCTGGTTGGCACCATGTCCAGTCTGACTTCGTTCAATGCCGAGACCAAGGTGGCGGGCGAGCTGCTCGGCGACTCGGCGCTGCGCAGCGTGCAAGGCCGGTTGCGCGGCGTGATGTCGGCGGGGGGCGAGGGCGGCACCTACAAGGCGCTGTCCGATATCGGTATCAGCCTGCAGCTCGACGGCAAGCTGAAGATCGACAGCGACAAGCTGGACAAGGCGGTCAAGGGCGATGCGGCAGCGCTCAGCACCTTCTTCGCCGGCGCGGGCGGGGCTAGCGTCGAGGACGATGGCCTGGCGGGCAAGCTGGCCAGCAGTCTGAAGGATATGCTTTCCAGCGACGGGGCTCTGACCAAGGGCACCGAGGGCCTGAAGGAGCGCAACAAGGGGCTGGACGAGCGTTATGAGCGGATGGAGAGCGGCATCAACGCCACCATCGAGCGCTACCGCAAGCAGTTCGCCCAGCTCGACTCGCTGATGGCCAACATGAATTCGACCAGCAGCTACATTACCCAGCAATTCAATGCCCTGAACGCCCAGCTGGGCAAGTGATACAGGGGTATCCAGCGGAGAGTCTGTAACGCCATGAATGCCATGCGTGGGGCGAATGCCTATGCCAAGGTCGGGGTGGAGAGCGGCGTCATGTCGGCTTCCCCCCATCAACTGATCGTCATGCTGTTCGACGGCGCTTTGGCGTCGATCCGTACCGCAGCCTTGCACATGGAAGGTGGCAACCCGGCGGAGAAAGGCAGGGCCATCTCCAGGGCGATCGATATCGTCAACAACGGCTTGATGGCCGGCCTGGATCACGAGCGTGGCGGCGAGCTGGCCGAGCGTCTGGAGCAGCTCTACGACTATGTGGTGCGACTGCTGATGCAGGCCAATCTGTACAACGACCCGCAGCGTCTGGATGAAGCGATCTCCCTGCTTGGGGACATCGCTTCCGCCTGGCGTGAAATCGGTCCTCAGATCAACGGGCAATGACCATGAGCGCAGCGCCGCAACTTATCGAGTCCTATGAGCTGCTCCTGCAGCAGTCCCTGCGCATGCTGGAGCTGGCACGTTCCGGTGACTGGTCCGGTCTGTTGCTGGAAAAGTCGCGCTGCCTGATCGATGTCGAGAAGCTGCGCCAGTGCGATGCATTGCCGGGGCTCGATGCCAAGGGGCAGCGGCGCAAGCTGGAGTTGCTGGAGCAGATTCTCGAACTGGATGTCGAGATTCGTGGCCGGCTGGTCGCGCGGCGCGACGAGCTGGGCGAGTTGATCGGTTTGTCCCGTCGGCGCGAGCCGCAGGGGCGTGGAAGTGCCGCGGGTGCCGCCGTGTATGAGGCGGCGGCACGCTTCAGCAAAGCCCAGGGGTGAGTGGCTTAACTCCGCTGATCGATACCCTCCTGCATCAGGTGCTGGGCAAGCGGGTCGATCTGCCGACTGCCCGTCCGATCAATCCCCCGGTGACGCCGCTGCTGCCCAGTGAAGCAGCGCGTGCGGTACACAGCGACTCGCGGCTGGATGCGCGGCTGCCGCAGGTTCTGCTGGATGTGGCCGGGCGTCCGGCCTCTTCCCCCGGTCAGCCTGCGCCGCCGCCAGCGCAGACGTCGTCGGCCACCACGACCCTCAGTCCGGCAGCGCGGACCATTGCCGACATCCTGTTGCGTCATCCTGCGCAGCCTTCGACGATCACGCCGCTGGCGCCGCTGTTGACCGGCAAGGCGGATGTTCCGGCGGATCAGCTGGCCGGCAGTCTGCGGCAAAGCATTTCCTCCAGCGGCGTATTCTACGAGTCTCATCTGGCGCGCTGGTATCGCGGCGAGTTGCCGCTGCAGGCCTTGCTGCGCGAGCCGCAGACCTGGGCGGCGCAGTTGCCGCAAGCGGCGCCGACGGGCGAGCGCTCCCTGCTGGCCCAGTTGCTGGCGCCGAAGCTCTTCCCGGCATCCGCCGCTGCTGCTCCCGCCGCTCCCGTCGCGCCTGTGGTGCAGGGCGGCAGCGGGCTCGTACCGCGCTCCGGTGCGGAGTTGTCCGCGCCGGTAGCTGGTGCACCGCAGGTCGTTCCGGTCGAGGCGGAAGCCAAGGCAGAGGTCGCCGGCGTGCGGCGCAGTGCCTTGTCCTTGGCCATGGAGGCGCTGGCCGGCGATGACCCCGAGTGGTCGGTGCCGGCACAGGCGCGTGATGCGGCAGTCCTCAAGGATCTGTTGCAGGGGGTTGTGCGTCACCAGCTGGAGCTGCTGGTGGCGCCGGTGCTGCGCTGGGAGGGGCAGGTCTGGCCCGGCGTGTTCATGGCGTTGCTGATCCAGGCGCCGGAAGATGAAGGCGGTGGGTCGGGGCGCGAGAGCGCGGCGGCGGAGGACGAGGCCGCGCAGTGGCAGGTGCGCTTTACCCTGCAGCTGGAGCGTCTGGGGGTGCTGGATGTGGCGGTGAGCTGGCGAGGCGAGAAGCTTTCGCTGCGGGTGGTCAGCGAGTCGGACGAACTGCTGGCGCGTCTTGAGGCGGATCGTCCGCAGCTGCAGGCACGTTTGCTGGCATGCGGTTTTGCCGAGGTCGATCTGCAGGGCGTAGCGGCACGTCCCGTCGAGGGGGCTGCAGATGAGTGACGATACCGCCAAGACGGTTCCGCCACACCGGCGGCGCCAGGCCTTGGCGCTGGCCTACGGGGATGGCGATGCTGCGCCGCGTGTGGTTGCCAAGGGGTATGGCGGGCTGGCCGAGCGCATCGTCGCCGAGGCGCAGCGCAGCGGCGTGCCGGTGCATGGCGCGCCCGAGCTGGTAGGGCTGCTGATGCAGGTAGATCTGGATGCGCAGATCCCGCCACAACTGTATCAGGTCGTTGCCGAGCTGCTGGTCTGGGTGCATAGCCTGGAGCGGGACAGGGACTGACTCTCGGCTTGAATCTGCGCGAAGTGGCGGTTGTCGACCGTGTTGCATAACCGGACGAGTGGTGGGTGATTGCGTCGGCAGCGATGGGAAAGGCTGCTACCCAATGGATGGGGTGCGTGGTAAAGTTCAAAAAAACATCGGTGACGCCAGTCATTTTTCTGGCGCCAGCGTGGATCCCCTAATAATCACAGCGGATGGCGCGCTACGGCGCAGTCATCGTTTCCTTGCGGCCGTGCGTCACCTCGGCGCATGTCGTACGCGAGGTTTCAGGGAGTGCCAATGGGTACCGATAGTGTGCTGGACGACATTCAGGATCTGAACCTCTCCTACCTGCTGCTGGCTCAGCGCCTGCTGCGTGAGGATCGCGCCACGGCCATGTTTCGCCTGAAGCTTGGCGCGGACATGGCCGAGCTCCTGATGGATCTGTCCGGCAAGCAACTGGTGCAGCTGGCGCGCAGCAATCAGCTGATCTGCAGGCTTGCCTTCGAGGATGCCGAGCAGCTGACCAAAGTGCTGAACAATCAGCGCGAGCAGGGGCTGTCGCGGATTCACGCGGCGCTGCTCATGGCATCCGCCGGTGCGGATGCTGGCAGGGATGGGGAGGTCTGAGCGTTGTCGGAGAAAAGTCTGGTCAATGAGATGCTCCAGGTCCAGCTGGCGATCGAGCTGATCGAGCTGGGGGCCCGGCTGCAGGTCCTGGAGACCGAGACCGATCTCAGTCGCGGGCGGCTGATCCGCTTGTACAAGGAGGTGCGTGGCGTATCCCCGCCGAAGGGCATGCTGCCCTTCTCCACGGACTGGTTCGTCACCTGGTTGCCCAATATCCACTCCTCGCTGTTCTATGGCATCTACCGCAGCCTGGTGGACGATTACCAGTGCGAGCGGATGGAAGCTTTCGTCAAGGCGTTCCGCCTGTATCTCGAACAGGTCAGTCTGGATGACGGCGAGTTCGTGCTCGGCCTGACCCGCGCCTGGACGCTGGTGCGCTTCTTTGAAAGCGAGATGCTGGAGCTGGTGCGCTGCACCTGCTGCGGTGGTCAGTTCGTGGCGCACTCGCATGCGCCGACGCAGGGCTATGTGTGCGGCATCTGCCAGCCACCCTCGCGGGCGGGCAAGACGCGCAAGCGGCGCGAAGCCGAGCTGCGCGAGCTGGAAAGCGCCGAGACGCTGGGCGATTCGCCGGTGTCGGCTGCGCAATGGCTGGGAAACAAGCTGGATCACTGACATCATGAGGTCTCGTCACGCCGGCATGTTGGCTGGTGTGGCGGCCGGTGAGAGTCGGATCTGCGACGAAAGTTCCCCGGTTTCCGCTAAAGTGCGGCGTTGTTCAGTCGATAGAATGTTGTGCTGACCTGCAAGTTAAGGACGCTCCAGTTGTGCTGATCGCTATCGGATTCATCATCCTCATCCTCTCCGTGTTCGGCGGGTTCGTCCTTTCCGGCGGCAGCCTCGGGCCGCTGTATCAGCCGACCGAGCTGCTCATGATCGGCGGCGGCGCCATCGGCGTGTTCATCGCGGCCAACAATGGCAAGGTGCTGCGCGCAACGCTACGCATCGTCCCCAAGCTCAAGCCCACGCTCAAGTACGACAAGGCCCTGTACATGGACCTGATGGCGCTGCTCTATACGTTGCTGTCCAAGGCGCGGCGCGAGGGCATGCTGTCGATCGAGAAGGACATCGACAATCCGGCGGACAGCGCGATGTTCAGCGACTATCCGCGACTGGCCCGCGATCCGATGATCATGAGCTTTCTCACCGACTACCTGCGCTTGATGATCAGCGGCAATATGAATGCCCACGAGATCGACGAGCTGATGCTCCACGAGATCGAGGAGTTCGAGCACGAGGCGCACCTGCCTTCCAATGCCCTCACCAGGGTCAGCGATGCCCTGCCGGCGTTCGGCATCGTGGCGGCGGTGATGGGCGTGGTCAAGGCGCTCAGTGCCGCCGACGCCTCGCCCGATGAGATGGGCAAGATGATCGCGCACGCGCTGGTAGGTACTTTCCTCGGCATCCTGCTGGCCTATGGCTTCGTGTCGCCGCTGGCCAGCCGCATCGAAGGTCAGGTGGCGGAGGCGGTCAAGGTCCTGCAGTGCATGCGCGTGACCCTGCTGGCCAGCCTCAACGGCTATGCGCCGCAACTGGCGGTGGAGTTCGGCCGCAAGGCGCTGCACACCGCCGAGCGCCCCAGCGCGGGCGAGCTTGAGGAGCATGTGCGCAACAGCAAGAGCTCCGGAGCCGGCAACGCATGAGTGCCGATGGCCACAGGCCGATCATCATCATTCGCCGCAAGAAGGTGGTGCACGGTCATCACGGCGGTGCCTGGAAAATTGCCTTCGCCGACTTCATGACGGCGCTGATGGCGCTGTTTCTGGTGCTTTGGGTCCTGTCGTCGGCCGATCCGGCACAGAAGACCGCAGTCGCCGAGTACTTCCGCACCCCGCTGGTGGTTGCCATGGCGGGGGGCGATCGCGATACCGCCAGTACCAGTGCGATTCCCGGCGGCGGCCCCGACCCGATCTTCGCCGAAGGCGAGCGTAACCGGATCGATCCGCGCGAGGAGCAGTTGCTGGCCGAGGAGCGCGCCCGCATGAGCGAACTGGAAGAGCGCATCGAGGCGGTCATCGAGCGCGACCCGCTGCTGCGCGAGCTGAAAGACCAGATCCGCATCGACGTGACCCCCGAGGGCCTGCGTATCCAGGTGGTGGATACCGAGCAGCGGCCGATGTTCGAACTGGGCAGTGCGCGTCTGGCGCCCTACATGCGCACGCTGCTGCGGACTCTCGCACCGATGCTCAACGAGCTGCCCAACAGCATCCAGATCAGTGGACACACCGACAGCCTGCCCTATGTCGGCGGCGAGGCCGGCTACAGCAACTGGGAACTGTCCGCCGACCGGGCCGGCGCCTCGCGGCGCGAACTGATCGCCGGCGGGCTGGCCTCCGAGAAGCTGCTGCGGGTGTCCGGCATGGCCGACCGCGTACGTTTCGAGGGCGCAGGTCCCAACGATGCGATCAATCGGCGTATCACGGTCATCGTGCTCAACAGCCGGACGGCCGAGGCGATCCTCAATCCGGACGACCCTGACATGCAACAAGTCGGCGATGCCCCGGATTCGGTTATAACTGAGCCCGCAATCGCAACGCCGGCAGAGGATGCTGCCGTTCCGGAGGGTGCCACGGAGCCTGGCAGCCAACGCGTTACCCCATAATCAACAATTGCCTGGGTGCCTGCATGGATATCACCGATTTCTACGACACCTTCTTCGAAGAGGCCGCAGAACTTCTGGAAGATATGGAGCGTCATCTGCTGGAGCTCGATATCGACGCTCCGGATATCGAGCAGCTCAATGCCATCTTTCGTGCCGCCCACTCGATCAAGGGCGGGGCCGGCACGTTCGGCTTCGATGTGCTGCAAAAGACCACACATATTTTCGAGAACCTGCTCGATCACCTGCGCCGCGGCGAGCTGACGCTGCGTCGCGACATCGTCGACCTCTTTCTGGAAACCAAGGACATGCTGCAAGATCAGCTGGACGCCTATCGCAATAGCGCCGAGCCTGATGCGGAGGCCTTTGCGCGCATTTGCCAAACCCTGCAGCAGCTGGCGCTGGACGAAATCGGCGGCGCGAGTGCCGCCGCGCCTGCCGCCGCCAAGCCCGCTGCACCGCCTGCCGTCGAAAAGCCGGTCGTCGAGGCCCCCGTGGAAACGTCGGCGGCCGACAGCGCCCCGGCCGAGGAAGGCGCCCGCCTGTGCGTCGCGCTGCTCGGCGTCGGCGAGAAGGACCGCGCCCTGCTGGTCGAGGAGCTCAAGCAGTTCGGCCGCATCCTCAAGGAGTCCGGAAACGAACAGCGCTACGAGGTCGAGCTGCTGAGCGGCGAGGATGCCGACGACATCGAGGCGGTACTGTGCTTCGTGGTCGAGCCCGAGCAGCTGGAAATCTGCGTGCTGGGCATCGGCGCAAGTGCGGCGCCGGCGCCCGTGGCCGCACCGGCCGCACCGGCCGCTCCTGCCGCCGCGCCCGCTGCGCCGCCGGTCGCTGCGGCGCCCGCACCGGTTGCGGCTCCCGCTCCGGCGCCCGCCGCCAAGCCCGCCGCGCCGCGCGCCGAGAGCAAGCCGGCGGCCAGTGCCGAATCGAGCAGCCTGCGTGTGCCGGTGGACAAGGTCGACCAGATCATCAACCTGGTCGGCGAGCTGGTGATCACCCAGTCGATGCTCGACCAGTCGGTCAGCCAGCTCGACGGCGCGGTGCACAGCGAGCTGGTCAACGGCATGAGCCTGCTGCAGCGCAATGCCCGCGACCTGCAGGAAGCTGTGATGTCGATCCGCATGGTGCCGATGGATTTCGTGTTCAGCCGCTTCCCCCGCCAGGTGCGCGATACCGCCGCCAAGCTGGGCAAGGACGTCGAGCTGATCACCGTCGGCAAGTCCACCGAACTGGACAAGAGTCTGGTCGAGCGCATCATCGATCCGCTCAACCACCTGGTGCGCAACAGCCTCGACCACGGCATCGAGTTGCCGGAGGCCCGCGAGGCGGCCGGCAAGCCGCGCACCGGCCGTCTGACCCTGTCCGCCCAGCATCAGGGCGGCAACATCCTCATCGACGTGATCGACGACGGCGCCGGTCTGGACCGCGACAAGCTGCTGGCCAAGGCACGCAGCAACGGCCTGGCGGTATCCGACAGCATGTCCGACGACGAGGTGTTCCAACTGATCTTCGCCCCCGGCTTCTCCACCGCCGAGAAGGTCACCGATGTGTCCGGGCGTGGCGTGGGCATGGATGTGGTCAAGCGTAACATCCAGTCGCTCGGCGGCCATGTGCAGATCCTCTCGCGCAAGGGGCAGGGCACCACCACCCGCATCGTCCTGCCGCTGACCCTGGCGATTCTCGACGGCATGTCGATCCGCGCCGCCGACGAGATCTTCATCCTGCCGCTCAACGCGGTGATCGAATCGCTGCAGCCGCGCAGCGACGACATCTACTCGATGGCCGGCACCGACCAGCTGCTCAAGGTGCGCGAAGAGTACCTGCCGCTGGTCGCCCTGCATCAGGTATTCGGCATCGTCGATGCGCGCACCGAACCGACCGAGTGCATCGCGGTGATCGTCCAGGGCGAGGGCCGCCGCTATGCGCTGCTGGTCGACGACCTGATCGGTCAGCAGCAGGTGGTGGTGAAGAACCTGGAAACCAACTATCGCAAGGTGCCGGGGGTTTCCGCGGCGACCATCCTCGGCGATGGCAGCGTCGCGCTGATTCTCGACATTGCCGATCTGTACCGTCTCAGCCGTAGTCAACCCGCTGTGCAGCCGTCGCGGGCCGCAGCACCGTCCGTACAGGAGATGATGTTGTCATGACCAACCTGAATCAATCCGGCCTGGCCGCTGCCGTCGCCGATGGCCAGAGCCGCGAGTACCTGGTGTTCTCCCTGGGCAGCGAGGAGTACGCCATCGATATCCTCAAGGCCCAGGAAATCCGCGGCTACGAGAACGTCACGCGGATCGCCAACACGCCCGACTTCATCAAGGGGGTGACCAACCTGCGCGGTGTGATCGTGCCGATCGTCGATCTGCGCATCAAGTTCAACCTGCCCAGCGTCGAGTACGGCGGGCAGACCGTGGTCATCGTGGTCAATGTCGGCAGCCGCATCGTCGGCGTGGTGGTCGATGGCGTGTCCGACGTGATGACCCTGACCCCCGAGCAGATCAAGCCGGCCCCGGAGTTCAGCCTGTCGCTGTCCTCCGACTACCTCAGCGGCCTGGCCAGCATCGGCGAACGCATGCTGGTGCTGGTCGATATCGAGAAGCTGCTCAACAGCGAAGAGCTGGCCCTGGTCGAACGCGCCGCGCTCTGAGTGCCGCGCTCGCGGTCGCTGCACGGGGGTGTGGCGGCCGTTCGATTCAAGTCCGGGCGTGCCGTGCCGATAGCTAAGACGATAAATTGGCGTCAAGGTGGGCGACAGACCTGCCTGATACATAACAAGCAACCCGCGAAGGGCGTGATATGCGTAACCTGACTACCAACCAGAAACTGTGGGGCTCCCTGGTCGCCGCCTGGATCGCCATGCTGCTGATCGCCGCATGGGGCGCCTGGAGCACCCGCACGGTCATGACCGAAGAGCGCCAGAACAAGGCCCGCGAGCAAACCGCCATCGTGGTGTCGATGCTCAGCGACGTGGCCGCTCAGGTGGAACGCGGCGGCATGACGCTGGATGCCGGCCAGCTGTACGCGGGCGAGCTGCTCAAGTCCATGCGCTACGACGAAGGTCGCGGCTACTTCTTCGTCTTCGACCAGGATCTCTACAACGTCAGCCACCCGACCATCACCAGCGGCACTCCGCTGGAAGACTACAAGGACATCGACGGCCGTCTGCTGTTCCGCGAGTTCCTCGACGCCGCCAACGCCGCCAATGGCCAGGCCTTCGTCGACTATCACTGGAAGCACGCGGCGAGCGGCGAGCCCGAGCCCAAGCGCTCCTACATCAAGCGCTTCGACGCCTGGGGCTGGTACATCGGCACCGGCGTGTACGTCGCCGACATCGACAAGGCCTTCTACGCCGAGCTGCTGCGCACCCTGCTGGCCCTGATGGTGATCGGCTCCCTGCTGACCCTGATGATGGGCTGGGTCAGTCGCGACCTGAGCCGCAGCCTGGGGGGCGACCCGCGCTATGCCGCGCGGGTGGTCAAGCAGATCGCCGAGGGCGACCTGACCGTCCGGCCGCGCCTGCGTCCGGGCGACGACAGCAGCTTGCTGGCCGCTATCGCGCGCATGTGCGAGCAGCTGTCGAATATCGTCGGCGAGATTCAGCGCAGTGCCGACGAGGTGAACACCGCGGCGCTGACCATCAGCGCCGGCAACACCGAACTGGCCTCGCGCACCGAACAGCAGGCCGCGGCCCTGGCCGAGACCGCCTCGACCATGGAAGAGCTGACCTCCACGGTCAAGCAGAATGCCGAGAACGCCGACCAGGCACGCAGTCTGGCGGAAAGCTGCGCGGTGAACGCCCGTCAGGGCGGCAGCTCGATGGAGCAGGTGGTGTCGAGCATGAACGCGATCCAGAACAGCGCCAGCCAGATGGCCAGCATCGTCGACACCATCGACTCGATCGCTTTCCAGACCAACATCCTCGCTCTCAACGCCTCGGTGGAAGCGGCGCGGGCCGGCGAGCAGGGCCGCGGCTTCGCCGTGGTGGCCGGCGAGGTGCGCAAGCTGGCCAGCCGCAGTGCCGAGGCCGCTCACGAGATCAAGGACCTGATCAACGGTGCCGGCGACCAGGTGCGTGCCGGCAACCAGCGTGTGCGCGAAACCGGCGAGATCATCCAGGGCGTGGTCAGCGACATGGCCCGCCTGAATACCCTGATCAGCGAGATTTCCTCGGCCTCCAGCGAGCAGAGCAACGGTATCGAGCAGGTCAACGTGGCCGTGGCGGAAATGGACCAGATGACCCAGCGCAATGCCGGTCTGGTGCATGACAGCGCACAATCCTCGAAGCGCCTGAGCCAGCAGAGCGACGAGCTGCGCGAGCACGTTGCGCACTTCGTCACCGACGAGAGCGCCCGCCACGCACCGGCGCAGGAGCCTCGACAGGTGCCGGCGCCGCGGGCGGGCGAGCAGCGTTTCGAAACCAGCTTCAGCTGATTCGTGAGGCGACAGCGGCAGACAGACTAGGCAGGGAGTTGGGCATGAAACTGATCGACAACATGACAGTGCGCGTGAGCTGGGCTCTGGTTTTGGCGACTTTCGCGGTGCTGCTGGCCGTGTCGAGCGCCCTGAACCTCTACAGCATCAACCATGCCGAGCAGGCCCTGCGGGCCGGCGGTGTGCAGCTGCAGAACTTCGCCGAGTTCGCCACGCTGGTGCGCTGGGCGATCGGCCTGATCCTGCTGGGCACCGCAGCGACCGTGGTCGGTGTGCTCTGGGGGGTGTCGGTGAACGTGATCCGGCCGCTGCAGCGGGTGGTCGAGCATTGCGAGCAGATCGCCGCCGGCGACCTGGCCGGGCGCATCGAGGTGCGCAGCACCAACGAGATCGGCAAGCTGTTCGCCGGCCTGGCGCACATCCAGCAGCGCCTGTCGGAAACCGTCGGTACGGTGCGTCACAGCAGCCAGCTGATCCGCGACGGCGCGCAGGAAATCGCCGACGGCAACAGCAGCCTGTCGACCCGCACCGTGCAGCAGGCCAGCTCCCTGGAGGACACCGCATCGAGCATGGAGGAGCTGACCTCCACCGTCGGGCAGAACGCCGACAACGCACGCCAGGCCAGCAGCCTGGCCGACAGCGCGGCGCAGGCCGCCAAGCGCGGCGGCGAGGTGGTCGGCGAGGTGGTCAGCACCATGGGCGAGATCAGCAGCAGCTCGCAGAAGGTCGCCGAGATCATCAAGCTGATCGACTCGATCGCCTTCCAGACCAACATTCTCGCCCTCAACGCCTCGGTGGAGGCGGCGCGGGCCGGCGAGCAGGGGCGTGGTTTTGCCGTGGTCGCCGGCGAGGTGCGCAGCCTGGCCAGCCGCAGTGCGCAGGCCTCGCAGGAGATCCGCGCGCTGATCAACGCCTCGGTCGAGCGGGTCGATGCCGGCAGCAAGCTGGTCGCCCAAGCGGGCAGCTCCATGCAGGAAATCGTCGACTCGGTACAGAAGGTCGCCGACATCATGGACGAGATCGCCGCCGCCTCCCAGGAGCAGAGCAGCGGCATCGCCCTGGTCAATCAAGCCGTCACCCAGATGGACGTGGTGACCCAGCAGAACGCCAACCTGGTGCAGGAAGCCAGTCGTTCGGCAGCCGATCTGGTCGGTGAGGCCAACCGCCTGCGCCAGGCCGTGGAGGGGTTCCGCGTGCTGGCCGAGTTCGAACAGGCTGCCGGCCGCTCCCCGGCTGCCGCGGCCAAGTCCTGGGCGCAGACGCAGTTCGAGAGCGCCGAGCGCAGCGTCGCCCGCCAGCCCACCACTCCCGCTCGCAAGGAATCGAGCCGCCGCGAAACGGACGACGACTGGCAAGACTTCTAATAACAATACCCCGCCCGGAACGATACGAATCCTCCGGGCGCCAGATGCCTCGGAGAATGTTTTTGCATGCGCAACAATCAGCCAGTCACCCAGCGTGAGTACGAATTGCAGGACGACGACTTCCTGATTTCGCGCACCGACCTCAAGGGGCGGATCACCTACGCCAATCCGGCGTTCGTCAAGGTCAGCGGTTACAGCCATGCCGAGCTGATGGGCGCCAACCACAACCTGGTGCGCCACCCCGACATGCCGCCGGTGGCGTTCGCCAACCTGTGGCAGACCATCCAGGGCGGTCAGAGCTGGAACGGCATCGTCAAGAACCGTCGCAAGAACGGCGACCACTACTGGGTCAACGCCAACGTCACGCCCTACTACGAGAATGGTCAGCTGGCCGGCTATGCCTCGGTGCGGGTCAAGCCGTCGCGGCGCGACATCGACACCGCCGCCGCCGCCTACCAGGCGATTCAGGCGGGACAGGGCGGCAACCTCGGGCTGGCCCGCGGCCGGCTGGTCAAGCGCGGTCTGCCCGGCCTGCTGGAGCGCCTCGGCAAGCTCGGCTCCCTGCGCGGGCGGCTGACCCTGATGGTCGGCAGCTCGGTTGCCCTGCTGCTGCTCAGCGGGCTGCTCGGCTACCTGGGCATGCAGGCCGAGAGCGCTGCGGCCCATGGCAGCTACCAGATGGCTCAGCTGGGCCTGGTGCTGGTCGGCCTGCTGCTGCTGGCCGGACTCGGCTACTCGACCGTGCGCTCGGTGCTGCGCCCGCTGCACGCCTCGATGGACTTCACCGCCCAGCTGGCGGCCGGCAATCTCGGTGCCGAGCTGCCGGACTTCGGCGAGCACGAGATGGGCCGCATGGCCCATCTGCTGGACACCCTGCGCAAGAGCCTGACCAGCATCGCCGCCGACGTGAACGGCAGCATCGACACCTTCGCCCACTCGGCGCACGAGATCGCCCGCGGCAACGAGAACCTGGCCTCGCGTACCGAGCAGCAGGCGGCGTCCCTGCAGCAGACCGCGGCGAGCATGGAGCAGCTGACCGGCACCGTGCAGCAGAATGCCGGCAACGCCCGTCAGGCCAGCCAGCTGTCCGGCGATGCCTCCGACACGGTGCGTGACAGCGGGGCGGTGATGAGCCAGGTGGTCGAGACCATGCGCGAGATCACCGCTACCTCGCGCAAGATGACCGAAATCATCAATGTGATCGACTCGATCGCCTTCCAGACCAACATCCTCGCCCTCAACGCCTCGGTGGAGGCGGCGCGGGCCGGCGAGCAGGGCCGCGGCTTTGCCGTGGTGGCCAGCGAGGTGCGCAACCTGGCCAGCCGCTCGGCGGCGGCGGCCAAGGAGATCCGCAGCCTGATCGACAGCTCCTCGCTGCAGATCGAGTCGGGCGCCCAGCTGGTGCGGCGCGCCGAGCAGAGCATCGATGGCGTGGTCGGCGCGGTGACGCGGGTCAACGACATCATGGGCGAGATCGCCGCCGCCTCCGACGAGCAGAGCAGCGGCATCGCCCAAGTCAACCAGGCCGTGGTGCAGATGGACGATGTCACCCAGCAGAACGCCGGACTGGTGCAGAGCGCCGCACAGGTTGCCAAGCGCCTGGAGGATCAGGTCGCCGAGGTCGAACGGGCCATCTCCGTCTTCCGTCTCAAGGAAACCGCCGCCCGTCCGGCGGCGGTGCGTGCGCCACAGGCGAGCCGTCCGGCCGTCGCGGCAACCGGCAAGGGAATGCCCAACACAGGACCTGCGGCGATGTCCGCCAAAGGGAGTTCGGGCAAGCCTGACTCGCGCCGGGATGTCCCGGTCGTCGAGGAGTGGGAGTCATTTTGAGCAGCCAGTTGCATACTGACCTGCCCGGTGCGGCCGGCATTCTCGGCCGCGACCTGGTGCTGACCGATACCGATTTTGCACGCATCTGCCAGCTGATCTACGACCGTGCCGGCATCGTGCTGGCCGACAACAAGCGCGAGATGGTCTACAGCCGTCTGGCCAAGCGCCTGCGCCTGCATGGCATCAGCCATTTCGGCGACTATCTCGACCGCCTGGCCCGCCAGCCGGCGGCGCGCGAGTGGGAGGCCTTCACCAACGCGCTGACCACCAACCTGACCGCGTTCTTCCGCGAAGCCCACCACTTCCCGCTGCTGGCCCAGCACATCGCCGGGCGCAGCGAGCCGGTGCGCATCTGGTGCGCCGCCGCCTCCACGGGCGAGGAACCCTACTCGATCGCCATGACCCTGCTGGAGAGCCTGCCGGCGAGCGTGGCCAGCCAGTCCCAGGTGATCGCCACCGACATCGACACCGATGCCCTGGCCAAGGCCAAGGTCGGCGTCTACCCGCTCAAGCAGGTGCTGGAGATCGGCGAGGAGCGGGTCAAGCGCTTCTTCCTCAAGGGCAGCGGCGAGCGCATCGGCCTGGCCCGGGTGCGCCCGGAACTGGCGCGGATGGTGGACTTTCGCCAGCTCAACCTGCACGCCCCGCGCTGGGACGTCAGCGGCCAGTTCGACGCGATCTTCTGCCGCAACATCATGATCTACTTCGACAAGCCCAGTCAGACCCGTATCCTCAAGCGCTTCGTGCCCTACATGAAGCCGGACGGCCTGCTGATCACCGGGCATTCGGAGAACTTCACCTACCTGACCGACGAGTTCAAGCTGCGCGGGCAGACGGTCTACACCCTGGCGCCGGGCGCTAAAGCCTGAGACGGCGCCGCCGATATTGACCTGATATGCCAGACGCTGGATGCAACCGCCCCGCTGCCTCGCCAGGCCGGCGCGGTTGCCGCAAAGGAGATATGCCGTGAGCACCCCCAAGATCAAGGTACTGTGTGTCGACGACTCGGCACTGATCCGTGACCTGCTGAGCGAAATCATCAACTCCCAGGGTGACATGGAAGTGGTGGCGGTCGCTCCCGATCCGCTGGTCGCGCGCGATCTGATCAAGCAGCACAATCCCGACGTGCTGACCCTCGATGTGGAAATGCCGCGCATGGACGGTCTGGACTTCCTCGAGCGGCTGATGCGCCTGCGGCCGATGCCGGTGCTGATGGTTTCCTCGCTGACCCAGGCCGGCTCGGAAGTGACCCTGCGCGCGCTGGAGCTGGGGGCGCTGGACTTCATCTCCAAGCCGCAGATCGGCATCCGCAACGGCATGCTCGACTACAGCGAGCTGATCGCCGAGAAGATCCGCGAGGCCGCCCGTTCGCGGCCGCGCGCTCCGCGCCAGGCGCCCGCCGCCGATGCGCCGAAGGCCGCGCCGCTGCGCGCGCCGCTGATTTCCAGCGAGAAGCTGGTGATCATCGGCGCCTCCACCGGCGGCACCGAGGCGATCCGCGCGGTGCTCGAACCGCTGCCGGCCAACAGCCCGGCGATCCTGATCGCCCAGCACATGCCGGGCGGCTTCACCCGCTCCTTCGCCGAGCGCCTCGACCGCCTGTGCAACATCGCGGTCAAGGAAGCCGAAGACGGCGAACGTATCCTCCCCGGCCACGCTTACATCGCTCCGGGAACCGCGCACCTCAAGCTGGTGCGCAGCGGTGCCAACTATGTCGCCCGTCTGGATGACGGGCCGCCGGTCAATCGCCACCGCCCTTCGGTGGACGTGCTGTTCCGTTCGGCGGCGGAAAACGCCGGACGCAACGCCGTGGGCGTGCTGTTGACCGGCATGGGCAAGGATGGCGCCCGCGGTTTGCTGGAAATGCGTCAGGCGGGGGCCTTCACCTTCGCCCAGGACGAAGCCAGTTGCGTGGTCTTTGGCATGCCGCGCGAGGGCATCGCCCTCGGCGGGGCGTGCGAAGTGGTGTCGCTCGACCAGATGGCCGAGCGCATTCTCAAACAGGTGGTCGCCTCGGGGCGGGCACAGCGAGTCTGATCGTTTTCAAGCGGGGAGGGGTTTATGGAGTTTCTGCGCAGGTTGAGCATCCGGGCGATGCTCAACGCCACATTGGTCTGTTTTGCGCTGCTGATCCTGATGATCGCCGCGCTGGGGTTCGCCAGCAGCCGCATGGCCAATGAGGATATCCGGCATATCGAGAACGTCGACATCCAGATGGTCGACTCGATGAACCGTGCCTACATCCTGCGTCTGAACGCCTTCCTGCGCATGGAGAGCTATGCCGCACGCGTCCAGGCCGGCGATGCCGCGCAGGCGGCGGGCCTGCTGGCCGAGGCCGAGGACTTCGTCAAGCGCGCCCAGGACCGCTTCGACGTCTTCAAGGCCGCGCCGCCGCTGGAGGATCCGGCCCTGCGTACCCTGGCCGAGGATTTCGCCGCGGCCTTCGGCACGGCGCTGAACATGCAGGTCGGCATGGTCAAGGCGCTGCGCGACAACGATCTGGCCGGCTACGAGAGCCAGAAAGACACCCTGATGACCCAGTACGGCCCGGCCACCAACCGTGCTCTGGATGCCTTCTATCTGGCCAACGAGAAGGACTACCAGGCGCGCCAGCAGGCCTACCAGGACAATGTCGCGCGCTTCGCGCTGATCGGCGCCCTGGCCCTGGGCGCGGCGCTGTTGCTGCTGCTGGGCATCCGCTTCGTGCTGCTGGCCATGGTGGTGCGTCCGGTCAACGAGGCGGTCGGCTATCTGCAGCAGCTGGCCAAGGCCGACCTGTCGCAGAACATCCAGGTCAACTCGCAGAACGAAGTCGGCCAGTTGCTCAAGGCCATGCGCGACATGCAGGAAAGCCTGGCGGGGATCGTCAGCACCGTGCGCGAAGGCAGCGGCTCGATCCTGGTCGGCACCCAGCAGATCGCCTCCGGCAACGCCGACCTGTCCTCGCGCACCGAGCAGCAGGCCGCCTCCCTGGAGGAGACCGCGGCGAGCATGGAGGAGCTGACCTCCACGGTGAAGCAGAACGCCGACAACGCCCGTCAGGCCAGCGCGCTGGCCAACGACGCCTCCAGCACCGCCGACCATGGCCGCGAAGTGGTGCATCAGGTGGTCGATACCATGCAGGGCATCAACGACAGCTCGCAGCGCATCGCCAACATCATCAACGTGATCGACTCGATCGCCTTCCAGACCAACATCCTCGCCCTCAACGCCTCGGTGGAGGCGGCGCGGGCCGGCGAGCAGGGCCGCGGCTTTGCAGTGGTGGCCGGCGAGGTGCGCAACCTGGCCAGCCGCAGCGCCGACGCGGCGCGCGAGATCAAGGCGCTGATCGAGGAGTCGACCCGCCGCGTGCAGGACGGCTCCAAGCTGGTCGAGCAGGCCGGCAAGACCATGGGCGAGGTGGTCGGCGCGGTGCGCCGGGTCACCGACATCATCGACGAGATCTCCGCCGCCTCCCACGAGCAGAGCGAGGGCATCGGCCAGGTCAACACCGCCGTGGCGCAGATGGATCAGGTGACCCAGCAGAACGCCAGCCTGGTGCAGGAAGCCTCCGCTGCCTCGGCCTCGCTGGCCGAGCAGGCGCAGCGTCTGGAACAGGCGGTTTCGGTGTTCCGCCTGCGCGACGAGCAGCGTCTGCGTCGCCCGCAGCCTGCGCTCGCGGCGGCGCCGCGCAGCGAGCCCCTCAAGCGTCCGCCCGAGGCGCGCGCCGCCGCTGCCGGCAGTGCGCCGGCCAGGCGTCCCGCCGAGACGGCCAGCGCCAGCGACGACTGGGAAGAATTCTAAGACCGGTGGGCGCCGCACTCAGGCAGGGCGGCACCTGCATCACTTACATGCCTAATGCCGTGATATAACGAGGAAGAACGATGGCCGACAAGAACATGAGCATCCTGGTAGTGGACGATTTCCCGACCATGCGGCGGATCGTGCGCGGTCTGCTCAAGGAGCTGGGCTTCACCAACGTGGAGGAAGCCGAGGACGGTCAGGACGCGCTGAACAAGCTGCGTACCGGTACCTTCGAGTTCGTGGTGTCCGACTGGAACATGCCCAACCTCGATGGTCTCGACATGCTCAAGCAGATCCGCGCCGATGCCGCCCTGCAGCATCTGCCGGTGCTGATGGTGACCGCCGAGGCCAAGAAGGAAAACATCATTGCCGCCGCTCAGGCCGGCGCCAACGGCTATGTGGTCAAGCCGTTCACTGCCGCGACCCTGGAAGAGAAGCTCAACAAGATCTTCGAGAAGCTGGGCAAATAAGCACAAACGAGGAGTCACGCGCATGAGCGATAACGCGCAGAACGAGGATAACAACTGGGGCACGGCCGGTGGCGCTGCGGCCTCGGACGAGCTGATCCAGCGTATCGGTCAGGTGACCCGCATGCTGCGCGACAGCATGCGCGAGCTGGGGCTGGACAAGGAAATCGAAAAGGCGGCGCAGGCGATCCCGGATGCTCGGGATCGCCTCGGCTACATCGCATCGATGACCGAGCAGGCTGCCGAGCGTGCGCTCAATGCCGTGGATCGCGCCCAGCCGCTGCAGGATGCGCTGGCCAAGGGCGCGGCCGATCTGGACAAGCGCTGGCAGGAGTGGTTCGCCAATCCGCTGGAGCTGGACGAGGCCAAGGCGCTGGTGCAGGAAACCCGCGGCTATCTGGTCGAGGTGCCCAAGCACGCCCAGGCCACCCAGGCCGAGCTGATGGAAATCCTCATGGCCCAGGACTTCCAGGATCTCACCGGCCAAGTCATCAAGAAGATGATGGAAGTGATCCGCGAGATCGAGCACCAGTTGGTCCAGGTGCTGATCGACAGCGTCCCGGACGGTGCCGAGCAGGCGGTGCTCAAGCGCCTGGCCGAGGCCGAGTGGGAAGAGAACAAGGCTCCGCAGCTGCTCAACGGCCCGCAGATCAAGCCGACCCCCGGCGACGCGGTGGCCAATCAGGATCAGGTCGACGACCTGCTGGCCCAGCTGGGCTTCTGATTTTCCCGCCGGCCACGACACACGACAATCGCGACATAAGCGCGCGATTCGTCGTGCTGTTTCCCTGATCGTGGCAGGGGGCAGGCCCGCAGAATACCCTCCCTTCAAATACGCACGAGACGCCACAGGTGCGCAGGATGCCGCAGCTGCGGGTCAGCCCAGCGAACACGGCGTCGTCCCTGCGCCTGCGGGGATGAACCGCCATGGCTGACGACAGCAGCGACCAGGAAAAGACCGAAGCGGCGACGCCCCGACGGGTCGAGAAGGCCCGCGAAGACGGGCAGGTCGCCCGTTCCCGCGAATTGACCACCTTCCTGCTGCTGCTCGGCGGTCTGGGCGGGCTGTGGGGCATGGGCGGTATGCTCTACGACCAACTTGGCACGGTGATGGAGCAGGCCTTCCTGTTCGAGCGCCAGCATGCCTTCGACAGCGCCGCCATGCTGGCGCACTTCTGGGTGCTCGGCGAGCGTACCCTGTTCGCCCTGCTGCCGCTGTTCGTGCTGATGACCGTCCTGGCCCTGGCGGCGCCGTCGCTGCTCGGCGGCCTGCTGATTTCCGCCAAGTCGCTGCAGCCGCAGCTGTCCAAGCTCAACCCGCTCAAGGGCCTCAAGCGGATGTTCTCGACCCAGGCGCTGGCCGAGCTGGGCAAGGCGATCGCCAAGAGCCTGCTGGTCGGCTCGGTCGCGGTGTTCTTCCTCAAGGCGCACATCGGCGAGCTGATGTCGCTGGCGGAGATGCCCCTGCAGCAGGCGCTGGCCTCGGCGCTGCGTCTGGCGGCGCTGGCCTGCGGGCTGATCGTGCTGGCGCTGATCGTGGTGGTGGGGATCGACGTGCCCTACCAGCTGTGGAGCCACGCCAAGAAGCTGCGCATGAGCAAGGAGGAGATCCGCCGCGAAAGCAAGGAGTCCGACGGCGATCCCCACGTCAAGGGCCGCATCCGCGCCCAGCAGCAGGCCATGGCGCGCTCGCGGATGATGAGCAAGGTGCCGACCGCCGACGTGATCGTCACCAACCCGACCCACTATGCGGTGGCGCTGTCCTATCAGGAGGGGCAGATGGGCGCGCCGCGGGTGGTCGCCAAGGGTGCCGAGGCAGTGGCCGCGCGGATCCGCGAACTGGGCCGCGAACACGGGGTGCCGCTGCTCGAAGCCGCCCCGCTGGCGCGGGCGCTCTATTACCATGTCGATCTCGACCGGGAGATCCCCGCCGAGCTGTACACTGCGGTGGCCGAAGTGCTGGCCTGGGCCTATCGCCTGAAGCGCGTACACGAGGACGGCGGCGATCTGCCGGACACCCCGCACGACCTGCCGGTGCCGGCAGGCATGGACCAGCGTCCGGTGCGCGGCAAGCAACCTGAGGAATAGCGGTACCGATGAAAGCCTTGAACGATTTCCTGGGCCGGCAGAGCTGGCTGGCCGACGCCAACATGAAGCTGCTGGCCGGGCCGATCCTGATCCTGCTGATCCTGTCGATGATGGTGCTGCCGCTGCCGCCGTTCGCCCTCGACGTGTTCTTCACCTTCAACATCGCCCTGTCGATCATGGTTCTGCTGGTGAGCATGTTCACCCAGAAGCCGCTGGACTTCGCCGCCTTCCCGGCGGTGCTGCTGTTCACCACCCTGCTGCGCCTGTCGCTCAACGTCGCCTCGACCCGGGTGGTGCTGATGGAGGGCCACCAGGGCGCCGATGCCGCCGGCAAGGTGATCGAGGCCTTCGGCCAGTTCCTGGTCGGCGGCAACTTCGCCGTCGGCCTGGCGGTGTTCCTGATCCTGGTGATCATCAACTTCATGGTGATCACCAAGGGTGCCGGACGGATCGCCGAGGTGGGCGCGCGCTTCACCCTCGACGCCATGCCCGGCAAGCAGATGGCTATCGACGCCGACCTCAACGCCGGCCTGATCGGCGAGGAGGAGGCGCGCACGCGGCGCAAGGAAATCGCTCAGGAAGCCGACTTCTACGGCTCGATGGACGGCGCCAGCAAGTTCGTCCGCGGCGACGCCGTGGCCGGCCTGGTGATCATGGCGGTGAACATCATCGGCGGCCTGCTGATCGGCATGCTGCAGCACGACATGGCGTTCTCCGACGCCGCGCGCTCCTACGTGCTGCTGACCATCGGCGACGGCCTGGTGGCGCAGATTCCGGCGCTGGTGATCTCCATCGCCGCCGGTGTCACCGTGTCGCGGGTCAATACCGAGGAAGATGTCGGCCAGCAGATGATCGGTCAGCTGTTCAACAGTCCCAAGGTGCTGTTCCTCTCCGCGGCGGTGATCGGTCTGCTCGGGCTGGTGCCGGGGATGCCCAACTTCGTGTTCCTGCTGTTCACCGCGCTGCTCGCCGGTCTGGGCTGGTGGATGAAGCGCAGCACCGAGCAGCGCCTGGTCGAGGAAGTGGAAAGCGCGCCGCCGCCGGCCCCGGTGGAAACGCCCGAAGCCAGCTGGGACGACGTGCAGCTGGTCGACACCCTCGGCATGGAGGTCGGCCACCGGCTGATTCCGCTGGTCGACAACCGCCAGCAGGGCGAGCTGCTCGGGCGGATCAAGAGCGTGCGCAAGAAGTTCGCCCAGGACGTGGGCTTCCTGCCGCCGGTGGTGCACATCCGCGACAACTTGGAGCTGACGCCGAACACCTACGTGATCACCCTCAAGGGCGTGGAAATCGGCCGCGGCGAACTGCATCCGGGCAAGTGGCTGGCCATCGACCCCGGCCAGGTCAGCGGCCGCCTCGACGGCACGCCGACCACCGACCCGGCCTTCGGTCTGCCGGCGGTGTGGATCGACTCCAGCCAGCGCGAGCACGCCCAGGTCTACGGCTACACCGTGGTGGACGCCAGCACCGTGGCCGCCACCCACCTCAACCACCTGCTGCACCGCCACTCTGGCGACCTGCTCGGTCGCGGCGAGGTCCAGCAGTTGCTCGACAAGCTGGACAAGGCGCTGGTCGACGAGGTGGTGCCCAAGCAGGTGTCGCTCACCGCGCTGCAGCGCATCCTGCAGAACCTGCTGGAGGAGGACGTGTCGATCCGCGACATGCGCAGCATCCTCGATGCGCTGGCCGAGTACGCGCCGCTGCACCAGGGCGATGTGCAGGAGCTCTCGGCGATGGTCCGCGTGGCGCTCGGCCGGGCGATCACCCAGCAGTGGTTCGCCGGCCTCCCCGAGCTGCACGTGATCGGCCTGGACATGGGCCTGGAGCAGGTGCTCGGCCAGGCCATCGGCAACGGCGGCGCGCTGGAGCCGGGCCTGGCGGCCAACCTCATGCAGCAGGCGGAAACCGCCCTGAGCCGTCAGGAAGGCAACGGCGAGCCGCCGGTGCTGGTCGTGCCGCACAAGCTGCGCGCGCTGCTGGCGCGCTTCCTGCGCCGGCGCATGCCCCATCTGGTGGTCATGTCGCTGGCGGAAATTCCCGATGACCGCACCCTGCGAGTCACCAGCCTGATCGGAGGCCAGTAACAGATGAGCGTCAGACGTTTTGTCGGGATCAACAGCCGCGAAGCCATGCGCCAGGTGCGCGCGGCGCTGGGCGAGGACGCCCTGATCCTCTCCAACCGCAGCACCGCCGAGGGGGTGGAAATCCTCGCCATGGCCGACGACACCCATCGTCAGCTGGCCGGCGGTCTTGAGTCCAGCCCGCCGCCCGCGCCGCGCGCCGCCCCTCCGGCACCCGCACCACGTCCGGCCGCGCCGCCGCCCACCGCCGCGCCCAGCGCCTATCAGCGCGCTGCCAGCGCCGCCGCCTATGCCGCCCAGGTGCCGCCGCCACCCGCGGCCGCCGCGCCCCAGGATTTCGCCGCCTTCAGCGAGCGTCTGCTCGGCGAGCTGCAGGACATGCGCGCGCTGCTCAACCGCCAGGCCAGCGCCGCAGCGACCCGCAGCGACTGCGGCATGCAGCTGCACCAGCGCCTGCTCGGCGCCGGCTTCGGCCCCTGCCTGAGCGCCGAACTGCTCGGCGCGCTGCCTGGCGAGCTGAGCGACGAGTCGGCCGACACCCCGGCGGTGCGCGCCTGGCTGGAGCGCCAGCTGGCCGCGCGGCTGCCGGTGCTGGAAGACGAGGCCGACCTGCTCGACGACGGCGGGGTGATCGCCCTGGTCGGCCCCACCGGGGTCGGCAAGACCACCACCACCGCCAAGCTGGCGGCGCGCTACGTGATGCGCCACGGCGGCAGCCAGGTGGCGCTGGTCACCACCGACAGCTACCGGATCGGCGCCCACGAGCAGCTGCGCATCTACGCCCGCCTGCTCGGCGTCGAGGTCCACGCCCTGGCCGCCGATGCGCCGCTGGACGACCTGCTGCGCCAGCTGGCCGACAAGCGCCTGGTGATCATCGACACCGTCGGCATGAGCCAGCGCGACCAGCGCCTGCTCACCCAGATTAGCCAGCTCGGCGCTGCCGGCCGGCCGATCCGCCTGATGCTGCTGCTCAACGCCGCCAGTCACGGCGACACCCTCGAAGAGGTGGTCGACACCTACCAGCGCGCTGCGCTGGCTGCCGGCAGCAGTCTGCACGACTGCATCGTCAGCAAGTCCGACGAGGCGGCGCGGCTCGGCCCGGTGCTGGACATCCTGATCCGCCACGGCCTGCGCCTGAACTACGTGGCCACCGGCCAGCAGGTGCCCGAGGACCTGCAGCTGGCCGAGGCGCCGGCGTTGCTGCGCCAGGCTCTGGCGGTCAGCCAGCCGTCGCCCTTCGTGCCCCAGGACAGCGCCCCGCTCGGCGCCGCGCAGCGTCTGGAGGCGCTGTCGCGCGGGCTGCTCGGCCACGGTCGCGGCCTGGCCGCGGCGCTCGACAATCTGCGCCGCGAGATCGACGGTTTCGCCCTGCTCGAAGCCGCCTGGCAGCTGTCGGCACTGCCGCGCAGCCTGCAGGGCGAGCGCCTGGCCCAGCTGCTGCAGGCGATGGACGGCAGCCTGCTGCCGGGCACCCGGCAACTGCTGTGGGGGCGCACCACGGCGGTCGCCGGGGCCGGCTGGAGCATGCCGCTGCTGGCCCTGGACGAGGCCGGGCGTCTGCAGGTGCGCCCGTGGCTGGCCCACCTGCTGCCGGCCGGCCAGGATCGCCGCCTGCACTGGGCGCACGCCAACCTGGGCGCCAGCACCCACCTGCTGCCGGCCTGCCCGGACGCCGAGGGGCTGGCGCAGCTGGCCGAGCAGCGCAGCGCCTGGGTCTGCCTGGCCAAGGGCGGCAGCCGCGTCGACTACCTGGGCGAGCGCTACAGCCTGGCCCAGCTCGCCGAGGTCGCCGAACCCCATGCCGGTCTGGAGCTGCGTTACCGTGGCCGCCAGGTGCGCCTGGCGCTGCAGCAGGTGCCGGTGCAACTGCGCAGCGGCAAGGGCGCGGTGCCGGGCTGGCCGGTGCAGGCCTGGTTCGGCCAGCTGTTCGAGGTCGACGCCACCCAGCCGTTCGCCCAGCGCCACTGGCTGGCCTGGAGCCCCGAACTGGGCCAGCAGGGACTGGCCCGGCAGGCCGAGAGCCTGCGCCGGCAGCTGAGCGGCGACGAACTGCCGTCGCTGACCCTGCGCGCCTGGCAGGCGCTCGGCGATGACCGCGAGCCGCTGCAGCAGGAGCTGCGCCTGTTCCTCGCCGCCGGACTGGCGGCTGCGGCCAGCCGTCTCGATCAGGCCAGTGACGCCTGGGCCATGGACGTGCGCGCCCAGCTGGCGGCGCTCAGCGGCAGCCGGCGTCCGCGCGGACCGGGCCAGCAGCTCGATGCGCTGCTGCACCTGCTGGCCGCGCGCGACGCCTTCCGGCAGATCGGCACCCAGGGCGGCGGGCTGTACTGATGTTCGAGTTTTCCTCCGCCGCGAGCCAGCCGGACAATGGCCTAGGCGCCAGCGACCAGGCCGCCGGCCTGCGCCGCTGGGCCGAGCAGCAGGGGCTGGCGTCGCCCGCCGAAACGCCGCCGCCGGCAGCGCCCGAGGTTGTCGTCGAGGCATCGGTCGAGCCGTCGCCCAGCCACGCGGCGCAGCCGCGGCAGACCCTGATGGTGGTCGGTCTGCCCGACGCCAGCGCGCAGCAGAGCGCGCGCGCCTGGCAGACCCTGCAGCGCTGGCACGCCAACGGCCACCGCTGGCTGGGCGACCCGCAGCTATGGCGCATCGTCGCGCTGGATGTCGACAGTCCGCACTTCGGCGTGCTGGCGGCCCAGCAGTCGCGCTGGGCGCTGTGGGTGGACAGCGACCTGGACAGCTTCCGCCGCGCCTACCTGACCCTGCGCCGGCTGGCCGAGGCCGACGGCCCGCAGCGCCTGCTGGTGCTGCATCCGGGCATCGCTTCCCATCGCGGCCTGCTCGGCAACCTGCAGCAGGCCGCGGCGGGCTTTCTCGGCATCGAACTGCTGCTGCTCGCCGAGCAGCCGGGAGTGGCCGAATGAAGCGTCTGGGGATCGTCCTGCTGGCAGCGCTATCGCTGTGCTCCGAGCCGCTGCTGGCGGCCGGCGCGGTGAGCAGCTGGCACGCCAGCGCTGCGAGCCTGCGCGTCGCGGTGGCCGGGCGCGACACCCCGTCGGCGCTGCTGACGCCGCCGGCGATGGCCCGGGGCCGCAGCCTGGAGCAGGTGCGCTGGCAGTTCCAGCTGCCGATGGCCACGCACCTACAGGCCTGGCTCTGCCACCCGCAGCGCTGTGTCGAGCTGGACAGCCGTTCGGGCGTGGGGCGCGGGCTGACCCGTGGCCTGGCCGGGCTGGACGCCGGACAGCCGCTGCATTTTCGCTTCCACCTGGCGCCGGGCATGCCAGCCGTCGAGGTGCGCGACCTGCAACTATTCGTGCATTACCGCTGAGCACGGCGACAAAGCACCGAATAGCCGGCACTGGCGGCGAGTGTTCCGGGCTTGACCCTCGCAGGGGCGCGGTAACAATGCAGGCACCGGCCCGCCGGGCACCCCGCCCAGGTACGGGCGCGATGCGCGTGGCGACCACTCTTTCTCGGGTTTCTCTTCAGGGCAGTTCAGGCGAGCGGATGTACACGGCACAGGGCAAACTCAAACAGCGCGATCTGCTCGAACAGCATCTGCCGCTGGTGCGGCGCCAGGCCCTCAGCCTGCAGCTCAAGCTGCCGGCCTGCGTCGAGCTGGACGACCTGATCCAGGCCGGCACCATCGGCCTGCTCGATGCCCTCAAGCGCTTCGACGCCAATCAGGGCGCCAGCTTCGCCACCTTCGCCAGCCAGCGCATCCGCGGCGCCATGCTCGACGAGCTGCGCAGTCGCGACTGGGTGCCGCGCCGGGTGCGGCGCAACGCCCGTGCCCTGGACGAGACTCTGCGTCTGCTCGAACAGCGCCTCGGTCGTGCGCCCGAGGAGCGCGAGATCGCCGCCGCGCTGGGCATCGACCTAGCCGAATACCGTCAGCTGCTGCTGGATGCCAACGGCAGCCAGATGGTGGCGCTCGACGAGATGGGCGAGGACGAGATCGATGCGGTGAGCGCCACCAGCCAGGCCCTCTCGCCGTTCGCCGAGCTGGCCGAGGGGCGCGACCGCGAGCGGCTGATCAAGGCCATCGAAGCCCTGCCCGAGCGCGAGAAGTTGCTGCTCGCCCTCTACTACCAGGAAGACCTCAATCTCAAGGAAATCGGCGCCGTGCTCGGGGTCAGCGAGTCGCGCGTCTGTCAGTTGCACAGCCAGGCGGTGGCGCGGCTGCGCAGCTGGCTGTCGGAGTGAGGCGGGCGGCTAAAGTCGATCCCCGCACAGCCGATATGCTGGCATCATAACGACCTTTTGCATGACCCGCCCGCGACCGGCCGGCGTCCTGCCGCAGGCGAGCTAAGGGATGGAAATGGAACAACAGGCCAGCGATATCTTCACCCGCGTCGAACATCCGGGGCGTTGCCGCGATCTGCTCGAAACCCTGTGTGCCCAGGGCGACGCGCAGCTGCTGTGCATCTACCAGGAGGAGCAGCCGCTGCCGGTGCTGCTGATGGAGGTCAGTCCCGACGAGGAGCTGGTGCTCGACCTGACCTCGGCGCCCGGCGTGGCCGACATGCTGGAGAAGATGCCCGAGTCCTTCGTGCTGACCGGCCGGGCCGGCGGCACCCTGCTGCAGACCGCGCCGCTGCGCCCGCGCCAGCGTCTGGAAGTGGCCGGCCGGGTGCAGATCGCCTGCGACTGGCCACAGTGGCTGGAAGTGCTGCACCGGCGCAGTACCTTCCGCGCCGAGCTGAACGCGCGCATGGAAGTGCTGGTGACGGTGAAGGCCGAGAACAGCGACCGCCTGTTCGGCGGTCGCCTGCTCGACCTGTCGCTCGGGGGCTGCCGCCTGGAGCTGCAGGCCGCCGGCGGCGCCGCCGAGCTGCAGGCCGAGCATGTGCTCGAGCGCATCGAGCTGCAGTTCCCCAACGGCCAGAAGGTCAACCTGAACGGCGTGGTGCGCCATGCACAGATCAGCGGCGACTGGCAGAGCGTGCGCTTCGGCTGCGGCTTCGGCGAGCTGAGCGCCGAGCTGGAGCGGCGCCTGTGGTTCTATGTGCGCGAGATCGAGCGCGAAGGGGCGCGCACCGCGGTGGGCGGCGACGCCTCGCTGGCGCCCTCGGCGCTGTTCGTGCGTCCCGAGCAGAGCAAGGCGGTCGACAGCGGCCCGCGTCCCCACGGCCTCGACTACGCCACGCCGATGGCCCGCCGCCTGGCGCGGGTCGCGGTGTACCTCAACGGCCAGCTGCTGCAGCTGCAGCAGGGCGGCGAGGTCGATCCGGTGCTGCTGTCGCGGCACAGCGAATTCCTCCTCAACCTGCTCGACGAGGACCGCGAGTCGATGCTGTTCGCCAGCCACTGCCTGGTCGACGACTCGCCGCTGGTGCAGCACAGCATCGCCGTGGCCACCCGCCTGGCCGACCTGATCGCCGCTCGCAACGCGCCGCGCGACCTGGTCAAGGCAGTGGTCGCCTGTGCTCTGGTGCACGACCTGGGCAAGGCCCTGCTGCCGCCGGCGCTGCTGCGCGTCGAGCGGATGAGCGCCGAACAGCGCAGCGAGTTCGCCACCCACGTCGGCATGCTGCGCGCGCGCATGGGCAGCTGCAAGTGGATTCCTGAGCCGGTGATCCGCGGTATCGTCGAGGGCATCAACGAGCGTCTGGATGGCAGCGGCTATCCGCTGGCGCTGAAGGGCGAGCAACTGGGCGAACTGGCCCGGGTCGCCGCGGTGGTCGACGTGGTCGACGCGATGAGCCGCGCCCGTCCGGATCGTCCGGGGCAGGCGGTCAGCGGCATCTATCGCTACCTGATCGGCCGCGAGGCGCAGCTTGACAGCCAGTGGTGCAGCCGTTACATCCGCCACTTCGGGATCATCCCGATCGGCGCGCTGGTGCGCTTCGCCGAGGGCGCGCTGGGCTGGGTGCAGCGTCTGGACACCCAGGGGCGCATCGCCCAGGTGCAGCTCACCGATCAGGCCACCCTGCTGGGTGCGACCCTCAGCGAGCCGCTGACCGGCACCGAGCTGGGCAAGCTGGGCAAGGTCGAGGGTATCATCGTGCCGGAGGCCCGCTGGGCCTGAGCGGGTACGTACTGCATGCCCGCCCCGCTCGGTGTACGAGTCGGGGCGTGGCGCCGATCCGGGTCGCCGCCTGGCGGACGACTCAGGCGGTCTCTTCGAGCAGGCGGCCGCGCATCTTGTCCAGATTGTCGATCACGCGCAGCACTTCCTCGCTGGGAATCTGCCGGATCAGCTCGCCGCTCTCGCGGTCGACGATCTGTGCGACCAGATGCTTGCCCGGCTCGCTGAGCTGGAACTCGACGCCGAAGCCGGCCAGCGACTCGTTGATGCGCTGTACCGGCTCGACCAGTTCCTGGCGGTCGAGCAGTGCCGGCTGGCTGCTCTGGCTCTGCGCGGCGGCGCTGCCGGCGACGGCGGGCAGCTGGGCGAGAGCGCCTTCGAGGCGTTGCCGGGGCGTGAGGTTGACGGTGGCCGGGTTGGGTGTGACGGCGCTGGCATCCAAGAGCGGTGAATTCATGGGTGTTCCCCTCCATACGAAGCATGACTTTTTGTCATGGCACATCGACAAGCATATCGGCTGGCCGCCGCGAGTCTTGAGCGTCGGGCGGTCGGTTCGCGCCTGCCCGCGGCGTGCCGGCAGCCGTGCGCGGCGGCTTATACGATAGTCCGGAAGACGCTGCATCGCCCGGCGATTTGCCGCTACAGTGGCGTTCCCCGGCCATGAGGGCCGCGGGATATCCGGGCAGCCCATACATGTACCTACGCGCCGCGTCCTTTCCGGTCTACCTTCGTGCCCTGGCCTTCGCCCTGCAGGCGGTCGGCCTGGCCAGCCTGCTGGTCGCCCTGCTGCAGCGCCAGGCGCCGCCGGCGTGGCTGCTGCCGGTGCTGGCCTGCGGTCTGCTCCTAAACCTGTTGCTGATGCTCGTGCCGCGCGCGCCGGCGCCGGCTCGTCGGCAGCAGCGCCTCGACGACCAGCAGGCCGACAAGCAGGCCTATGTGGAGGCGCAGCGGCGCATCCTCGGGATGATCTCCACCCGCCAGCCGCTGGCGAGCACCCTCGGCGAGATCTGTCGGCTGGTCGAGTCGCGCGGCAGCGACCTGCGCTGCTCGATCATGACCGCCTCGGGCGACGGCCGCCGCCTGCAACTGGCCGCCGCGCCGAACCTGCCGACCGACTACAGCGAGGCCATCGCCAGCGTGCCGATCCGCGAAGGCATCGGCTCCTGCGGCACCGCCGCCCATCGCCGCCAGCCGGTGCTCAGCGCCGATACCGCCCGCGACCCGGCCTGGACCGGGCTGCACGAGCTGCTGGCCCGGCATGCGTTGAACAGCTGTTGGTCGACGCCGCTGCTGGCCGGCGACGGCCAGCTGCTCGGTACCTTCGGCATCTACCGGTCGCATTCCGCCGGGGTCGAGGCGGAGCTGGAGGAGCGGGTGGCCACCGCCAGCCATCTGGCCGGCCTGGCCATCGAGCACCTGCAGGCCCATGCCCGCCTGCAGGACAGCGAACAGCGCTTTCGCTCGCTGTTCAGCTGCAGCCCCGATCCGGTGCTGGCCTTCGCCCTCGACGGGCGCATCCAGCAGGCCAACCCGGCCGCCTGCGCGCTGTTCGGCCATGACGAGACGCGCCTGTGCGGCAGCCACTACAGCCGCCACCTGCCCGGCGCCGAGGCGCAGCGCATCCTGCCCCGCCTGCGGCGCAGCGCCGTCGGCCAGCCGAGCGGCTTCGAGGTGCAGGGCGTCGACGCCGCCGGCCAGCCGCTGGAGCTGGAGGTCACGCTGATGCCGATCGTCACCGACAGCGGCATCGTCGGGGTGTTCTGCGTGGCCAAGGACATCCACCAGCGCAAGGCCGCCGAGCGCACCCTGCAGGCGACCCTCGACGAACTGGCGCGCAGCAACCGCGAACTGCAGGAGTTCGCCTTCGTTGCCTCCCACGATCTGCAGGAGCCGCTGCGCAAGATCCAGGCCTTCGCCGAACGTCTGCAGAGCCGCGCCAGCGGGCTCGACGACCAGTGCCTCGACTACCTGCAGCGGATGAGCGGCGCGGCGGTGCGCATGCAGGGGCTGATCCGCGACCTGCTGGCCTATTCGCGGGTCGCCACCCGCGCCCAGCCGTTCGTGCGCCTGTCGCTGGACGCGCTGCTCGACGAGGTGCTGCACGATCTGGAGGGCGCCATCGAGGCCGAGGGCGCGCAGATCGTCCGCGAGCCGTTGCCGTGCATCGACGGCGACCCGCTGCAGATCCGCCAGTTGCTGCAGAACCTGCTCGGCAACGCCATCAAGTTCCACGCCCCGGGCCAGGCCCCACAGGTGAGCATCCGCGCCTGGCCAGACGAGGCCGGGCGCCATACCCTGTGCGTCAGCGACCGCGGTGTGGGCTTCGACGAGAAGTACCTCGACCGCATCTTCAACCCCTTCCAGCGCCTGCACGGCCGCCAGGACTATCCCGGCACCGGCATGGGCCTGGCCATCGTCAAGAAGATCGTCGAGCGCCATGGCGCGACGCTCTCCGCCAGCAGCCGGTCGGGCGAGGGCGCGCGCTTCTGCGTGAGCTTCCCGGTCCGCGAGCAAGGAGCCTGAGCATGCAGCCGAACCTGTGCGGCCCGATCCTGGTGGTCGACGACGATCCCGACGACTGCCTACTGCTGCAGGAGGCCCTGCGCGAGTGCCGGGTCGAGGGGCCGGTGGCCTTCGCCCACGACGGCGAGGAGGCGCTGGCCTACCTGCAGCGCTGCCTGCGCCACGACCTGCGCGGCGCCTGCTGCCCGCAACTGATCCTCCTCGACCTCAACATGCCGCGCATGGACGGCCGCGAGACGCTGCGCGAGCTGCAGCGCGAGCCGCGCCTGCGGCACATCCCGGTGGTGATCCTCAGCACCTCCTGCGACGCCGAGGAAATCGCCGCCACCCGCCAGGCCGGCGCCCGCGCCTTCTTCAGCAAACCCGCCAGCTACCAGGGGCTGCTCGACCTGATCGGCAGTCTCGGCCACTATCGCTGCGCCAGCGACACCCCGGAACAGGACCCACCGACATGACCCCCACCGCGCAACCGCTGCGCCTGCTGCTGATCGAGGACGACGAGGACGACTACCTGATCCTGCGCGACCTGCTCGACGAGGCCGCCGGCCTGTCCTGCCACCTCGACTGGGTCAGCGGCCTGGCCGCCGGCAAGGCCGCGCTGGCGCGCGATGCCCACGACCTCTACCTGATCGACTACCGGCTCGGCGCCGACTCCGGCCTGGAGCTGCTCGAATACGCCGGCGAGGCCGGCCGGCTGCGGCCGATGATCCTGCTCACCGGCCAGGACGACACCGAGCTGGATGCCCGCGCACTGGCCATGGGCGCCGCCGACTACCTGGTCAAGGGCCAGTTCGACGCCCGCCAGCTCGGCCGCGCGATCCGCTACGCCCTGGAGCGCAGCGCCGCCAGCGAGCGCCTGCTGCAGAGCAACGCCCGCGCCGCGCTGCTGCAGCGCTGCCTGGAAGCCAGCCACAACGGCGTGCTGATCGTCGACGCGCAGGCTCCCGGCCGCCCGGTGATCTACGTCAACCCGGCCTTCGAGCAGATCACCGGCTACAGCGCCGAGGAGGCGCTCGGCCGCAACTGCCGCTTCCTGCAGGGGAGTGAGACGCGGCAGAGCGGCATCGAGGAGATCCGCCGGGCGCTGGCCGCGCAGCGCGAGGTGCATGTGGTGCTGCGCAACTTCCGCAAGGACGGCAGCGCCTTCTGGAACGACCTGTACATCGCCCCGGTGCCCGACGAGCGCGGGGTGATCACCCACTACATCGGCGTGCAGAACGACATCTCCGAGCGCAAGCACTTCGAGTCGCAGCTGGCCTACAACGCCAACCACGACGTGCTCACCGGCCTGCCCAACCGCGCGCTGATGGAAGACCGGCTGGAGCAGGGCTGCCAGATCGCCCGCCGCTACCAGCGCCAGCTGGGAGTGATGCTGCTGGACCTCGACGGCTTCAAGCCGATCAACGACACCCTCGGCCACGCCATCGGCGACCGCATGCTGGTCGAGGTGGCGCAGCGCCTGGCCGCCGAGCTGCGTCCCGGCGATACCCTGGCGCGCCTGGGCGGCGACGAGTTCGTCATCGTCCTCCCCGACCTGGCCCACGGCGAGGACGTGCTGGCGGTCGCCGAGCGGCTGATCGCCTGCGTGGCGCGGCCCTACCGGCTCAACGAGCTGGACCTGCACGTCACCGCCAGCATCGGCATCACCCTCAGCGACGGCGCCATCGCCCAGCCCATGCAGCTGATCCAGCAGGCCGACCTGGCCATGTACCAGGCCAAGCAGCGCGGCCGCAACAACTACCAGTGGTACACCGAGCACCTCAACCGCCAGGTCAGCGAAAGCATGACCCTGCGCAACGAGCTGCAGAAGGCCATCGAGGCGCTGAGTTTCGAGCTGCACTACCAGCCGCAGATCGATGCGCGCAGCGGCGCGGTGACCGGCTACGAGGCGCTGCTGCGCTGGCCGCACGCCGAGCAGGGGATGATCTCGCCGGCGCGCTTCATCCCGGTCGCCGAGGACACCGGGCAGATCATCCCGATCAGCCTCTGGGTGCTGGCCCGCGCCTGCCGCGACGCCCGGCGCCTGCAGCTCGACGGGCTGCAGGGCGGCGCCGTCTCGGTGAACATCTCGGCGGTGCACTTCCTGCGCGACAACTTCCTCGACAGCGTGCGCGAGGCACTGCGGGCCAGCGACCTGCCGCCCCGCTGCCTGGAGCTGGAGATCACCGAGAGCGTGCTGCTGGAGAACGCCGAGCGGGCCATCGCGCTGCTGCGCGAACTCAAGGCGCTGGGCGTCGGCCTGGCCCTGGATGACTTCGGCACCGGCTACTCTAGCCTGAGCTACCTCAAGGACCTGCCGATCGACAAGGTCAAGATCGACCGCAGCTTCATCCGCGACCTGATCGACGACCCGCGCGATGCCGCCGTGACCCGCGGGATCATCTCCATGGCCCACCACCTCGACCTGCAGGTGGTCGCCGAGGGCGTGGAGACCGCCGCCCAGGCGGCGCGGCTGTTTGACAGCCAGTGCGACGTGTTCCAGGGCTACTACTACGCCCGGCCGATGCCCCTGAGCGAGCTGGAAGACTACCTGCGCCGGGCGCGACCGGCGGCGCTCGGCCTGGCGTGATATGCCGGAAATTCATGTGCGATGGAAGAAACCGGAAAACTGCGCATACACGGGCATTAGACTTTAGTCTAAAATACGCCCACCTTGAACAGCCGGAACACCACCAAGGATTCCACCCATGAACGGCCCCCAGTTACAAAACCTGCTCAATGACCTGAACCCCGCCCACGTCGAATGCGACGGCATGGCTCGCCTGGTGATCACCCGCCTGGCCGAGCAGCGCATTCCCTGCAAGGCGATGCTCGGTCGAGTGGAACTGGATGGTAAGAGTCTGTCACCGCACTTCTGGGTCGAGGCCGATGGTTGCGTCATCGACTTCCACGCCCATCGCCAGCTCGGCGATGCCGCGCGCCTGCCCAACGGCGTCGCCCCGCAGGCCGAGGTCAAGGCCCGCTACGAGGGTCAGCCCATCGTCATCGACCCGCTGCCGGACTACCTGTTCAGCCTGCTCAAGCACTGAACCAGCGCCCGCATCGCTCCCAGACCCCGGCCTCGGCCGGGGTCTGTCGTTTCCGCTAGTCGGTGGCCGGATCAGCCGGTGGATTGCATCTGTACGATGCCCAACTCGTCGAGGAACAGCTCGGCGCCGCGCACGAAGTCGATCTCGTTGCGCAGCAGCTCGTTGAACTCGCGCATGCCGATATCGAAGAGCAGCAGGCTGTTGAGCAGCGCGCAGCGTTTGATGATGGCCTGCAGGCGCTCGACGATCCGCTCCGGCTCCTTGAACTGCAGCAGGCGCGGTTGCCAGTCGGGGCTCAGGGCGGTTTCGGCCTGGCGGATGATGCCGCCCAGGCGGGCGCGGAACGGGTCCTGAAGGAGAGGAGTCTGGCTCATGGGAATCTGCGGGTGTCGTCAGTGGAAGGTGCGGCCGCGCCGGCGGCGCATCCTGCGGATGGCGCCTACTGTAACGCGAAGAGACATTTTTCTGTCGTCAGAAAAGTAGCGTTTGTGCGCTGCTTTCCGCTTTGCCGAGCGGCGCACCCTTCCTCAGACCGCGGCGGTGGCCCCGAGTGCCGCCGGTTGGTACAGCCCCAGTTCGTCGAGGAACAGCTCGGCACCGCGCACGAAGTCGATCTCGTTGCGCAGCAGCTCGTTGAACTCGCGGACGCCCATGGGGAACAGCAGCAGACTGCGCAGCAGCGTGCAGCGCTGGAGAATGCCGTTGAGCCGCTCGACGATCCGCTCCGGCTCCCGGTAGAGCGCCAGCTTGGGTGCGTACTCGGCGCTCAGCGCCCGCTCGGCCTTGGCGATGCTGCCGGCCAGGCGCTCGCGGAACTGGATCTGGAACTGCGGAGGTGAACTCATCGGCGGCTCGGTGGTGGGGCGGATCGGGAGAGGGGAGTGGGCATGCCGGGCGGCGGGACTCTCTAGACCCGCACCAGCCCGAGCAGTCGCCCGGAGGGGCTGAAGTCGAGGCGAAAACGTCCGCGCACGCCGTCGTGGGTCATCACCCGGACCAGCGCGCTGGCCGGAAACACCACGCGCCGGCCATCCAGGCTGCGCGCATACACCTGCTGCGCCTGGCCCTGGTAGTGGGCGATGCACTGCTCGCGGCTGAGATCCAGGGTGATGTCCAGGCTGGGCATGGGCGTGAGTTCGGCGAGAGGGGAGCGCGATGATAAACCGCTGCGCGGTGCTGGCAAGGATTGTGCCGAACCAGGCGCCCATGACGCTCTGTAGAAGCGGCGTTTGCCGCCCGGTCCAGTCGCCCGCCTAGCCTTAGACTTTAGCGCTGTTCAACGCAGCAGGGTCAGCGCTGCCTGGGGCAATTGCCCCGCCTGGCTCAGCATGGCGGTGCCGGCCTGCTGGAGAATCTGGGTGCGCACCAGTTCGGCACTGAGCTTGGCGTAGTCGGCATCCACGATGCGACTACGTGCGCTCGCAGTGCTGATCTTTTCCTGTACCAGATTCACGATGGCCCCCTCGAAACGGTTGCTGAGAGCACCATATTGGCCGCGATAGCGATCCACCTTGTTCATCGCCTGCTGTAGCTTGCTCAGTGCCTCGCGAGCCTTTTCTATAGGGTCAAGCTCGACATCCGCCAGCCCCAGCGAGGCGCTGTCGGAGGGAGTGGGCTCGATAGTCACCGAATCGGGGCGGTTGCCATAGGAGGCGCTCAGTAGAATCTCCGTCGGCGTGCTCAGTGGTGGCGGAGGTGGCGGGGGCGTCACTGTGGGGGAGGGCATCGTGTCCCAGGTGACGGTGGCGGTAAAGGCACCCTGGCCGACCACCAGCAGTACGAGGTCTTCCGTCGCCTCGTCGATATTCAGCCGCTCGACCCGATTGGCGCCATTGCTGCCGTTGTTGTAACCGCCGGTCAGGGCATCCTCATAGCGGTCGCCGTCGCCACTGTAGGTGAAGGTCATACCGTTGTAGGTGCCTGTGGCGCCACCGCTTGCATCGTAGGTCGCCGGACCTTGCAGCAGCTGGGCATCCGAATAGCTGGCCGTAGGCAGGAAGCCGTTTTCCGTGGTCAGCACCAGATTCTTGGCCGAAGCCCCATCGGTGACCTGCCGCTGCATCCAGACGATGTCGGCATCGGCGCCGAGCAGCGGCGTACCGACCAGATGGGTGCCATCGCGGGCGAACAGCTGGATATCGTCATCGGCCCCGAGGGAATCGATGGTCAGGGTGACATTCTTGGCACCTGCCGGCACATAGGCGGTGGAAACGATGCCCGAGGAGAACGAGCCGCCCGAGCCGCTGACCGGGAACTTTTGCCCCAGTGGCGGCGTATTGCCCAGGATCGCGGTTGTCGGCTCGGGTAGCCCCGGCGCCAGCGGGTGTTTGCCGAAGGCCTCGGTGCCTCGGGAAATCCGGTCGATCTCCGCCTTCAGTTGCTTGTATTCGGCATTGATGCTCGCCCGGTCACCGTCCGACAGTGTGCCGTTGGCAGCCTGTACGGCCAGCTCGCGCGAGCGCTGGAGTATTTCGTTGATGCTGTTCAGGCCGCCCTCGGCCACCTGCATCAGACTGATGCCATCGTTGATGCCTTGCGTCAGCTTGTCGCTGGCGCGCAAGTTGGCCGTCATGCGGTTCGCAATGCTCAGGCCGGCGGCATCGTCGGCCGCGGAGTTGACCCGCAACCCCGATGACAGTCCCTCCATCGCACTGCTCATACGCTTCTGCACCGCCTTCAGGTTGTTCAGCGACTGCAGTCCAGGGATGTTGGTCTTGATGTTCAGCATGAGTCTGCACCATTGCTCTTGGTCGATGTGCGCGGCCATTCGGGCCGCGCCATCTCGAACGAGCGGGGCGCGGTGGACGGTCTGGGCGCATGGCATCCATTGCGATGGCGCGCAGACTACCACCTATCGGAAAGGCAATTAAGCCATGACGTATTGCACTGCGACAGGGGTCGTCGCAGCCGGCGCTGAGCGCCCGATACCGCCGCATAGAGTGGGTGAAAGGGGCTTCAATGTAGCCGTGCAATCGCCGCGGCGTAGGCCTCCAGATGCGCGCAGCCTCTGGCAGCCAGTTGCGCTGCCGGGTGCTGGGTATCCAGATGTCCGGTCAGCTCGCGCAGGGTCTGCCACCACTGGCTGTTGTACTCGATCACCTTGGCCTCGAAACCGCGCACGAAGATCTCCATGTCCTTGTGGCTCTTGACCAGCCCGCTGATCTCTCCGATGGCGGCAGCGGCCAGACGCAGCTGATCGATGTTTTCCGCATCGGGAATAATCAAGCCGGAGATACTCAGCGACTGCGCACCTGTGACCTCGACTCCCGGCGCCTGTCGGCCCAGGGCGCGCAGGCGCGGATGGCGATGGGCGGACTCCAGGTAGCGCTGTTGCTGGACTTCCAGACAATGTTGGCCGATCTGAACGCTGCAGGGCACCGAGAAGAAGAACGGTGTCTGACTGTCGACAAAGCCATAGTTCAACAGCGTATCCACGGCATCGAACTGGTTATAGGAGACGAAAAGCTCGCTCTGCTCGCCTTGTGGACGTGTCAGGACGCGCATCACAGCAGGCTGCGGCGTTTCGTGAATCTTGTAGCCCTCTGCCAAGGGGTGGTGGTTGAGGCAGTCCACTAGCGGCATCAGTACATGTGTGTGGCTCGTTCTTCCGCTGTACTGACTGCGCATAAAGAACTTGCGCGAACCCATGAAGCTGTGGGGCAAGGTGGCTTCGATGCTCTGTGGATTCTGTGCGGCAGCGTAGATCTGTTTGCACCCATTAGTGGGGCGAGCGCTGGACAGGTGCTGCATCAGCGCATCCTGATCGTACCAGGCGAAGCCCGGATAGCTGGCCTCCCACTGAGCTAGCTTGCCGGTCCGGTTATACAACTCCAGCATCAACTGCATCACACGCTGTTGTAGTGGGTCGATGTCCTTGCGCACTGGCACAGCACACAATTGACGATCCCGATCAGTGAGCAGAGTGAAGTCCTGCAACGCCGGCATCAGTTGTACCGGCACGCGCATATAGCTGGCGCGCTCCGTATCCGGTCGCGCGCCGCGCAGCGACAGATCGCCGCCCTCGGCATGGATGACCAGTTCGCGGTGCAGCCAGGCACCGTTGTCCAGAAGCAGGCGGCAGAGGTTATGCAGGGGCTCGATATCGCTGGCGTCCCCGGTAAAGATCGGCATGTTCATGGCGGAAGCTCCTATCAGTCCTGCGCGGGACGCGGGGTGGTAGTAATGGGGGCGCGCAGCAGATAGGCGCTGCGCAGGCTGTTGCCGTCGTCGCACAAGCGGATCTCGCGCACGCTCTCGAAGCCGGCGCTGGCGATGGCGGTGGCCATGTCGGCAAAGCCCGGTTCCGGCTCTTCCAGGTCGAAGTTGCCCTGGCTTTCCAGCAGCACCCAGCTGCCGGGAGCGCACAGCGCCAGCAGCCGCTCGCCGAAGTCTTCCCAGTGCAGGCCGCTGCGATGCAGCGCTTCGCTGGCGATGATCAGGTCGAAGGGGGCGTCGTGTGCGTAGTCGTTGAGGGAGCCGGGGACGAAACTCAGGTTTGCCAGCCCCAGGCGTGCGGCGCAGGCCTGGGCCAGGACCCGGTCGGCCGGATGCTCGCTCAGCCCGATACCGGCAGCCAGCGGTACCTGAGCGGCCAGGCCGATCAGCAGGGCACCGTTCTGGCTGTGGATATCCAGAACCCGGGCTGCGCCGGGCAGCAGCTGAGCCAGTTCGTAGGCCGCCAGACGCTGCGTGGTATCGCGGCAGCCAGCCAGGCGCAGCGCCGGCAACGACTGCTCGGGCAGGCCGAAGCGGCCGCGCCCGCTCTGTCGCCAGGCACTCCACAGCGGGCGCAAGGCGTCGCCCAATGCCCGCTCCGTCGCCTGCGGACTGCGCGCCAATGCGTCCACCAGGCGCCCCTGGGCCTGAGCGGAGATCAGCGATGCGGGGCGCATCTCGCTGAGCTGTTGCAGCGTCTGCAGGGCGTGGCCCGGCTCGCCGATGTGTTGCCAGGTATCGGCCAGATCCAGCAGGGCCAGCCCGCGCAGCTCCATGTCGCTGTCGTCGAGCTGCGCCATGGCCTCCCGGCTGGCAGCTTGTGCCTGTTCGTGGGCGCCGGCCATGGCCAGCAGGCTGGCCTGCAGGGCCAGCCAGTGAGCGGCCTGCGGGCTGGCCGCCAGGGCGCTGCTGCACAGCTGCAAGGCTTCGCGGCGCTCGCGGGGTTTGGCGCTGGCGGCCTGCAGTCGGGCCTGCAAGTAGGTCAGGCTGGCATCGGTGTCCTGGGGAAGCGTTTCCAGGGTCTTGCGGGTCCCCTTGGGCTGCCCGGCGCGCCAGTAGGTCCAGGCCAGGCTGGCGGCCAGCGCTGCATCGTCGGGGTAGCGACGCTGCAGACGTTGCAGCAGGGCCTGCGCCTCGGCGTGCTGGCCAGCGTATGACTGCGCCTCGGCAAGGCAGTGCAGCGCCTCACGGTGCTCGGGCTCCTGTTCTAGCCATTTACGGCTCCAGAGAATGGCACCCTGTACGCTACCCCGTGCCAGGCAGGCCAGCGCCCGCTCGCGGATACGCTCCGGCAACGGCTGCTCGCAGACTGCCTCGGCACCGTGCCAGTCGCTCAGCGCATCGGGCAGGCAGCGCTCGGCGCGGGGCAGGCGGGCATGGCCGTAGCGGCGTGCCAGCTGTGTATCGGCTTGCTGCAGCAGGGCGAAACTGGTGGCCGGTGCATCGAAGACGGTATCGAAGAGGAATGCCAGCCGGGTCAGTTGCTCGGCGTCCAGGCGGGCCATGCGCGCCCTGTTGGGAACGAACAGGGCGCTGGCCTTCAGCCAGGCCATTCCCTGTTCGGTGGCTTGGTAGTCCTCCGGCAGTTGCAGCGGCAGGTGGTGCACCTGGGTGAAGCCGTGGAAGCGGAAGCCGTGACGGCATGCCCAGTCGGCGACTTGCTCGAAGCCTGGCTGTCCGGCATGTACTGGCTGGAAGCACAGTTCCACCTGTAGCAGCAGGGTATCGGCCAGTGCCCGGCTGCCTTGTTCGAGGATTGTCAGTGCATCGTGACCGGCGCCCAGCACCAGCCAATCGAGGCATGGCAGCCCTTCGATGGCGTCCAGTTGTACCGGGCTGACCGGCAACTGGGCGATGACCTGGGCCGCGCCCTGACAGCCCTCGGGCAAAATGGCTTCGTCGAGCGGGCTCAGGCTGGCGTTCCAGGCGGGATCGATACAGACGTTGACCTGCTCGGTGCTGCCGTCGCCGAGCATAGCCAGGGGGAGCAGCTGGAAGCGCTCGCTGGTCGGCAGGCTGTCGCGCGGCAGGCTCATGCCCGGATCGAAGCTGATGACATGGAAGCTGCCCCAATCCAGATATTCGGCAAAGCGTGGCTGACGTGCCAGCCAGGGGCCGTTATCCAGCACGACGATGGGGGAATGCAGTTGCCAGCTGAAGTCGTCGGACGACGCCATGGGAGGCTCCTTGATGTGCAATGTCTGGGCGGGGTGTGCGGTTGGCAGTTGCGGCGCGGGCCGGGGCTGCGTGCCTGGCCGGCGACAGGAAAGCGCGGCGCGCGCCTTTTACCCTGCAACGGTCCCGCGGCTTGTACGGCGGCTTTTATAGCATGCGCGATGCCTTGTCGTTTCCGGCCGGCCGGGGGCGGAAACGACAAGGCACCCCGAAGGGTGCCCTGTGGTGCTGCGCCGGCAGGGCGAGCCTGCCGGCGGGCGGCGCTATTAGCGCAGCAGGGACAGCACGCCCTGCGGAACCTGGTTGGCCTGGGCCAGGACGGAAGTGCCGGCCTGCTGCAGGATCTGCGCGCGGGACATCTTGGCAACTTCCTCGGCGTAGTTGGCATCTTCGATACGCGAACGGGCGGTCTGCAGGTTGGTTGTGTTGGTCTGCAGGTTGGTGATGGCGGACTCGAAACGGTTCTGGATGGCACCCAGATCGGAGCGCAGTTCGTCGACCTGTTTCAGTGCGGCGTCGAGCTTCTCCATCGGGTTGGAGCTGGCACCGGTGCTCAGCGAGGCCAGGCTCAGGTTCTCGGTGTCGATTTTGAATGCAGCAACGGTCGGGGTGCTGACATTGGCCTCGCTCGGCTCCAGGGCGATGTAGTAGTCAGCAGCGTCGCCATTTTCCAGTTCAAAGCCCAGCGCCTTCAGGGAGTTGGACTCCGCGACGCTGTTAGCCTTGATATTGACCTTGGCGAACATACTGCCTTCGTCGTCGACAAAGACTTTAGCTGCTTCCAGTTTCACGCTAGCTGCGTCAACGCCCAGGCGCTCAGCCAGCTTGTCGGCTGTGTCTTCTGCGACGGTGGCGCCGGCAACTTTAGTGGTCGAACCATAGGCTGCTTGGAAGTCTGCTGCAGCTGCATCAGCGATAGTGCCTTTCGGGCCGCTGACGTTGAAGTCGGACAGTTTCAGGGTCTCGGCAGTGATCTTCTTCAGGCCGACGCTGATGGTCTCGCCGTCGTTGGCGCCAACCTGGATGTTCAGGTTCTGGTCCTTGGACAGCACCTTCACGCCGTTGAAGTCGGTCTGTTCGGAGATACGGTCGATCTCGGTCAGACGCTGCTTGATCTCGGCCTGGATGGAGGCGCGGTCTTCCTTGGAGTTGGTGTCGTTGGACGATTGCACGGCCAGTTCGCGGATACGCTGCAGGTTGTCGTTGACCTGGTTCAGCGCGCCTTCGGCGGTCTGGGCGACGGAGATGCCGTCGTTGGCGTTGCGCTGGGCCTGGGTCAGGCCGCGGACCTGGGAGGTCATGCGGTTGGCAATGGCCTGGCCGGCGGCGTCGTCCTTGGCGCTGTTGATGCGCAGACCCGAGGACAGGCGCTCGATAGCGGTGCCCAGAGAGCTCTGCGCCTTCTGCAGGTTGTTTTGGGAAACCAGCGACAGGTAGTTGGTATTGATGACGGACATGGAGTGACTCCTTGCTTGCTCAATGTATGCCAGTGGCGAGCTGCGCTGCGCGATGGCTCTGCGCCTGGCGGCAACGGCGCCGTTTGGCCGTTACTTCAGCTATCGGCGGCTGTACGGCAAGCTTTAGGGGGAAAGTGGTTTTTTTTTCTGACGGCGGAGATTTGGCGCTGCAGGGGCGCGAGAGAGGATGCCCGGGAGTGACGTGGGTCACCCATCCTCGCTGCGGCGAGCAGGGGCATGCGGTTAGAAGCTCTTCCCGCGTCCCTGTCGCGGATCAAGGCCGCCGGCAGCGATCTGCTGGAGAATCCGCGATTGCAGCGGGGTGACCCTTGGCATACCCTCGCCCGCCACCATGATGGCTGTTTGGCCATAGCGAAGAATAACGACTGCGTCTGCCCACCTGTTCACGGAGCGTCCATGAACCCCTCAACCTTTATCGGCATCCTCGCCAGCATCATTCTGCTGGCGGTGGTGATGGTGTTTTCCGCCGAAGATCCCATGCTGTTCCTCGATCTGCCGAGCCTGGCCATCGTGCTGGTCGGCACCCTGGCGGCGACCTTCATCAGTTACCCGCTGAGCGAGGTGCTGCGCATCTTCGGGCTGTTCGCCACGGTGATGCGCAACGAGAAGTTGTATACCCAGGACGACATGGAAGAACTGGTCGAGATCTCGCGCAAGTGGATGGGCGGCAACCTGCGTCAGGTCGAGGAGGCGCTGGATCAGGTGCGCAATCCCTTCCTGCGCACCGGGGTGCAGCTGGTGGTGGACAACACCCCGGAGGAGGACATCATCGAGCTGCTGCAGTGGCGCATTTCGCGGCTGCGCGCGCGCGAGCATGCCGAGGCGCAGCTGTTCCGGGTGATGGCCAGCTTCGCGCCGGCGTTCGGCATGGTCGGTACGCTGATCGGTCTGGTCAACCTGATGTTCCTGCTCGGCGACGGCGATATGTCGTCCATCGGCCGGCAGATGGCGATTGCGCTGATCACCACCTTTTATGGCGTGCTGCTGGCCAACCTGGTGTTCAAGCCGGTGGCGGTGAAGCTGGAGCGGCGTACCGAGCAGCGCGTGGTGCTGATGAACATGGTGCTGCAGGGCATCTCGATGATGTGCAACAAGCGCAGCCCGGGCCTGATGCGCGAGACGCTGAACTCGTTCATGGCCCAGTACCAGGACGAGATCAACGACAGCGGCTCCAGCGAACGCGACTACGAGCGCGGTTGAGGGGGCGGCGATGAGCGAGCAGAACGGCGGTTCCGGCGCACCCCAGGCCGCGCCGGCCAATTCCCGGCAGGCCCTGCTGCTGCGCCAGCGCGAGCTGGAACAGGCTCTGGCGCGCGCCAAGCAGGCGACGCGCCGGGTCAAGCGCCAGGCGGCGGACGCGGCGTCGATGCCGGTCGGCGAGGCCGAGGAAGAAAGCTGGCTGATGACCTATCTGGACGTGATGACCCTGCTGCTGGTGATGCTGGTGGTGATGCTGGCCTTCGCCGGCAAGGGCGACGGCCTGAAGAACATGCAGGGCATCGCCGAGGGGCTGGCCGGGCAGCAGGTGCTGCCGAAGAACGCCGGTATCCTGGAAACCTCCGGCAACGAGGTGCCGACCCCGCAGACCCAGTCGCAGGCGCACAAGAAGGACCCGCTGGAAGGCCTGCCGCTGGACAAGCTGGGCAAGGACATCGACGTGGTGGTCAGCGAGGGCACGGTGAGCTTCCGCATCAGCAGCGAGATCCTGTTCCCCTCCGGCCAGGCCGAGCTGAGCCTCGACGGTCTGCGCGTGCTGCGCCAGCTGGTGCCGGTGCTCAACAGCACCGACCATCAGGTCGCGGTGGTCGGGCATACCGATGCGGTGCCGATCCGCAGCGCCCGCTTCCCTTCCAACTGGGAGCTGTCCAGCGCCCGCGCCGGCAGCGTGGTGCGTTACCTGGAGTCCAACGGGGTGAGCAGCAACCGGCTGCGCGCGGTGGGCTATGCCGATACCCGGCCGCTAGCCGACAACGCCAGCGCCGAGGGCAAGGCGACCAACCGGCGGGTCGAGCTAATCATGGAAACGCCGCAGTAGCAGCTGGCGCCGCGTTCGCCGGGTGCTCGCCGCCCGGCGAGCCTGCCGGTCTGTGTGCCGGCTTCGGGGCGGCGGCCGGCGCTCCTTGCCAAGCGGGGGTGATGGGTCAACAATCGGCGGCAAAATGACCGGCGCGCCGGGGCCGCTGGCCCGCGCCGCCGGTCGCGCGGCGCGCGGTCGCCGCGTACCTGCCACCCTTGCGGAATACCCCGATGGCCGATTTTGCTCATTCCCTGCGCCTCACCCCCGAACAGCTCAGCAGCCAGTTCGATCCCGACAGCCTGCGTTTCGCCAACACCGACGAACTCGATCCCTTCCGCGGCGTGCTCGGCCAGGAGCGCGCGGTGGACGCCCTGCAGTTCGGCGTGGCGATGCCGCGGCCGGGCTACAACGTGTTCGTCATGGGCGAGTCGGGCACCGGGCGCTTCTCCTTCGTGCGCCGCTACCTCAAGGCCGAGGCCAAGCGCCAGGCCACGCCCAGCGACTGGGTCTACGTCAACAACTTCGACGAGCCGCGCGAGCCGCGCGTGCTGCGCCTGCCGCCGGGCACCGCGCAGCGGCTGATCGCCGATGTCGACCAGCTGATCGACAACCTGCTGGCGACCTTCCCGGCGGTGTTCGAGACGCCCACCTACCAGCAGAAGAAGAACGCCATCGACCGCGCCTTCAACCAGCGCTACGACGGCGCCCTGGACGTGATCGAGAAGCTGGCGCTGGAGCGCGGCATCGCCCTGTACCGCGACAGCAGCAACATCGCCTTCACCCCGATGAAGGACGGCCAGGCGCTGGACGAGGCCGAGTTCGCCCAACTGCCGGAGGCCGAGCGCGCGCGCTTCCACGCCGACATCGCCCACCTGGAGGAGCGCCTCAACGAGGAGCTGGCCAGCCTGCCGCAGTGGAAGCGCGAGTCGAGCAACCGGCTGCGCCAGCTCAACGAGGAAACCATCACCCTGGCGCTCGAACCGCTGCTCTCGCCGCTGTCGGCGCAGTACGCGGAGAACGCCGGAGTGTGCGCCTGGCTGCAGGCGGTGCAGGTCGACCTGCTGAAGACGGTGGTCGACCAGCTGGTCGAGGACAACCGCGCCGATGCGCAGAAGAAGCAGGCGCTGGTCGAGTACTACGGCCCCAGCCTGATGGTCGGCCATGCCCGCGACGGCGGCGCGCCGGTGGTGTTCGAGTCGCACCCGACCTACGACAACCTGTTCGGGCGCATCGAGTACAGCTCCGACCAGGGCGCGCTGTACACCAGCTACCGCCAGCTGCGCCCCGGCGCGCTGCACCGCGCCAACGGCGGTTTCCTGATCCTCGAAGCGGAGAAGCTGCTCGGCGAGCCGTTCGTCTGGGACGCCCTCAAGCGCGCCCTGCACGGCCGCCAGCTGAAGATGGAGTCGCCGCTGGCCGAGCTGGGGCGCATCGCCACGGTGTCGCTGACCCCGCAGCTGATCCCGCTGCAGGTCAAGGTGGTGATCGTCGGCTCGCGGCAGATCTACTACGCGCTGCAGGAGCTGGACCCGGATTTCCAGGAGCTGTTCCGCGTACTGGCCGACTTCGACGAGGACATCCCGCTGGCCGACGACAGCCTGGAGCAGTTCGCCCAGTTGCTGAAGACGCGCACCTCGGAGGAGGGCATGGCGCCGCTGACCAACGAGGCGGTGGCGCGCCTGGCCACCTACAGCGCGCGGCTGGCCGAGCACCAGGGGCGCCTGTCGGCGCGCATCGGTGACCTGTTCCAGCTGGTCAGCGAGGCCGATTTCATCCGCCAGGTGGCCGGCGACGAGCTGACCGACATCGGCCACATCGAGCGCGCCCTGAAGGCCAAGGCGACCCGCACCGGGCGCGTCTCGGCACGGATTCTCGACGACATGCTGGCCGGGGTGATCCTCATCGACACCGACGGTTCGGCGGTCGGCAAGTGCAACGGGCTGACCGTGCTGGAGGTCGGCGACTCGGCGTTCGGCGTGCCGGCGCGGATTTCCGCCACCGTCTACCCGGGCAGCTCGGGGATCGTCGACGTCGAGCGCGAGGTCAGCCTCGGCCAGCCGATCCACTCCAAGGGGGTGATGATCCTCACCGGCTACCTGGGCAGCCGCTACGCCCAGGAGTTCCCCCTGGCGATCTCGGCGAGCATCGCCCTGGAGCAGTCCTACGGCTACGTCGACGGCGACAGTGCTTCGCTCGGCGAGGTCTGCACGCTGATCTCGGCGCTGTCGCGCACCCCGCTCAAGCAGTGCTTCGCGATCACCGGCTCGATCAACCAGTTCGGCGAGGTGCAGGCGGTCGGCGGGGTCAACGAGAAGATCGAGGGCTTCTTCCGCCTCTGCGAGGCGCGCGGGCTGACCGGCGAGCAGGGGGTGATCATCCCCTGGGCCAACGTCTGCAACCTGATGCTCGATACCCGGGTGATCCACGCGGTGCGCGCCGGGCTGTTCAACGTCTACGCGGTGCGCACCGTGGACGAGGCCCTCGGCGTGCTGGTCGGCGAGCACGCCGGCAGCGCCGATGCCTGCGGGGTATTCCCGGCCGGCTGCGTCAACGCGCGGGTGGTCGAGCGCCTGCGCGAGATCGCCGAGCTGCAGGAGGAGATCGCCGCCGAGGAGGAAGAGGACGACAAGGCCGGCAAGGACGACGCCCCGGACGAGGCGGCGCCGGCTTCGGCCGGCTGAGCGTTTTTCGACCAGCGCCCGCCCGCCGGCTGCGTTCTGCGGCCGGCGGCATCTGTCCCCGCGCCATCCACGGGGTTATCCACAGCGACGGTGGATAACCGGCGCTGTGCAAGGCGCTGCGGCGGGACTAGGCTCACTACAAGCCCCCCGCGAGGACCGTCGCCATGTCGCGCCACCTCTGTCTGACCCGGCAATGCCCGGGAGTCGTCACCCGCATCGAGTTCGTCGTGCGTCCGCTGGCCGGCGGGCAGGGGTTGTGGAGCCTGCTCTGCGCCGCCGGGCTGGACGCCGCCCAGCCCGCCACGCTCAAGGCCCAGGGGCCGTTCCACGGCGCCGCCGAGGCCCATGCGGTGCTGCGCGAGATCGTCTCCAACCTGCTGCGTCAGGGCTACCGGCTGGTCGACGGGCCGGCGATCTGGGCCCTGCACCTGCAGGGCGAGCTGCGCCGGCAGAACGCCGGTCGCGGCCATCCGGGCGGCAGCTGGCTGCGGCAGCCGCAGCCCTGAACGACCCCGTTGCCGGCGGCGGGCGCGGCGCGCGAGCCGTCGGGCCGGCGCTTCCCCCCTGACCGGATGACTGCCCGCCATGGAACGCCTGATCGAAAATGCCATGTACGCGGCCCGCTGGTTGCTGGCGCCGATCTACTTCGGTCTGTCGCTGGCGCTGCTGGCGCTGGTCCTGAAGTTCTTCCAGGAAGTCTTCCACGTCCTGCCCCGGGTGTTCGAGCTGGCCGAGATCCAGCTGATCCTGGTGCTGCTGTCGCTGGTCGACATGGCGCTGGTCGGCGGCCTGCTGGTGATGGTGATGATCTCCGGCAGTCCGAATGTAGGTGTGTAGGCACCGCAGTCAGCAGGATCTACAATGCGGACAAATGACGCTGCTGAGGACGTCGTCCGATGTCACGCAATCAGATAAAGACCGGAAAAAGTCGCTACGAGTCCCGCGCCCGGCGCGTACTGATTCCTGAGTTCCGCTTCCAGAAAATAAAGTTCCTTTCGACGCATCATGATGGCAATCCCAATGGCGTGCCTGATTATGTGTTCTCAGCCGATGAGGACGGGTATTACCCAAACTTCCCAATTCTAATTCAGGGTGATGGCCGGCCTTGGAGAATCGGAAATCTCTACCTCACAAATAAGCTCAAAAATGAAAGTGGGTATGAGTCGAGAACCTTTCGAGGCATTGCCGATCATCTGCTGGACTATCTTCGCTTCCTTGAAGATGAACAATTGGATTATTTGTGTTTACCGAAGAATGATCGCCTCAAAGTCACGTTTCGCTACAAGCGGCGACTCGAAGAACAATTGAGGAATGGCGAGTTGTCCGCCAGCAATGCTAAGGCGCGCATTAACGCCGTAGTGAACTTCTATCGTGAAATCATGAATTGGAATCTGGTTGATAGAAGTCTGATTCAGAATGCTCCCTTTGAGGAAGTCGGGCGCCACATCACTGTGACCTCACAGTATGGCATCCAGAATTCCATAAAGATCAAGTCGCACAATCTCACCATTTCGACGCCGAAGAAGCAGCGGCAATCAGACTATATCAATGACGGTGGCGAGTTGCGCCCCCTAACGGTCGAGGATCAGGAGAGTGTTCTTAAAGCGCTGCTGGCTTCCTCGCGTGAATATCAGTTGATGTTTTACTTTGCACTATTTACGGGGGCGCGAATCCAAACTGTAGGCACCATGCGCGTCAAGCACCTCAAAGGAAAAATGGATGGTGATGGAGATTTAAGGCTACCCATAGGACACGGCACGGAGATTGACACGAAGCGCGGAAAGCCGATGCAACTGCTTGTGCCTGAATGGCTGGTCAAAGATATGTTGATTTATTCCCGCAGCCCGGAAGCCATCAAGCGGCGAGAGCGCTCGTTTTACGGTGACACGGAAGACAATTACGTTTTTCTAAGCAGGAATGGCATCCCCTACTACACGAGCAAAAAAGAGATCTACGATAGGCGCGATGCCAGTGTGAGCCGGAAGGCCGGCATGTCAGATCGGGCTCTGAATGTTTCAATTCAGGATGGCGCGTCACTGCGACAGCATATTCGTGAAATTTTGCTGCCCCGTATTTATTCCGAAAATCCGAGCTTTCAGGACTTTACGTTCCACGATCTGCGCGCAAGCTTCGGTATGAACCTGCTCGAAAGTCAGCTGAAACATATGGGCGACCAGCGCATTACTGCGGCGCTGGAGTACGTTCAACAGCGCATGGGGCACTCTAGCAAAGAAACAACCATGCAGTATTTGAATTACAAGTCTCGCCTGCAATGGAAAAACAGCGTCCAGCATGAATTTGAGTCTCAGTTATTCAAGCATGTGAACACAGCGGCTAACGCGGACGGCCTTGTATGAGCAATGAGTTTGTTCAGCGCCAGGTCATCACCGTCGACTACAAGGATGTAAATATTGAGGTCATCCAGCCGCAGCTTGCTGTATTGGCGGCTGACAATCCCGTTGACCCAGGCCCGCTATACATTGATGTGGGCGCTCTCTGTTACCGACGTCGGAATAGGTCAACCAATCAGCAGATCGGCACTCCGGTCGATATTTCGTCGCTCGACAATTCTCGAATCCCCTTCGTGCGGGCGCTAATCGAGGAGTTGAGACTGTCCCAAAGTAGTTCCAGAGCAATTCACCAATTCGTATTGAGCAGATATTTTGTTGACTGGCTAGACGTTCAAGAGCAGCCCTATTATTTTGATAATGTCGCGTCTATGAAGAACGCCTATTGCGAATATACGCGGAATTTGCTGCATCGAGTGAATAGCTCGGGTATCGGTGGGCAACCACTTAAACAAGTGACTGCATCGCAATATCAATCCGGTGCGCTAACAGTGGTGAGGCTTGCAACAGGCCTTAGTGAGCCTGAGGTCAAGGGTATTACCACTTTAATTACTAAGCGACGCGATCAGGCGAGCCATGTAAACCTGAAACTCCCGAGTGCCGATGAGCAGGCAAAGACATTCGCCACCCTGCTCAGTTTTATTGATGAAGCACATCGCATCCTGGTTGGAAATGGAGAGGTGCCGCTGCATCTCGTCTCACCCAGCGGCGAGTCCTGCTATCTGTATACAGTGGAGGTTGATAGCGGGAGAACTAAGACCGCAGACTTTAGTATTGCGAACCTGCTGCTCAAATCCCCGGTATTTCCTACGTTGGACCAAGTAAAAGTGCACTTTGGGCTGGTCGACGATAGAAAAGCTATAGAAAGCGCAAGAGGCGCTTACAGGTCATCAAGAAGGATGTATGAAAAAAACAACAAGGACTTTCGATCTGCTCTTAGGCAGAGATTTGGTAATCATGCCGTAGTGGCGGGCATGCTGGCATTTATCGCCGCTACAGGTTGCAATCTGAGTGTTGCTCAAGCGCTTGAGGTCGATACGCTTGAATTTGTGCCGAGTACGAAAGGTAAGCGTTTCTCAGGAACCAAGGGGCGGGCCGGCGGAAAAACCGTTGTGCCAGAGTTCGGACTGCGGTTCGCGCCAGTATTCCAGAAATATCTTAAATTGCGCGAGTGGGTTTTGAACGGTAGCGATAGTGCGCTGGTGTTTCCGTATTTATCTGCTAAACATGGAATTACGCAGGTCGGCGGTTCCTCTATCGATGCGCTCAGGATGCTCTTTTCTAAAACGCTACCCCGAACAATGTGGGTCACGCCCAGACAGTGGCGGAAAAATGTTAGTTATCAATATGTGAAGTTGAGCGGTGGCGATATGACGCTGACCGCCGAAAAACTCAGCAATACCGAAGACATGGTTCGCCAAGCCTACAGCCGGCCCGCCCTAGAGGACTTCGCCGGGGAAATGGCCAGTTTCTTTGAGGCGATGCACCAGGCGGCGGTTGATCGCACGCGCACTGTAGAGCGAATTCCAGTGCGTATCCTCGACGAAAAGAGACCCGAGGCCGTGACGGGAGCAGGGGCGTGTGAGAAAGCGCCTGAGACGCAGCCAGAGCGCGCCCAGGGCTTTACTGAGCTGGCACCCACGCCCACTTGCCGCGACCCTGAAACCTGTTTGTTCTGTGAGTTCTATGCGGTTCACGCCGACGAAGAGGATATGCGACGCCTGCTGTCGTTGCGTTACTTGATCCAGTCTATTAAACACAAACAACCCATTGACCATTGGCAAAGCAAATTCGGCCCGACTGTTCATCGCATTGACGAAGTGCTGTCAGCCATGCAAGACGCTGATGGCGACAGTCAATCAACGATCAACCGGGTACGCGAAGAAGTCGAATCCGGTGATCTTGATGAGTTTTGGGCTATCCACTTCGATACACTGGTTACGCTAGGAGCCGTGTCGTGAGCATTATCGCCTATCTTCAGCTTAACCAGTGGCAACAGCATCAGTTGCCCGATAGCTACGCCAACGAATCGGACCACCTTGCCGTTGGCGGTGATTTTGTAATCTCGCGCGCGGCGACGGGCGAGGTTGTTTCGCGCTATCAAGATAATGTGTGGAATATGAAGATGTACGACGCCAGAGGCGTTTGCATCTATGACTTCGTTAGTTGGGCCGATGGTTCGGAAAATCCGCTGGCTACGGTCATTGTCGAGGAAATGAAGTGCATTCAATTTGCGCGAATGTATTTATTTCCAATGCCGCGCAAGCCTGTGTCATTAACAATGAGCACCCTTAGAAAGCTGGTGTATCTGTCGTTCAGAAATAATCTGTCACTGACTCAACTATTTGAGAGCGAAAATATCAATCGATTTTTTCTGCCAAGCTTTGCGCTCCTAGAGCGAGATGCTATGGGTCGCATGCTTACTTTTCTCAAAGAGATATTTGAATTCCGGGTAAAACACCCTGATTTTACGATTGCACCGGCCAGTTATGAGCCTATTAAACTCATGCAGGCGATCTACGATAAGAGTTCCAAGTGGGGTAATGGTGAGCAGCAACAAACCAAGCTGATTCCGACCAGAATCTACGCTGCTTTTATTGCGGCAATCAATTCTGAGCTAGATGCCTTCAATGAGCATCGCGATGCGCTAGTCGCGTTTTGCCGGAAGCGGAAAGAAAACCCGCGATTCGGCGTGTCTGAAGCTAGAATGTACCTTTATAAAGAGGGTGTTGTCTGGTCGGACTTGGTTTCACTTTTTGGGTTGCGTTCGTTGTTTGAGAAGTATTCAATTGCGGACGGTGCCGACCTGCGTAAGTATGTTGGTGAGATTCAATGCGCCGCAAAATACTGGATTCACTTTTTTTCGGGTATGCGTGATAATGAAGCCCGATGTCTTCCAGCTGACGCCTATCAAACTATTGAAATGGCCGGCGCAGATTTTTCGATATTGCGCGGTTATACGTCGAAGGTCGCCGGTCAAAATCAGACGGAAACATTCTGGATAACTACGCCCGCTGCTGAGAAAGCTGTTGTCGCGGCTCGGTGTGTCGGGGAGATCACTGCGCTGTGGAACGATCTTGATTACACCGACTTAAGTAAGTCTCCACTCTTTCCTTCGCTTAAATTTTCCAATGATTACCGGGAATTTAAGTGCTCTCCCGTGGCGGGGGGGCGCGCTATGTTGGTAAGAAAAAAACGACTATTTTCACGGTGGCCTGAAATAATTGTGCAGGAAGCAGATATTCGTGAGTTGGAGCAGTTTGATGGCTTTCGGGATTGGCGAAACGACCCTGACGTTCAAATCGGTCAGCCCTGGCCGCTGGCGACTCACCAGTGCCGGCGCTCGCTGGCCGTCTATGCGGCGCGCTCAGGGATGGTTTCAGTCGGTTCATTGGGTCTGCAATTCAAGCATCTGACCGAAGTTATGACCTCGTACTACCGGAAGGGCAGCGCCTTTGCCGTGAACTTTCTGCAAACAGACGAAGCACAAGGCTGGATGGAGGAGCTGGAGTGCGAACGCCTCAAGTCGCAATATATCAACTACGAAGCAAATGTAATCAATAGCGCCAGTCGGCTTTGGGGCGGGGAAGGCAATCGCATTCAAGTAGCACGCGATAAAGGCCAGCCACTCATCATTACGACCGACCGAGCTATGACTGAAAAGAAGTTCCTCAAAGGCGAAATGGTCTACAAGATCGGCCCGATTGGTGGCTGTACCAACCTCGAACCCTGCGACAAGATTTCCTTCACCAGCATATTTGCGTGCATGGACTGCGAGAATTCCATTCTCGATGACGACCGCAGCCTGAAAAATATCCGGCGCGGTCTGGATAACCTGAAGCGTGAGAAATCCCTGTTCGCGGTGGAGAATCCTCAGTACAAACAACTTGAATCCGAAATTTCAGCGATCTACGAGAAGCTGGAGAAGACCGGTCTGCTGGAGAAAATGGAGGCGATGGCATGAGTGCAGTTGATAATTATCGCGCAGCCCTACGGCGACTGATCGAAGGGAAGCCGAAAAGCGTACCGAAAGGCTCTGCGATCAATAAAGACACAGTGGCCTTGGAGGCCGGCCGCAAGCGTGGCTCGATCAAGAAGAGTCGGGCTGAACACGCGGAGTTGATTGCCGAAATCGAGGCGGCAGCAGCGGCGGTGCAGCAAGAGTCTTCCAGGCTGTCTGCATCAGAAGACGCGAAGAAGCAGAGAGCCCTCAAGCAAGCAGCAAAAGATCAGCTAAACGTTTTTAAGGCAGAATATGAGCTTGCCCTTCAAGAGATTGCGACGTTGGCGCAGGAGAATTACTCTCTCCAGCATGAGAATGACTCGCTCAAACAAAAGATCAGTGAAATCACCGCCGAAAAACAGCACAGCAATGTTGTGCCGTTGGGCAACCTCCATTGAGCAGCGGCCGGCGTAGGAGGACAGTAAAGTATCATTGCGGCTCTCAGCGATTATGTGGTCCGAAAAATGCTCGAAAAATTTCCTGTGGAAACTTACTGAGCCGAGCTATCAGGTCAGTTTTTCGCAGCACTATCGGCAGCTGTTGTTAACTTGCCTCTGACGGTTGAGCTGCCAATTGTAAGATGTGCCCGCAGGGCATACACATCACCAATTTCATAAGGCTCTTCGTGAAGAAAGTTCTCTTTTTTGGTCTGGCCGTCATCGCCGGGCTTTTCCACCTCCCAAGCATCGCTGCCCCTCAGTCATTCGAGAAAGCCAAGATCGAGCTGCGCAGGACTGTCTACTTCGACCGTAACGATGACGGTGAGCTGTATTGTGGCTGTGACTGGCGGTGGATGGGGCGCTCTGGTGGCCGAGTAGACCTGGCAGCGTGCGGGTACGAGGTGCGGGCCGACCAGAACAGAGCGCGACGCATCGAGTGGGAGCATGTCGTGCCTGCTTGGGTGCTGGGCCACCAGCGTCAGTGCTGGCAGAACGGCGGGCGGGAGAACTGCAAAAGCACCGATCTTGTCTTCCGCACGATGGAAGCCGACATGCACAACCTTTCGCCGAGCATCGGTGAGGTCAATGGTGATCGCAGCAACTTCCAGTTCGGTATGCTGCCATCGACCGCGAAGCAGTACGGCACCTGCTCGACCAAAACCGACTTCAAGCAGCGCATCACCGAGCCGCGCAACGAAGTGAAGGGTCAAGTCGCCCGCATCTACTTCTATATGCACGACCGCTATGGGGCACCTCTAAAAACCAGGCTCACCTCCGGGTAAAATCGCCGTCCCGTTGACCACCCGGAGTCTGCTGATGTTGAGCCTGTTTGCCGACCAGGAACGTGAAGCCAAGCTGGACAGCCTGGGCGATCCATTGGCCCTGCTCGACAAGCATGTGGGCTTTGCTGCCCTGGCTGCTGAAATCGATCGCTGGGCTCCCAGGCCCAGCCGGGCCAAGGGCGGTCGGCCACCGTATCCGACAGAGCTGATGACTCGCCTGCTGGTGCTCCAGCAGCTGTTCAACCTGTCCGATGAGCAAATGGAGTTCCAGCTGCTCGACCGCATGAGCTTCCAGCGCTTTGCCGGACTGAAACACTCCGGCCGGGTTCCAGATCGCAACACGATCTGGGTCTTTCGCGAGCGTCTGGTGCAAGCCAATGTCGAGCACCAGATCTTTGCCGAGGTACAGCGCCAGTTGCAGGAGTACGGATTCCGAGCCCGCGAGGGACAGATCATCGATGCCAGCATTGTTCGCGCACCGACCCAGCACAACACGGCCGACGAACAGGCCGTGGTGAAGGAGAAGGCCGTACCGATCGAGTGGTCGCCGGCCAAGCGCCGGCAAAAGGATGCCGATGCGCGCTGGACGAAGAAGCACGGCAAGTCGTATTTCGGCTACAAGCTGTCGGTCAGCGTGGATCGTCGGCACAAGCTGATCCGCTGCGTGCGGGTGAGCGATGCCAGCGAGGCAGACACCCGGCATCTGGTGGATGTGCTCGACCGGAATAACAGCAGCCGGGACTTCTGGGCAGATCGCGGCTACCACGACGGGCCTCGGGAGCGCTGGCTCAAGATGATCGGCTGGCGGCCGCATATCCAGCGCAAGGGCCAGGCCGGCAAGCCCATCAGTGAGCGGGGCAAGGCACGGAACAAGCGCATAGCCAGCCCCCGCGCTCGAGTCGAGCATGTCTTCGCCAGCCTCGCCCAGATGGGCGGCAAGATGATCCGGAGCATTGGCCTGGCCCGTGCGGAGTTTGGCCTGATGGTCAAATCGGCGGTCTACAACCTCAAGCGGATGTCGAGTCTGCTGGAACTGGCCTGAGCCAGGCTACCGGTCGCGTATCGCGACCGGCCGAAGGATGTTCTGCGAGCACGTCCCCCGGCACTCGGATGCCAGGAGTTGTGCTCGTCACTGTCTGGCTCAGCTCAGATGTGTGTTTTTAGAGGTGCCCATAGGTCGCCCCTTGCCTGCAGAGCCCAGCGCATCTGCCGCGAGGATGCGGAGTTAGTAGTGCCGAAATGTGAGGAAACGGTATGACGATGCCGACTGAGCGCACCCGCTCAATCATTCAAGCCCGCGAGTTTCTGGTCGACTTGTCCCGTGACAAGACTCTGCCTGAGGTCGTGCGCACTGAGGCTCGTCGCCTGTTGCGTCATTACCCAACCGCGCGAGAGGTGCTGCTGGCCGGAAAGGTAGAGGAGCGGAGAGAGGACAGCCTTTCTGAGCCATTCCTGAGCTCCAGCATCGACTAGCCGGGCTGTAGCTCCGCCACTGGAGGCAGGAGAGAGGCTGGATCGCAGCTCAGCAGGCTGGCGATGCGGTACAGCTTCTCGACAGTGATGTTCACCTCGCCACGCTCGATGCGCCCCATGTAGCTGCGGTCGATGCTGCAGGCCAGCGCGAGTGCATCCTGAGAAAGCCGACAGGCTTTTCTCTGCGTCCGGATGCGTGCCCCCAACGCTTTCGCCAACTGATCCATGACCGCCTCAACTCCAATTGAGGCGGCACTATCTGCGTTTGCGGACGCACGGGCCACGGACTATAATCCGCATTTTTACGCTACGACCTCTCGGGTGCCTGCATGAAATCTGCCTCGTTCATCTTCGACAGGCGGCTGTATGAGCTGCTTCAGGAAGAGGGGCACACGCAGTTCACGACCCGTGACCTGCGGGATGCCTATGCCAAGCGCCTGGAACGCATGACCTTTCGTCTCGGCGATGTACGCCGGTATGTGTATGAGCAGATTCGCCGCATGCTTCGTGCAGGCTGGCTCGTACCTGACGAAGAACGCCGCTCTCGGGGGCAGGTCTACCACCTGCAACCGTTCCCGGAGCATCTGCTACTGGAGCTGGTCGACGGCGGGTTCGAGAACAGCCTCAAGACCGTGCGTGAGCCAGAGCAAGAGCCGTCAGCCCCCAAGCTAGGAAGCGTGCCGCCCAACCCTGCTTCCGATGCGGAGCAGCATCTGGAAACGCTCCTCAAGGAGATCCGGCTGGACTTCCTGTCAGCGATGGGCGAGGCGGAACGATTCAAGCAGCTCCTCGACGAAATGCCGCATCTCCGCGACAAGGTCGAAGACGAGTACCTGGAGGCGAGAGACCGCAGCTCGCGCCTGCTGGGCCACCTCCGTGCCGTCGAGAAGACGCTCAAGACGCTTGCCTCGGCGCGATGACCTCCTCCCTGAGAGACTGGCAGCGCTGCTGCATCGACACGGCGCTGGAACACTTCCTTTCCACGCCGCATTTCTTCTGCCAGGCAACGCCGGCCGCCGGAAAGACGCGCATGGCGGCAGAGCTGGCCTGCCGCCTGCTGGAGCAAGACAGGGTCGATCTGGTGCTCTGCTTCGCGCCATCGTGCCAGGTCGTCGAGGGCTTCCGGTCGACCTTTGCGGCGGTACTCGGCAAGCGTCTGGACGGCCTGCTCGGCGCTGTGGGGGCCGCGTACACCTATCAGGCCATGGATTACCGGGACGAGGGGTTCTGGCGGCTCCTCGACGACTACCGCGTATTCGTCGTCTTCGATGAGATCCACCACTGCGCCGGCCATGATCCATTGCTGAGCAACGCCTGGGGGCAGCAGATCCTGCAACGGATACAGGATCGCGCCACCTTCACCTTGGCGCTGTCCGGAACGCCATGGCGCTCGGACGACCGAGCGATTGCCCTGGCCCGCTATTCATCGCCGGAGGGGCACCTGATCTGCGACTACCGCTACGGGCTGAAAGAAGCCATCGCTGATGGGGTATGTCGCTCGCCCCGCATCGTCCTCCTCGACAACAAGAAGGTGAAGCTCACGGAGGAGCTGGAGACCGAGAACACCGTCAGGCTGTTCCCCAGCATCGCCAAGCTGCTTGGGGAGTCCCCCGTCACCTACGAAGAACTGCTGCGCCATGACGAGGTGATCGATCAACTGCTCGGTCTGGGATGCGACAAGCTGGATGAGCTTCGCCAGATCAAGCCGGATGCGGCCGGCCTGGTGGTCGCCACCGATATCGAGCACGCCCAGCAGATTGCCCAGGCTCTGGAAGCCATGGGGGAAGGTTGCCAGGTCGTGACCAACCGGACTCCGGATGCCCAGCAGGTGATCAATGCGTTCAGGCACAGCGAGTGCCGCTGGATCGTTGCTGTGGGGATGATCAGCGAAGGTACGGACATCCCCCGCCTGCAGGTGTGCTGCTACCTCAGCCGCATCCGTACTGAGCTGCACTACCGGCAGGTGCTGGGACGGGTGCTGCGGCGCATCGGCGAGTCCGATGACCAAGCGTGGCTATTCATGCTTGCGGAGCCGACCCTGCGGCGCTTTGCCGAGCGGATTGCGGAGGATCTGCCGGATGACCTGGCGGTATTGAGCCAGGTGCAGATGCCCGCCGCTCCTGCTGGCTCGATGGCTGATGGGATGGGGGCTGGCAGCGAGGCCGATGGTCGCAGTGGTGATGAAGCTGGGCAGCCTCCTGGGGCCAGTGCGGCGGGCGGCTACTCCCTGGGGGATTTTGCTGCCGAGCCGAGCTATCAGGTCAGCTTTTCGCAACACTATCGGCAGTTATTGTTGGCTTGTTTTTGAAAGCCTGTCGGCCATCACTACCCGGCGGAGCGTGGCCACTCGAAGTCCCAGCATTACCATTCAGGCTTGCCGCCCCCCCCTCCACCACATCAGCCCCGAACTCTGTTTTCCAGGCTTTGAGCAGTGGATGGTTCGCCCCCTTGGTCTCGATGCGCTTGCCTGTGACCGGCTGCACGTAGACCCTCACCTGGCGACGTCAGCAGGGGCGGTCTGCTCAGGCTCGGTCGGATGCGGATCGAGGATGCTGACCACCTTCGCCAGATCCATGCCGTACTCGCTCATCAGTGCCTTCAGCTTGTCTTCGAACTCCATTTCGATCTGCAGGCCGGCTGCAGCCTAGAGCTTCTCCAGCAGGGCCAGTTGCTCCTGAGCTCGCGCTCGGCGCGGCGAAATGCGGCCATTTTGGACATGCTGTACTCCATTGATTGTGTAACAGAATCAAATTGAGCGCGGCAGGCTGCTCGCCAGCGCACAGATATTCATAGAGGGTGGCTCGGCTGATCTCGAAATGCGGGCCGGTGCCTATCGTGCCGTACCCGACTGGACATTGCCTTATCAAGGCATTATTTGGGCACCTCTAAAAACCACCTGCGTTGTCATCGCTGCGTTGAAAACAGGCTCAAAATGCTCATTTACAACACATAAACTGCGCTTTTTCGCCTGTTTTCGCCTTGCGCTGACTGCCTCGCCTACGTTTTTAGAGGTCCCCGTTTATGGGTTGTTTACCCATAAATACAGGTCTCATGGCCAGATCAAGCATCCACCACAGCACTCGCGACATTGATGCCCGTGCAGCAGCCGAGTGGTATGCCGCGGCGACGGCGTTCATCCAGCAGCTCCGTAAAAACTACGGCGTTGATCGGCAGGCCGAAGGCATCGACACGGTGCGCTTGGTCGAGCCCGACGAACTGACCCGGGCCGCCCAAGCTTGGGCGGCCCTCGAGCATCGCCGGGATCAGATCGGCTTGACCGCAGGCCGCTGGCTGCATGACCTCGAGCGGCATGAACGCCTCGCACCGCCGAGCTTCCTGCCGACCAACACCGTGCGCGCGACACTCCGGCAGGAGTCCGGGTGGACCTACGTGCAGAAGCTCAAGCTGGTGGCGCGCGCGCTCGATGAGGCGGCCAAGGCCTGGCTGGAAGACCACGGCGCCAACTGCGAGCCGCTGTACGCACGCGACAGCCAAGAGGAGATCGTCGCCTGGAACATCAAGCTCCCAGGCACGATCAGCTCCGCGTGAGGACCGGCATCGGCCAGCGCATCCATGCGTACCGGGCGGACGGCAGCACCCTGCGTTGCCGTGCCGGCAGCCTGACTCTAGCACCTGCGTGCTGCGATGTGGTCATGGCTCGGCCACGCAAGACCCGCACGGATGCGATCGATTGGGCGAGTGCAGACCTGACCATTGAAAGCGCGTAAATATGGGGCTAATAACCCATAAATCAGTGCCGGAAAGCAGCGGAAATCGCCGCAACTCATGCAGTCACGAGGGAAACGCCATGAAAGAGAGCACAATCAGCGAAATTTACGGCCTGGAACGTCTGACCGGCCTCGGGTTTGAGGCCGACTTGATCGACGAGATCGCCGACATGACTGAGGACGAAATCCCGACCTCTGATGAACTGACGGCGATGCGGATGCACGCAGACACGCTGATCCGCGGGTTGGACAGCCTGCACTATACCGATCGTGCTCGTTTTGCTGAGGTTATGGCTGAGGTCGAGTCCGTCGTGGCTGCCGCCGATCGCTATAGCCGGCTGCGGCGAGCACTCATCGAGATCCGCGCCGGCAAGCGAGTCGAAGCTTGGGCGACCTGATCCGTCCATCTGACCATTTAAAGCACTTATTTATGGGCCAATACCCATAAATAAGCGCCGGATTAGATGCCTCTCAGGTACTCATAGAGGGTCGCCCGGCTGATCCCGAACTCGCGAGCCAGGCCAGCTTTCGGCTCGCACGCCTCGGCGCGACGGCGCAGCTCGGCGGCCTGGGCGTTGCTCAAGGCGGGCTTTCGGCCGCGGTAGGCGCCGCGCTGCTTGGCTAGGGCGATCCCCTCGCGCTGCCGCTCGCGGATGAGTTCTCGCTCGAACTCGGCGAAGGCCCCCATCACCGACAGCAGCAGGTTGGCCATTGGCGAATCGTCACCGGTGAAGATCAGTCCTTCCTTGATGAACTCGATCCGCACGCCGCGACCGGTGAGCTGCTGCACCAGGCGGCGGAGGTCGTCCAGGTTGCGTGCCAAGCGATCCATGCTGTGCACCACCAGGGTATCGCCCTCGCGCACATAGCCGAGCAGAGCATCGAGCTGGGGACGCTGTGTGTCCTTGCCGGAGGCCTTGTCGGTGAACGTCTTGCTCACCTGGGCGCCCTCGAGCTGGCGATCCGGGTTCTGGTCGAGGGTACTGACCCTGATGTAGCCGATCCGCTGCCCCTGCATGCCACCTCCTAGGGGAATGTGTATGGATGAACCTTAAGAGGCTAACATACATATGTCAAACAATTCAAAAAACGACCCTATCCAGACGGTTAGAGGCGGGCTTTCTGGGTGTCTGGATAGGGTATGGCTCATCCGGACAGATGAGTGGCGGCCGTAATCGATCAAAAACTCTGTCACGCCTATCTTCTGCTTTATCTGAATTGTCTCTTGCCGCTTGAAAACACCTCAGCCCAGAAATAACGCCTTTCAAGGTGCGAGAATGCCTGCACCACAAACAGGAGGGGATTGAGGATGTTGCGAGACTGGCTGGAGCATAACCAGATAGGCTTGTATTTCGTCGCCGTAGCCATCGCGGCTGCTGCAGGTCTGACCTCCGAAGATATGGCTGATCTGGCGGCAATGGCTATCACGCCGGCGATTGCCGTGTTGATGTATGCCATGTTCATGCAGATTCCATTCCTTGAACTTCAGCAAGCCTTCGCCAACCGACGCTTCGTCGGCGCCTTGCTGCTGGCCAACTTCGTGCTGGTGCCGCTGCTGGTCTGGCTTCTGACCCTGCCGCTGTCGACCAACAAGGCCCTGCTGGTCGGAGCCCTGCTGGTTCTGCTGACGCCCTGCATCGACTACGTGGTGGTATTCACCCACCTGGGCAAAGGCGACTCGCGGCTGGTACTGGCCGCCACGCCCCTCCTGCTGCTGCTCCAGCTGCTGATGCTGCCGGTTTATCTGAAGCTCATGCTCGGCACGCAGGTGGACACGGTGATAGCTATCCGTCCCTTCGCCGAGGCCTTCCTGTTGCTGATCGTCGCGCCCTTGGGGCTGTCCGTCGCCACCGAGCTGAGTGCGAGACGCTCCGCGGCGGTACGCATCTGGAGCGCCGGCTGGGCCTGGCTGCCCGTGCCGGCGATGGCAGTGGTACTGGTGACCGTGATCGGTTCGCAGATCGCTGCGGTGGCCCAGCAATTGGAAGTGCTGGCCCCCCTGCTACCGGTCTACGCCGCGTTCATGTTGCTCGCCCCTGCGCTCGGGGCGTTCAGCGCCAGGCTGTTCCGCCTGGCGGCGCCGGCAGCGCGGGCGGTGGCCTTCAGTACCTCCACTCGCAACTCGCTGGTGGTACTGCCACTGGCACTGGCCCTGCCCGAGCCGATCAGTGGGCTGGCGGCGGCCGCGGTGATAACCCAGACCCTGGTGGAGCTGGTCGGTGAGCTGATCTACCTGCGCGCCATCCCGGCGCTGGTAAGGGGTATCTAGAGCCTGTACCTGTCTGTGTTTGGTAGCGGGCGAAAACAGCACTTCAGCGAGTGCCGGTGCCATCCCGGCAGCACCACCCGCCGGGTGCCTACGCTACGCCCGGCAGGAGGTGGACTGTAAGCTCTATCAGCGCACCCTTGGTGTCAGTTCCTGGCCTTGGCTACTTCGCTGCGAACCAGATCGCGCAGCGGCTCGGGACCGAACTCGCTCAGCGCGCGGCCATTGACGAAGAAGGTCGGGGTGCCCCGGATACCCACCGTCTTGACGTCCTGCATATCCGTCTCCAGTACGGCGTCGACGCCGGGCGTGTGCATGTCAGCGCGGGCCTTCTCCACATCCAGGCCGGCGCCCTCGGCGGCGACCCAGGCTGCTGCCACCTTGGGGTCGTCGTGCCAGCCTGGCTGGGCGGCGAGCACGGCCTCCAATACCTGCGGGTAGAGGTTCTGCTTGCGCGCGGCCTCCAGCATGCGCGTCACTTCCTCGGAGCCCTGGTGGAACAGTACATAGCGCAGCACCAGCCGCACATCGCTGGGGTTCTCGACGAGGATCTTCTTCACATGAGGGTAGAAGGCACGGCACGCCTCGCAGGAGGGGTCGAAGAACTCGACGATGGTCACCGGCGCCTGTGCCGGGCCGAACACCGGCGAGTGGAAGCGCACCAGGTTGCCGCCATTGGGCGCGTCCGGCGGCATCTGGGCGGGCGCCTGGGCCACCTGCGGCGGTTGCGGCGGCGTCGTCTGCGAGTAGAGGAATACGGCCACGGCGAAGACGGCCAGGATCGCCACGCTGATGATCATGACCAGGGTACGGCGGTTCATGGAGCAGTTCTCCGGCGAATGACGAGGAGCAGGATGGCGATAAGGACGAAAGCAAACAGGGCCAGCATCGGCAGCGGCACGCCGCCGAAGATGGTCATGCCGGCGCCCGAGCAGGACGGACCGGTAGCCGTGCAGGGCTGGATCGGCTGAGGAATCAGCCCGGCGTAGAGCAGCGTGTGAGCGAAGGCCAGTGCCGCGCCGATGCCGGCCAGCGGCAGAGCGTAACGCCAGATGGCGAAGTCCGAGCGGTAGCAGGCGATGGCCAGGATCACCGCCAGCGGGAACATAAAGGTGCGCTGGAACCAGCACAGTACGCAGGGAGCCTGCCCCATGACCTCTCCGATGAATAGTGCGGAGAGACTCGACAGCAGCGCCACCAACCAGGCGAGTAGAAGCAGTGGCCAGGGTCCGGAAGATGATGACGTACTCATTGGCCCCTCCTTGTTATGTAACGAGGACAGCAGTGGACAGCCATCCCATTGACTTGAAACATGACGATTCCTCCCAGATTGGCGGTTTTCAGAAGGGCTCGTCGGGATCCTAAATCCCATAGGAGATTCCCTAAAAAATCGGCGCCACTGGGACGCCGAGTGTCTGGAAAGGAGCAAGGCCCAGACGAAAGCACTTTCAACCACACGGCTGCAGTCAGCCGCTCCTTACATTAGGTGGGGCCATTTTTAGGCGATTGGTCAGCCGGCCCCCGCTCAGCCGCGCCGGCATCCTCCGACTGCTTGGTACTCGACCGTTTGGAGCTCACCCTTTGAGTCGAGGAAGGTCATCCGCGCAGGCACCACGCCACAGACCTTGGCCTTGCGTGTCACACTGATCACCTTGACTACATCGAGCTCCATGCCATAGCGATACTTCTCGACTTTCGGAGCGGGTTTCCCGAGCTCTGCGGCATACGCTTCCATGGCGCGTTGGTTCTCCTGGATGAGCCTGCCAGGATCTTTATCGAAACCAGCCGACATTGCGATGGAAGAGACGGCAAACATCGAGATGGCCAAGATTGCTTTCAGGGTTTTCATTTGAGTTCCTCTATCACTTCGGTAATTTGCCGAGTGCTGCTTCAGTGACTTCAGCTTCCGGATCATTTGCCGGCAAACACGGTTACGTTGTGGTGCGCAATACCGCCCCGGAGGGCTGTGATTTCGATGAAAAATGAGGCAAACCATCAGAAGGCCCCCGCTTCGCGATCAGCCATCAGGCGCTCGGTGTCCTTGCGGCCGAACAGCCAGAACATCACCGGGGTCAGGTAGGTATCGAGCAGGGTCGAGCTGATCAGGCCGGAGAAGATCACCACCGCCACCGGGTGGAGGACTTCCGTGCCCGGCCGCTCGGCCTCGAACAGCAGGGGCGCCAGGGCAAAGGCGGTGACCAGCGCCGTCATCAGCACCGGGCTCAGGCGCTCCAGCGAGCCACGCAGGATCATCGCGTGGTCGAAGTTCTCGCCCTCGATGCGCATCAGGTTGATGTAGTGGCTGACCTTGAGGATGCCGTTGCGCACCGAGATGCCAGCCAGGGTGATGAAGCCGATCAGCGCAGCAATCGACAGCGGCTGCCCCGACAACCACAGGCCGAGCACCGCGCCGACCAGGGCCAGCGGGATGTTGACCATGATCAGCGCCGACAGGGTCGCCGACTTGTAGCGGCTGTAGAGCACCACGAACATCAGGATCAGCGAGACGATGGACAGCAGGCCGACCAGACGCGACGCTTCCTCCTGGGCCTGGAACTGGCCGCCCAGGGTGATGAAGTAGCCTTCCGGCAGCTTGCTCTCGTCGACCACCTTGCGGATGTCTTCGACGATCTCCGACAGCGGGCGCCCTTGGGCGTTGGCCGATAGCACGATGCGACGCTTGCCGTCGTCGCGACTGATCTGGTTCGGGCCGTCGCCGTCCTCGATGCTGGCGATCCGCGACAGCGGCACCCTACCGGTCGGGGTCTCGAACAGGATGTTGCCCAAGCCCTCCGCCGAACGCGCCGTCTCGGGCAGACGTACCACCAGGGCGAAACGCCGGCCACCCTCGACGATCTGGGTGACCTTCTCGCCCTCGACCAGACTCTCCAGCGTCGCCAGGATCTGCGGCGCGGGCACGCCGTACTGGGCGGCGGCGGCGTAGTCGATGCGCACCTTGATCTGCGGAGCCAGCACCTGCTTCTCGATTTCAAGGTCGGCGATGCCAGGAATATCCGCCAGCCTGCCGCGCAGGGTATCCGCCTGGCCGCGCAGGGTGTCCAGATCCTCGCCGAAGATCTTGATGGCGATCTGTGAGCGTACGCCGGACAGCATGTGGTCGATCCGGTGCGAGATCGGCTGGCCGATGCCGATGGCCGCTGGCAGATTGACCAGCCGCGAACGGATGTCACCGCTGATCTCATCCATCGAGCGGGTCAGCTCCGAGGCCGGCTTGAGGCCGACATCCAGCTCGCTGACGTGCACACCCTCGGCGTGCTCATCCAGCTCCGCGCGACCGCTGCGGCGGCCGACGTGGGTCACTTCCGGCACCTGCATGACCAACTGCTCGGCCTGCTGGGCCAGCGCCGAGGACTCCGCCAGAGTCACGCCGGGGTTCAGACGCAGGCCGATCAGCAAGGTGCCCTCGTTGAACGGCGGCAGGAAGGTCTTCGGGAAGAACGGCACGCTCGCTGCCGCGACCAACACGGCAATGCCCGCTACGACTACAGCTGCCTTCGGACGCTGCAGGACGGCTTGCAAGCTGCTGCGATAGCGGCTTTTCAGCCAAGCCAGCAGTTTGGTGTCGCCATGCTCCAGCGACTTCATCCGCGGCAGCAGATAGAAGGACAGCACTGGGGTGACGGTCACCGAAACCACCAGCGAGGCCAGGGTCGAGACGATGAAGGCGATCCCCAGCGGTACGAATAGCCGCCCTTCCATGCCCGGCAGGGCGAACAGCGGCAGGAACACCAGCACAATGATGATGGTGGCGTAGAGGATGGCCGAACGCACCTCCATGGTCGCGTGCCCCACCAGTTCCAGCGGGTGCAGGCGGTGCTCGGGGTGCTTGGCCCGCTCCACCTTCAGCCGGCGCAGCACGTTCTCCACGCCCACCACAGCATCGTCGACCAATCCACCGATAGCGATGGCCAGGCCACCGAGGGTCATGGTGTTGATCGACAGGCCGAAGTACTTGAACACCAGACCGGTGATGAAGATCGACACCGGAATGGCCGTCAGCGCGATGATGGTGGGCCGCAGCGTGCCGAGGAAGAAGAACAGGATCGCCGCGACGAACACCGAGGCGCCGATCAGCTTGCCCTGCAGGGTGCTGATCGAAGCCTCGATGAAACTGGCCTGACGGAAGGTGACCTGGGGGGCCTCCATTCCGGTCGGCAGCGACTTGCGCATTTCCCCCAGCGCCGCCTCGATGGAGCGGGTCAGCTGGATGGTATCGGCCGTCGGTTGTTTCTGGATGCCGAGGATCACTGCTGCCTTGCCTTCGAAGCCGGCATCGCCGCGCTTCAGGGCTGCGGCAAAGGTCACTTCGGCGATCTGCCGCAGGAGGATCGGCTGGCCGTTACGCGCCGTGATGGCCAGGTTCGACAGATCCCCCAGACTCGACGTCCGCCCCAGGTTGCGAATCAGATACTCGCGCCCATTGAGCTCGAGGAAGCCCCCGGAGGTATTCGACGAATAGCCCTTGAGCGCCTCCTCCAGCTGCGTGTGGCTGATGCCCAGCTCGGCCATGCGCGCCGTGTCGGGCTGGACCTGGAACTGGCGGACCTCACCGCCAATCGGGATCACCTGGGCCACACCGGGGATCGCCATCAGGCGCGGACGCAGCACCCAGTCGGCGAACTCGCGCACCTGCATCGGGGTGATCCGTGCCGCGTCGATGGGAATCGCGATCTGCATGATCTCGCCCATGATGGAGCTGATCGGCCCCATGCGCGGGATCACGCCCGGTGGCAAGCCCTCCTCCATCGCGGAGAGCCGCTCCGACACCATCTGCCGGGCCCGAAAAATCTCCGTGCTCCAGTCGAAGGTGACGTAAATGAACGACAGCCCGCTGCTGGAGACCGAGCGCACGCTCTCCACGCCGGGCAGACCGTTCATCGTGGTCTCCAGCGGGAAGGTGATCAGTTGCTCGACCTCTTCGGCGGCCATGCCGCCAGCCTCGGTCATGATGGTGACCGTGGGCTTGTTCAGATCGGGAAAGACATCCACCGGCATGCGTGACAGGGTGAATGCGCCGTAGGCCATCAGCACCAGGCTGGCGATGATCACCAGCAGGCGGTTGCCGAGGCTGTTGTCGAGGAGCCACTTGAACATGGGTCAGGCTCCCTTCAGCGAATTTGGTTGATCAGGCTGGCGGCCTGCGTCACGACACGATCCCCAGAGGCAAGCCCACTGGTCACCACCACGGATACCCCGTCCAGCGCGGCAAAGGTGACCGGGCGCGGCACGAAGTGCTCCGGGGCGGTCTTGACCCAGACGACATTCTGGTTGGCAGCATTCTTCATCAGCGACGCTGCTGGAACCCGGATGCCCTGGGTACGACTGGCGGTCTGCACGAAGACTTTCACCGGCTGCCCCACGGCAAGCCGGGACAAGGCGCTGCCCTCGCCCTGGAACAGCATCGGCAGGGCCTGATCGCGCAGGCTGCGGGCCGCGCCGATGAAGGTCAGCGACACACGTTCGCTGCCCACCGCCAGAGTGGCTCCCGCCACATCGGCCGCTTGGTTCAGGTCGTAGGCCAGCGCTTCGATACGCAGACGGGAGGGATCGACTACCTCGAACACCAGTTCGCGGGCGTCGACGACCTGGCCGGCGACGGCATTGGTCGAGGCAATCACCCCGGAAACCGGCGCAACCAGTGCGTCCCGCGCATTGACGCCCGAACTCAGCGCAGCGATTTGCGCCCCCAGACTCGCGGCCTCGCTGGCCGCTGCCTCGATATCCTTGCGCGGCACCGTATCGGCCAGCTCGCGCAAGCGCGCCAGGCGCTGGTCGGCAAGGCCCTTGGCCGCCCGCAGTTGGGCCAGCTGCGCAGCCTGATTGGCCCGTTCGAGGACATCGCCGGTCGCTACGACATAGGCCAGCACCTCACCTTTTTTCACCACCTGCCCGACGCTGGGAAAGCCGCGCGGTCCAGCCACGAGGCGCCCAGCCAGCACGGCCTGAACCATGCCGCCGGCATTGGGGTCCATCACCACCTTGCCGGCCAACTCCAGCGAGCGCGGCAACTCGGCCGTCTCGAGCGGCAAGGTACGCACCCCGATCTGGCGTTGCGCCGGCTTGGGCAGGAATACGCTGCCGTCGGGCAGTCGCTGCGGGCCGTTTCCGTTGGTTGCAGGCGCTTCTTCGCCATGGTCATGCCCTTCGCCAGCCCAGGCTGGCGAGGTCAGGGACAGCAGAGCCAAGCACACCGCGGAAATCAGAAAATTAGCTTTCATGGAACACCTTCACGAATGACGAGGAGCGACACGGGCGCGGCGCATAGCCCAACCCAGCAAGGCGAGCAGAACCAGCCCGCCGGCCCCCCAGGCACCATAGGTACCCCAAGAGGCGCCAGATGCAGACTCTTCGGCGTGCTCTTCGTGGATATCCAGATCACCGCTCAGCAGCTCCGTGCGCTGGCCGACGACGACCTTGGCCTTGATGGCGATCTCGCCCTCCTCGGGCTCTGCCGCCAGCTCGGCCTCAAACTCGCCGGCTTCGTGCTGCTCGGCCTCGACCTTGACGCCGCCAATCTCCAGTTCGAGGCTCGCGCCCTCGACCGGACTGTTATCGGCTGCATGGTCGAGCCACAGGGTGAGGTCGTGGCCATCGAGCACGCCGACCAGCTCGAAGGTGTCGGAAGTCGCTGCGAAACGCGGCAGGGCCGACCCTGTCGGAGTGGCCGGTGCTTCGCCATGGTCATGCCCCTCGCCGGCTTGAGTGGCCAGGGGGGCGGCAGCGATCAAGATCGCCGCAGTGAAGGCTGTCAGCCTTGGAAACAGTGTCATCTTTGCAGTCCTGTAGGTTCGTTCTGGCCCTATTCGGGCAGCAGACCCAGTGCCTGGCGCAGTGAGGAAGTCGCCGCCTCCTGATCGAGTCGGGCCAGAGCGGCCTGACGCTTGGCGTCGGTTGCCTCGAGCTCGATACGCAGGCGCGTCGGCAGATCGGTTTCGCCGAGGCGGAAGGATTTTTCGAAGAAACCGCGCGACTCCTGGGCGAGCCGGGCACGCTTATCGGCAGCAGTCACTTGGGCGCGGGCGGATTCGAACTCCAGCCGGGCGGCCTCCAGCTCGCCGAGCAGGCGCTCACGCGCCAGACGCGCCTGCACCTCGGCTTCGATGGCTTCGGCCTCGGCCGTGGCTTGCTTGGCGCGATTGCGGCTGCCCGAGCCGAAGGGGATGCGAATGCCCAAGGTGAGGCTTTCGTCATAGGACTCCCCCGGCTCGCGTTCGCGGCTGGTAGACAAGGTCAACTCGGGATTGGCTCGGGTCTGCACGCGAGCCAGCTCGGCCGAGCGGCGAGCGACCTCGGCCTGATCCAGCAGTGCGACCACCGCCGGATGCTGGGCATCCAGCACAGCGAAGTCGGCGGGCAGCGCGGGTACCGGCTCACCGGCAACTACGCCAGACGCAGCCTCTTCGCGACCACCCGGCAGGGTGCCGATCAGGCTGCGCAACTGCTGCGCAGCCGTCGCCAGCGCACTCGTGGCTCGCGCCGCTTCGATCTCGGCCAAAGCCGCAGCCCCCTCGGCCTGGTGCTGATCGGCCTGGGCCAGCTCACCCGACTTGACCCGCTTGGCGACATCGGCAGCGAGCTGTCGGGCATTGCCCTCGCGCTCGCGGGCCAGGCTCGCTTCGACCCGGCTGCGTTGCCACTGCCAGTACGCCTCGCGCACCTCGGCAGCAGTACGCAGCTGCGCAGCCGAGGCGCGACTGGCGGTGGACTGGGCCTCGGCCTCGGCCACGGCGCCCGTCCGCGAGCGCTCGCCGGGCAGCCACAGGGGGATGGCGAGGCCGACATTGTGCTCGCGGCTACCATCGTTGCCATTGAGCTGGTCGCCTTTGCTCGACAGCTCCAGGGCCATGGGCTCGGCGGTCCAGCTGGCGGCGGCGGCGCGACGGGCAGTGGCCGCCTCACGACGCGCAGACGAGGACTCCGCTTCGGGCTGACGCGCCCAAGCGGTATCGAAGGCTTGCTTCAGCGATAAAGGACCGGCAGTGACCGACTGCAGGCTGGAAGCACTTGGCGCTGTCTGCGCCAACGAACTGCCGGTGGCCAGCACGAGCAAGGCACAGGGCAGCCATTTTCTGGTTTTGCTTGGGAACATCCCGACTCTCCAGTGATGAAAAAGCTCACGGGGAATCGGCGAGACGCCATCAGCTGGCTCGCAGCACGCCAACGCTCATCGTCGCTGACGATGGTCGTTGAGTGGGTACGGGAGAGAGGAGTCGCCTCGCCGATCAGGCGAGGCGGGCCCAGGCAGGGCGCTCAGGCGGAGAGAATGGCCGGGACAGCGGATGAGCTTGGTAGCCAGTCTCGCCAGCTGAGGAGCTGTTCACATCAAACAGAGTTGCCGCGGAAAAGATCGCCGTGACGCCAGCGGAAACGCAGGCGTTGCAATCGCCATGCAGGTTCTTGCCGCCTTGGGGATCGGGACCGTCGTCGTCCTCGCTTCCCGCCTGGCTTTGGTGCTGATGAACGTGGTGGCCGAAATGCTTCGTCTGGTTACCCGATTCGTGCTGGCAATAGCTGCCCACTGCAGCCCAACCGAGCTGCAGCGGCATCATCACCAGCAGAAAAATCGTTAGCCAACGGCGCATAAGGACTTGATAGTAGATGGATTAGTTATATGGAATCTTAACAGTTTCTGTCTGGTAAGAAAACCTGACGGGACCGACGGCACGCTGACGATCTCGACCTTCTGCCAGTCTTTCAGCTTCATCAGGGCTGGTCACCACATCCTGACGGTGGCTGGCCAGCAGATCAACCACGGCCTTCGCCTTGATGTTGGTGAGGACGCAACGATAACGCCGATCCAGATACAGTTCATCGATGCCAAGATACGGGGCGTCTCGAGGCGGCGCCAGTAGCTCATGAGCTCGGCACAAGCGTTGAAAATGTCCCACACCGTCTTCTCGTCCAGGCCGGTCTGTTCAACCACTTAGGGCAGGGCCTTCTCCACGTACTCATGCAGCCGTAGCGTCAGGCGGAAGCCGTCCATCATCTCCGGTAGCTGGAGTCTGAAGGTGGTCTTGCAGGCCCGCACCTCGTATTCCGGCATGTGCAGGATGTCGTCGGGAGTTTCGGTCATGGCTTTATTAGGTGTAGGCTTCAGGCAGCCCCATCTGGCTCGACATTGAGATTTGATTTCCCACGTAACAAGCTTACGGAAGCGATAAGAAATGCACCGAGGACAATTGCAATGTCGGCGAGGTTGAAGGCCGGCCAATGCCAGTATCGCCAATAGAAATCAAGGTAGTCCACAACATAGCCACGGAATATCCGGTCAATCAGATTACCTGTAGCACCACCGAGGATCAGGCAGTAAGCGATGGCTTCCCCTTTATGACGATTGTCTCGGATAAATTTGATAAGCACAATCGAGACCAATACCGCGATCCCTATAAAAAAGTAGCGCTGCCAGCCTCCACCATCAGCGAAAAGACTAAATGCGGCACCGGTGTTCCAAACGTGTACCCAGTTAAGGAACGGAGTCACTGGAAGAGACTCGCCATAACCCATTGACTGCTGGACTATCCACTTTACACCTTGGTCCGACGCTGCTATCAAGCCGGAGAGAGACAATATGGCATGCGACGAGAGCTTCTTGTCAAGAACAAGCATTTTTTAATCCTTAAGCGCCAGAATGCACCTAGCGCCATTGTGCACAACAACACCCACGACGGTACCGGCAATCAGATCTGGAAATTTGAACCAAGCCAAGCGACGAGAACGCCGCCCAACCATATATTCCGGACACCCACACTTTCCAGCCTGGCTTGCCCCCCTGGATCAGCACTCGTGGACCGCAGAAGCTCGCAAACCCATTACTTGCGCAGCAACCGCAGCCCGTTGGCCACCACCAGCAAACTGGCCCCCGCGTCGGCAAACACCGCCATCCACAGCGTGCCCTGCCCGGTGAACGTCAGCAGCAGGAAAACCGCCTTGATCCCGAGGGCGAAAGCGATGTTCTGCCGCAACACCGTGGTGGTCGCCCGCGAAAGCCGGACGAATGCGGGAATCTTGCGCAGGTCGTCGTCCATCAGCGCAACGTCCGCCGTCTCGATGGCGGTATCCGTCCCCGCCGCTCCCATCGCGAAGCCGATGCTCGACCGGGCCAGCGCGGGCGCATCGTTGATCCCGTCCCCCACCATGCCGACCGCACCGGCCTTGCCACTCGTCATCAGCCCTTCGATGGTCTTGAGTTTGTCTTCCGGCAGCAGCCCACCGCGAGCCTCGTCGATGCCGACCGAGCGGGCAATGGTTTCGGCGGTATGGATGTTGTCGCCGCTGAGCATCAGGGTTTTCACCCCGAGGGCGTGCAGCTCGCTGATCGCTTCGCGACTGGTTTCTCGCACCGTGTCGGCCACCGCGAAAATGCCCAGGACTTCGTGCTGGTTGACCAGCAGCACCACCGACTTGCCCTGGCGCTCCAGGGCAAACAGTTGCGCCTCGATGGCTTCCGAGCAAAGACCCAGCTCCTCGATCAGCCGGTGGTTGCCCAGCTGGTACAGATGATCGTCGATACGGCCACGCACGCCACGGCCCAGAATGGCAGCCAGATCGGTCACCGGGTATAACGCCAAGCCGGCTTCGTTTGCCGCCAGGGCGATGGCGTGGGATACCGGATGATCCGAGCGCGCAGCGAGGCTGGCCGCCAGGGCGTGAACCCGGGCCTCGTCTCCGCGCAAAGCAATAAAGTCGGTCTGCACCGGCTTGCCATGGGTGATGGTGCCGGTCTTGTCGAGTGCCAGCGTGGCCAGCTTGCGACCCTCCTCAAGGTACACACCGCCCTTGATGAGAATGCCCTTGCGTGCGGCCGCAGCCAGGCCGCTGACGATGGATACCGGCGTGGAGATCACCAGTGCACAGGGGCAGGCAATCACCAGCAGCACCAGCGCCTTGTAGATCCAGTCCATCCACTCGCCGGACAAGAACAACGGCGGCATCACCGCGGTCAGCAAGGCGATCAGGAACACTGTCGGCGTATAGATCTGCGCGAAGCGGTCGACGAAGCGCTGGGTCGGCGCCCGACTCCCTTGGGCGGATTCGACGGCATGAATGATCCGGGATAGCGTCGAGTGACTGGCTTCGGCCGTCACCCGAAATTCGAACGACCCCGTCTCGTTGATCGTCCCGGCAAACACGCTGTCACCCACGGTCTTGTCCACCGGCAAACTCTCGCCGGTGATCGGAGCCTGGTTCACGCTCGAGTGCCCCTGGGTCACCACGCCATCCAGCGCGATTCGCTCGCCCGGGCGCAGACGCACCGTGGCTCCCACTGCCACCTGTCTGGCGGGTACACCCAGCCACGTGCCATCCGGTTGCTGGACGGTGGCCGTTTCCGGAGCGAGTTCCATCAGGCCGCGAATCGCGTTGCGCGCACGGTCGAGCGATCGGGCCTCGATCACCTCGGCCAGGGCGAACAGGAACATCACCATGGCCGCCTCCGGCCACTCGCCAATGAGCATCGCCCCGGTAACGGCAATCGACATCAGCGCATTGATGTTCAGGTTGCGGTTCCTGAGGGCAATCCAGCCTTTCTTGTAGGTCGAGAGTCCGCCTACCGCAATCGCCAGCACGGAAAGCGCCACGACCAGCCAGTGATTGCCACCGTTCAACCAGTGCACGACCTCGGCCAGGGTCGCGCTCACGCCCGCCACGGCCAGTGGCCACCAATGGCGGGGGCTGGTAGACGGCTCGGCGGTGTCGTTGGCAACGCTCGGTTCGACCTTGGCTTCGAGGCCGATGGATGTCAGCGCGCCCAAGATGGCATTCAGGCTTTCGGGACGGTGCGTGACCGTCAAACGGCGTTGCAGCAGATTGAAGTCCAGGGACTCGACGCCGGGCATTCCGGTCAGCTTGTCGCGAATCAGCCGTTCCTCGGTGGGGCAACACATCTTCGCGATGGTCAACACCGTGCACACCTGCTCGGCTGGAAGGGCAAGACGCTGGGCCTGCATGCCGATGGCGCGCAATCCGGCTTCGACCGGTTCCAACGAATCGAGCTGATGGTTCACCGTCAGCGTGCGCTGCATCAGGTTGAACTCCAACCCTGTCACCCCGGCGAGCGGCTCCAGCTTGTCGCGAATCAGCCGTTCCTCGGTGGGGCAGTCCATGTTGTCGATGCGGTACTGCACAGTCTTGCCCGCTCCGGTGGCAAGACTCTTCGGTTCCGCTGACGACGCAGTGGAACAACCGCACCCAACAGCGTTGCACTCACCCATGCTGTACCCCCAATGACGTTGGACACGAGTAAACAACCTGTAGCGACTACAGAGTCAAGAGCCTATGCTGCAAATAGGAGTCACCAGACCCGGCTATCGGAGACCAACGTGAAAATCGGTGAGCTAGCCAGTACCACGGGCACCCAGATCGAAACCATCCGCTACTACGAGCGCGAGGGGCTACTCGCCTCGCCCGCCCGCAGCGACGGCAACTTTCGCATCTACACCGAAGCGCATGTCGAAAGGCTGTCCTTCATTCGCCGTTGCCGCATGCTGGACATGACACACGCCGAGATTCGGGGACTGCTCCACTTCAAGGATGCTCCCAGCGAGCACTGCGCCGATGTGAATGCCCTGCTGGACGCGCACATCGGCCATGTCACCGCACGCATCGAGGAGCTCCGCCAGCTGGAGCAACAGCTCAAGAGCTTGCGTGAGTGCTGCAACGAGCCGAGTGCCGCCGCCCACTGCGGCATCCTCCACGAATTGTCGCAGCCGTTATGCGAAGGCGAAACGAGCGAGGGCAATCACGTGCGCTGCGCGCACTCAGGAGGCATCTCCCATCAGCGGTAGCCGGGGCCAGCCTGAGTGCCGCTTGTGAAGGGAGCAATCAAATAGGCAATCCAGCCAAGAGGCTCTACAGTTTTAGGCAAAACCCGTTGAGTCAACGCAATCGCTCGCTCATAGGGATGTTGGTTCAGCTCACCACCACAAAGGCAGCTCGATATGAAAAACATCAAACTGGCGGTACTCCTCGTTGCCGCATCACTGTCATCCGCATGGGCGCTGGCGGCAGACCCAACCCCAGCCAAAAGCGCTACCCCCCCGGCGCAGCAGCAAGCTCCGAGCATTGCCGAGTTCGACAAGCAGATGGCTCAGGCGCAGGAAAACCTCCAGAAGATGCAGGCCCAGATGGAGAAAATCCGGCAAACCCAAGACCCGAAGGAGCGGCAGAAACTCCTCCAGGAGCATTGGAATACCATGCAAGGCGGGATGGGAATGATGCACGGCATGGGTATGGGCATGTGGGGTGGAGGCATGATGGGTGGGCACATGATGGGCGGCGGCATGATGGGTGGCGGCCACATGATGGGCTGGCAGGACTATTCGAACCTGCCCCCGGAGCAGAGAGCACAGCGCCAGTACATGATGGACAGGTACATGGGGATGCAGCAGATGATGATGGATCACATGATGTGGCACCAACACTACATGGGAATGCCATTAGCTAAACCCGCTCAGTAAGCATGACTCTGGGTTCTGTCCGAAAAGTCAGCTGAACGAAGGTCACACGAGGCGAAAAGTGACGATGGCTCGGAGTGTACTGGCCGTCATGGAGCATTCCGAACCACTTTTAAACGCGACCTCACCGAGCACAGGCACTTTTAGTACATAGCCCAAGGTTTCCTCCCTCGGCAGGAAAGTGACGATAAAATCCGTTATCTTCACTTTCCGGCCGGCGGCAGGCTCGCTACCCTGAACGCCTGTGCCGTGGGATCCGTGAGCGTCGGCTCGCCGTCGCCTCCCCCCGCGGACGCCTGATCTAACTCACCCAGGAGCCGCCCATGGAAACCCGGCAGGTCGTGATCGAAGAGTGGGAAGGCGATGGTGGCATTCGCATTCCTGATGAAGCCCTGCAGGAAATGGGGGTCGACGTCGGAGACTCGCTGTACCTGATCGAAGAGTACGTGGGCACGACACGCTGCCTTGTGCTCAGCAAAACCCCGCGCATTCCCGATCGCGTCGATGAGCTGGTTGGCCACTGGGAGTCTTTCGGAAAGGTGGCAACCGATTTAGACGCCCAAGATGAATGAGCTGATCCCAACTACTAAAGGCGCTGATGGCCACCCTCGACCGCATCAACGCGCGCATGGGCCGCGGCACCATTCAGCTCGCCCGCGTGCCGGCGGCGCTAGGTGGAGAATGCGTCAGGAGCTCAAATCGCCCAGCTACGTGAGCCGCTGGAGCGAGTTGCGCCGCGTGACCTGAACACACAGTCAGGTCGAATGCTTTGGGTCAGTAGAGACTGCTATCGGCCAAGAGCACACGTTGGTGATTTTGGCAACGTGCCCCTTCTCGCGGGCCTCGCTACGAGACTAACCGGGCTCTAGGGAAGTGCGTGCCATTCACAGATCCCGTCAGCTAATATCTGCCGAATTATTTTGAGGCCGTGAAGGAAAATCATCATATGGCTCCCCAACGCCCGATGCCGAGGCTTGATGCCGCCAAGCTTCGCGAGAACGCACTTACCTCTATTCGGTTAGGCGTTGAGGACTTCGAGCGCTGCAGACATCCAGGGGGCGATCCAGCGCGGGCGCTCTCGGCTATCCGGAATCTCTTCGCAGGAGTACTACTCCTGTTCAAGTACAAAATCGCTACGTGTGTCGATGACCCCGCTGATGCTGACGCTCTAATCTTCAATCCACCTGAGGTTTTGCCTCACTCAGATGGCGATGGAGGTATCGAATGGGTGCCGGTGGGCAAGTTCAAGTCCACCACAATCGATGTGGTAACGATCCAAAAGCGCTTCGAAGCTTTTGAGATCGATGTCGACTGGGCTGTGATCGAAAAGCTACAGGCGTGCCGCAACCATCTGGAGCACCTGCATCCCGCTCACACGCTAGGTGAGGTCGCCGATTTCGTGGCGGAGCTGTTCCCAGTGCTACGGGATTTTATTCAGACGGAGCTGGAAGAGTCACCAGCAGCAATCCTCGGGGATGCCTGGCAACTCATGCTGTTGCATCACAACTTCTTTGTAGATACCACAAAACGATGTGAAGATGCATGGTCTGATGCTTGCGTGCCAGAAGGAATGGAGCCCTGGCTGGAAGAATCAAAGTGCCCGGAATGCGGTTCCACTTTGTTAGCGCCTGCGCAAGAAAGCCTAGATGCAGGCGATACCGTTGAACACAACGATGACCGTTTTAAGGCAACCTGTATCGCCTGTGGATACACAGCCTTGATAGCCCCGCTCATGGTCGACGCGCTACAGCAAGCCCATAGTTACGACCCGCGCGACGGTGATGAGCCCACCCTTGAGGACTGCAATCAATGCGGTCGGGGAGCGTTCCTCATCCATGAGCAGTCCTGCCTGTGGTGTTCCGCTGAGCTCGAATACACGGAATGCAAGATCTGTGAGGAGAGCTTGGGGCAAGACGATCAGGACAATGGTGGGCTGTGTTCCTATCACGCTTATTCTTATGAGAAATTCATGCGCGAGGATTGACTAGGGCGTGGCACGACCTGGCTTAGCACTGCAAGTGGCCAGGCAGGCACCTCACCACACACTATAGCTCCGACCAGAGTTTGCAGTAGATCTGCTCTCTGGGAACTCCGAAATCATTGAGGCACTGAATTTTGTGAGTGTCGTCATCATGCGATCTGACCGCCACTGTCCAGATTACAGGTCGCCTCTCCAGCGCCTCGACCATCGCGAGGAAATATGCTTTATCCACCGACGAAAGGGAGTGGCCAAGCACAGTCACGTGAGTGACTGATCGCAGATTTGAAAAAAAGTCCGCGTTGAGCTTGATGATCTGCTCGCTTGGCTTAAAGGTCTGCTCGAAGTAGTCATCCAATCTGCCGAGCGCCTCCATTACCCGATGGTCTGCTGATTCTCCATCAAGGCCTTTCTGAAGCGACGTACGCTCATCTGGAGTCCATGCATGGCCCAGAATCAGTTCAGAGCCAGGCTCAGCGCCTTCACCATGTATATACAGGATATTCTCTGCTGGGACGTCATACAGCTTGCTCAGCGTGCTGGTATAGTTGAAGGTCAGGTATATGGCGTTCCTATCCAACGTACCCAGTAGCTGATGGATTGGACTGCAGTCTGGAACTACGATGGATCTGATCCAATCACCGAATCGTGATTGCAGCGTTTTCGATAAACCGGTGGCGACCCGATCAACTTCGTACTGGAAATCATGATGCCCCGCGTCGCTCCAATCCTCGTCAGCGTATGACGCAAGGAAACCAGTCAGATCGGAGACGACGCTTTCGGTGTCCATATCGGCCAGGGCAAGCTCAAGATCAGACCAATCCTCATCCGCGGGAACATAAGTATCTATCCAGTCAAATACCTGCCGATCGACCATATTCAGGAATGCTTTGAAATTTTTGTACTGGGTAGGCAGACCATGGTGGAGATCGAAGCCGTTGCCGATGACGTAGAGGATTTGTGTATCCATCAAGGTTCCTAAATTGAAGTTTGATTTTGGTGATTTAGCAAATTATCTAAAATAACGAAAGTAGGGTAGAACTTTGATGTTCTAGTTTCCCGAAATCGGTGCCCGCTGACTGAGTCGCCCAGTCTTTGTAGATATCCATGAACGTCCGCTACTGGCCGATATCTGCCAGTCGCCACTGGCCGCGCGTGGCTTGGGTCCGCTAGGGGTTAGGTCTGGTTCTATCGAAGCCCCCGCAGATCCACGACCGAGTCGACGCCCTAGTCGCCCACTGGAAGCGCGAGCTCGCAGAGGAACAGGACCGGGCCGCCCTGCCACAGTCTCTTAAGGATGAACAGCAGGGGCGCATAGGATATGGACATTGATCGCGTTTCTGTCCACATACATCTCATGTCCATATGGACTTGTATTGCGGGTGTCAAAAGCCGCGTGTTTTCAGGCCCAGAGGCGATGTCCATGCGTCTGTCCATTTCGACTGCTCCGGCTACGAGAACTTCGTTTCCCAGCTGGATATCGACGAGGGCAAGGAGAAGCTCGACTGGCTGGGCAAGATGGATGCCGGCTCGCTGAAGCTCAAGGTGGCGTCCTCCATCGTGGCGATCTCCTCGATCCACCTGCTGCGCATGTTCATGGACGCGCAGAAGATCGATAACGACAAGCTGCTCTGGTACGTGATCATCCACATGACCTTCGTGGTGTCGGCCTTCGCCATGGCCTACGTGGACAAGCTGACCAAGCACTGAGTCGCGCCCGCCTCCCGCACCGCCCGTCAGCCCCGAGGCCGACGGGCGGTGTCGTTTGCGGGGTGCGCGGGCAGATTCGGATCGGCGGTCTTGCGGTCGCGATAATTTGTACAAATATTGTACCTTGTGTGCTGCTTGTATAAATTATCGCCCGAGGTGACCGCCATGAAACTCCACGACCTGTCCACCCACGCCCTCGCCGGGCGTATCGAAGCCCTCGACCTGATTTCCCTGGAGGGCGGCATCTATGTGCTCGAAGCGCACATGGACGGCCGCTGCCACGCCCTGCACGACGAACGCGGCAAGGTCTGGCACCTGCGTTCGGTGGAGCACGCCCGCGACCTGCTGCAGGAAGTGCCCGAGCTGCCCTTCCACCTGGTCCACCAGTCGCCCTACGACGAGATGTGCGGCCTGAGCGAAGGACGCCGCGAACCGCTGCGCGTGCCGATCGGCATGCGCTCGCACTGGTGAGCGGCGCGGCACTGCCGGCGGCGCTGCAGCGTCCTCTGGCGGTGCTGGATGTGGAAACCACCGGCCTGCACCCGCAGCGCGACGGCATCTGGGAGATCGCCGTGCTGCTGGTCGATGCCGGGCGGGTTAGCGGGCGCTTGAGCTGGCTGCTCGACCCCGGCCAGCCGCTGCCGGGCGCGATAGCCGCGCTCAGTGGGGTGCTGGATGCCGAGCTGCGCGATCAGCCGCGCTTCGCCGCGATCGCCGGCGAGCTGCTGGCGGCCCTGCAGGGGCGGCTGCTGGTCGGCCACAACCTGCGCTTCGATCTGGCCTTCCTGCGCCGCGGCCTGCGCGCTGCCGGCCTCGCGCTGCGCGCCCGCCAGTTGTGCACCCTGCGCCTGGCCCGCCAGCTGTATCCCGAACTGCCGGCCCATGGCCTCGACGCGCTGTGCGCGCAGCTCGCCATCCCGCGCTTCATCGCCCACCGTGCGCCGGCCGATGCCGAGGCGACCTGGCAACTGCTGCAGCGTCTGGCTGCCCATCCGGCCTGCGCCGAAAGCCTGAACGGCCAGTTGCGCAAGGGCGCGGTGCCGCCGGGACTCGGCGCCGCACGCCTGGCCGAGCTGCCCGAGCGTCCCGGGGTCTACTACTTCCATGGCGCCGGCGGCGCGCTGCTCTACGTCGGCAAGAGCCGCAACCTGCGCCGCCGGGTGCAGTCGCACTTCCAGAACGATCACGCCAGCCGCCGCAGCCTGCAGATGGCCCAGCAGGTGTGCGAGGTGCGCGTCACCCCGACCGCCGGCGAGCTGGGCGCGCTGCTGCTGGAGGCCGCCGAGGTGGCGCGCTTGCAACCCTTGTACAACCGCCAGCTGCGCCGCCAGCGCGAGCTGCTGTCCTGGACCCTGCAGCTGGCCGGCGGCGGCCTGCGCCCCGAGCTGCAGGCGCTGGCGCGGCTAGCGCCGGGCGTCGAGCACGCCGGACTGTTTCGCGCCCGCCGCGATGCCCTGGAATGGCTGCGCGGCCAGGCCCGCGAGCATGGCCTGTGCCTGCGCCTGCTCGGTCTGGAAAGCGGGCAGGGCGCCTGTTTCGCCGCCCAGCTCGACCAGTGCCGTGGCGCCTGCTGCGGTCGCGAGCCGCGCAGCGCGCACGACGCCCGCCTGCGCGCCGCCTTCGGCGGCCGGCGCCTGGCGGCCTGGCCGTGGCGCGGCCCGGTGGCGCTGGTCGAGCGCGATGCGGCCAACGAACTGTGCGAGTGGCACGTGCTGGACGGCTGGCGGCACCTGGGCAGCGTCCGCGATCCGGCGCGGATCGCCGCGCTGCTGGACAACCCTGAAGCGCCCTTCACCCGCGACACCTACCGCATCCTGCGCAGCCACCTGCGCCGCCACCCCGAGATGGAGATCGTCGAACTGTGAGTGCCTTCCGTGAGCAGCCCATCGGGAGTTCCGCCCGATGAGCGTGCGAGCCCTGCGTCTGGTCCTCGGCGACCAGCTGTCCTTCGACCTGCCCTCGCTGGCCGACCTCGATCCGGCCCGCGACCGCGTGCTGCTCGCCGAGGTGGCCGAGGAGGCCGGCCACGTCCCGCACCATCCGCAGAAGATCGCCTTCCTGTTCAGCGCCATGCGCCATTTCGCCGAAGCCTTGCGCCAGCGCGGGGTGACGGTGGACTACGTGACCCTCGACGATCCGGCCAACAGCGGCAGTCTGGCCGGCGAGCTGGCGCGTTGCGCCGCGCGGCACCGGCCCGCCGAGATCTACGTCACCGAGGCCGGCGACTGGCGCGTCGAGCAGGCGCTGAAGGCCAGCGGCCTGCCGCTGGTCTGGCATGCCGACAGCCGCTTTCTCTGCTCGCGCGCCGAGTTCGCCCGCTGGGCGCAAGGCAAGAAGCAGCTGCGCATGGAGTTCTTCTACCGCGAGATGCGCAGGAAAAGCGGCCTGCTGCTGCACCCGGACGGCTCACCGGAAGGCGGCGCGTGGAACTTCGACGCCGACAACCGCAAGCGCCTGCCCAAGGGGCTGCGCGGGCCGCTGCCGGCGCAGTTCGCGCCGGACGCCATCACCGCCGAGGTGCTGGCGCTGGTCGCTGCGCGTTTCGCCCACCACTACGGGCGCCTCGACGGCTTCGACTACCCGGTGACCCACGCCGAGGCCGAGCAGCTCTGGGCGCATTTCCTCGACTTCGGCCTGGCCGCCTTCGGCGACTACCAGGACGCCATGGCTGCGGGCGAGCCGTACCTGTTCCACGCCAGGATCAGCGCCGCGCTCAACGTCGGCCTGCTCGACCTGCGCCGCCTGTGCGCCGACGTGGAGGCGGCCTACCGGCAGGGGCGGGTGGCGCTGAACGCCGCCGAGGGCTTCATCCGCCAACTGATCGGCTGGCGCGAGTACGTGCGCGGCATCTACTGGCTGCAGATGCCGGACTACGCGCAGCGCAACGCCTTCGCCAACACCCGCGACCTGCCGGCGTTCTACTGGACAGGCGACACGCGGATGAACTGCCTGCGCCAGGCCATCGGCCAGACCCTGGACTACGCCTACGCCCACCATATCCAGCGGCTGATGGTCACCGGCAACTTCGCCCTGCTCGCCGGCGTCGAGCCGCGCCAGCTGTGCGACTGGTATCTGGCGGTGTACATGGACGCCTTCGACTGGGTGGAGCTGCCCAACGTGCTGGGCATGGTGCTGCACGCCGACGGCGGCTATCTGGGCTCCAAGCCCTACTGTGCCAGCGGCCAGTACCTCAAGCGCATGTCCGACTACTGCGCCGGTTGCGTCTACAAGGTGGAGGACAGTACCGGCGAGAACGCCTGCCCGTTCAATGCGCTCTACTGGCATTTCCTCATGCGCCACCGCGAGCCGCTGCAGGGCAACCCGCGCATGGCCATGGTCTACAAGAACCTGGCGCGCATGGAGGAGGGCAAGCGGCAGGCGCTGTGGGCGCGCGGCGAGCAACTGCTGGCGCGGCTGGACGCCGGGGAGGCGCTGTGAAGAAGAGCGAGCTGCCGGTGAAGACCTGCGCGGTGTGCGGCCTGCCGTTCGCCTGGCGCAAGAAGTGGGCGCGCTGCTGGGACGAGGTGCGCTACTGCTCGGAGCGCTGCCGGCGCGGGCGGCGCCTGTGCTAGTCTGCCCGACCTTTTTTCTGTCCTTGCGTGGAGTTCCCATGTCCCAACTCGACCTTTCCACCGACGAAGCGCGCGTCAGCTACGGCATCGGCCTGCAGCTCGGCGGCCAGCTGCGCGACAACCCGCCGCCCGGCGCCAGCCTGGAGGCCGTGCTGGCCGGTCTGGCCGACGCCTACAACGGCGCCGAGAACCGTGTCCCCGCCGAGGTGCTGAACGCCAGCTTCCAGGTGATCCGCGAGCGCATGCAGGCCGAAGCCGCGGCCAAGGCCGAGCAGGCTGCCCAGGCCGGTCGCGACTACCTGAGCGAGAACGCCCAGCGCAAAGGCGTCACCGTGCTGGCCTCCGGCCTGCAGTACGAGGTGCTGGTGAGCGGCGACGGCGCCAAGCCGAGCGCCGAGGACCATGTGCGCACCCATTACCACGGCACCCTGATCGACGGCACCGTGTTCGACAGCTCCTACGAGCGCGGCCAGCCTGCTGAATTCCCGGTCGGCGGCGTGATCGCCGGCTGGGTCGAGGCCCTGCAGCTGATGAACGCCGGCAGCAAGTGGCGCCTGCATGTGCCGAGCGAGCTGGCCTATGGCGGGCAGGCCGTCGGCAGCATCCCGCCGCACAGCGTGCTGGTGTTCGACGTCGAACTGCTCGATATCCTCTGAGCGGCGGGCGCCCTCAGGGGCGCAGCGCCTGGGCGTAGCCGTAGAGGAACAGGGTGCGCAGCAGCTCCTTGAGGCTCTGCGGCTCGTTGCTGGTCAGGCTGGCCAGGTCCAGGTCGCCCTGCTCCTGCAGATCGGCCAGCGCCTGGGCCTCCAGCTGGACGCAGACCTGCCCGCTGTCGCGGTGCAGGATGCGCAAGTAGGGTTGCGGGCGATCCAGCCAGGCGTCGATCAGATAGGTCATGGCGCAGCTCCTTAGGTCGATTCTCACTTGAGAATAATTCCTATCGGAGCGGTAGCCAAGTCCATCCGTCGTTCCCGGCGCGAAAAACACAACGCCCGTCATGGCCAGGCCATGACGGGCGTTATCGCATGGCCGCGAGGCCTTCAGTGGGTGCGGGCGACGGCGAACTCGGTGAGTTCCACCAGTGCGTCGCGATACTCGCTGGGCGGCAGGGCGTCCAGGCAGGCGATGGCGCGGGCGGCGAAGGCGCGGGCCTGGCTGGCGGTGTAGTCGAGGGCGCCGCTGGCTTCCACCGCGGCGAGGATGGCGTCGAGGTTCTCGATGCCGCCTTTCTGGATGGCATCGCGCACCAGTTGCGCCTGCTCGGGCGTGCCCTCGCGCATGGCGTAGATCAGCGGCAAGGTCGGCTTGCCCTCGGCGAGGTCGTCGCCGACGTTCTTGCCCAGGGTGGCGGCATCGCCGCGGTAGTCGAGCAGGTCGTCGACCAGCTGGAAGGCGACCCCCAGGGCGTCGCCGAAGCTGCGCAGCGCCTCGGCCTGGGCGGCGCTGGCGCCGGCCAGCAGTGCGGCGCTGTGGGTGGAGGCCTCGAACAGCATCGCGGTCTTGCCGCGGATCACCTCCATGTAGATCTCTTCGGTGGTACTGGCGTCGCGCACCTTGGACAGCTGCAGCACCTCGCCCTCGGCGATCACCCGGGTGGCGTTGGCCAGCACCTGCATCACCGGCAGCTCGCCCAGCTCGACCAGCATCTCGAAGGAGCGCGCATAAAGGAAGTCGCCGACCAGCACGCTGGGCGCGTTGCCCCACAGCGCATTGGCGGTGGCGCGACCGCGACGCAGGCCGGACTTGTCGACCACGTCGTCGTGCAGCAGGGTGGCTGTGTGCAGGAACTCGATGGTCGCGGCCAGCAGGTCGAGACGCTCGCCGCGTGCGCCGAGGGCGTTACCGGCCAGCAGCACCAGCAGCGGGCGCAGGCGCTTGCCGCCGGCGGAGGTGATGTAGTCGCCGATCTTCTCCACCAGGGGGACGCGGGAGGCGAGTTGGCGGCGGATGATGCCGTCGACGGCGGTGAAGTCGTCCGCCACCACGCGGTAAAAGGCCTGGGGTTGCATCGGCTGTCAAGGCTCCTCGAAGGTTGCGCGGCATGCTAGGTGGCGGGTCTGGCAGTGTCAAGGCAAGCCATGGCGGCTCTTGTCAGGCCCGGCGGCGTTTCGTACAATCGCCGGCCCGAACTTCCCTGGCATTCCCTGCCTTACGCAATTGCATCGGCGACCCTTCCGGCGCCATGCAGCCATGCTGGCCGATAACTCCTCCTCCAAAGCGCCAGGTGAGCAGGTCTAACGGAGACATTCCATGTACGCAGTAATTGTTACCGGCGGCAAGCAGTACAAAGTCGCTGAAGGCGAATTCCTCAAGATCGAGAAGCTCGACGTGGCAACCGGCGAAAGCATCGCTTTCGAGCAGGTTCTGCTGGTCGGCAACGGCGACGACATCAAGATCGGTGCTCCGGTCGTCGAAGGCGCCAAGGTGACTGCCGAAGTGATCGCCCAGGGCCGTCACGACAAGATTCGCATCATCAAGTTCCGCCGCCGCAAGCACCACATGAAGCGTCAGGGCCACCGTCAGTGGTTCACCGAAATCAAGATCACCGGCATTCAGGCCTGATCCCCCTCTTTTTCCGGAGTATTGACTCATGGCACACAAAAAAGCTGGCGGTTCTACCCGTAACGGCCGCGACTCAGAAAGTAAACGCCTTGGCGTGAAGATGTACGGCAGCCAGGTTGCAGTGGCTGGCAACATCCTCGTGCGTCAGCGCGGCACCAAGTTCCACGCCGGCGTCGGCGTCGGCATGGGCAAGGACCACACCCTGTTCGCCAAGGTGAACGGTGTGATCAAGTTCGAGACCAAGGGTGCCTTCGGTCGCAAATACGTGAGCGTCGTGGCCAACTGATCACGCGTTCGCCGAAAAAGCCCTGTCTGCCGACAGGGCTTTTTTGTTTGTAAATCCCTTGCTCTAAAATGACCCGCCTGGGCGGGGAGGCGTTACCCATGAAATTCGTCGATGAAGTGTCCATCCATGTGCAGGCCGGTGACGGCGGCAACGGCTGCATGAGTTTCCGTCGTGAAAAGTTCGTGCCCAAGGGTGGACCGGACGGCGGCGACGGCGGTGACGGCGGCTCGGTCTTCCTGCAGGCCGACAGCAACCTCAACACCCTGGTGGATTACCGCTACACCCGCCGCTTCCAGGCCCAGCGCGGCGAGAACGGTCGCAGCAAGGACTGCACCGGCGCCAAGGGCGAGGAGCTGGTCCTGCCGGTGCCGGTCGGCACCACGGTGATCGATGCCGCTACCCAGGAAATCATCGGCGACCTGACCGCAGACGGTCAGCGCCTGCTGGTGGCCAAGGGCGGCTGGCACGGCCTGGGCAATACCCGCTTCAAGTCGAGCGTCAACCGCGCGCCGCGGCAGACCAGCCACGGCACTCCCGGCGAGGCTCGCGACCTCAAGCTGGAGCTCAAGGTGCTGGCCGACGTCGGCCTGCTCGGCATGCCCAACGCCGGCAAGAGCACGCTGATCCGCGCGGTGTCCGCCGCCAAGCCCAAGGTCGCCGACTACCCGTTCACCACCCTGGTGCCGAACCTCGGGGTGGTCAGCGTCGGTCGCCTGAAGAGCTTCGTGATCGCCGACATTCCCGGCTTGATCGAGGGCGCCTCCGAAGGCGCCGGTCTCGGCATCCGCTTCCTCAAGCACCTGGCGCGCACCCGCCTGCTGCTGCACCTCGTCGATCTGGCGCCGCTGGACGACTCCGATCCGGCCGACGCCGCCGAGGCCATCGTCCGCGAGCTGGCCCGCTTCAGCCCGGCGCTGACCCAGCGCGACCGCTGGCTGGTGCTCAACAAGGCCGACCAGCTGCTCGACGAGGAGCGCGAGGCGCGCATGCGCCAGGTGATCGAGCGCCTGGACTGGAAAGGTCCGGTCTACGTGATCTCCGCCCTGGAGCGCGAAGGCACCGACAAGCTGTGCGGCGACATCATGAACTACATCGACGAGCGCAGCCTGCGCATCGCCGAGGAGCCGGCCTTCGCCGAGGCGATCGCCGAGCTCGACCAGCGCATCGAGGACGAGGCCCGCGCCCGTCTGCAGGAGCTGGACGATGCCCGTGCCCTGCGCCGTGCCGGGGTGAAGAGCGCCGATGCGCTGGAAGACGAGGACGACGACCTCGACGACGAGGATGACGACGGCGACGGCCCGGAGATCTTCTACGTCCGCTGAGGCCGGCGGCACGCTCGCGCGGCCATGCAGCATGGCCGCACGGGCGGGAGCGGGACAGGTTGTGAGGTTCGACCGGCGCAGGGTCGCCCTGCGCCCCAAACCCTATTGCAAGGTTGCAGAACATGCGTGAGAAGGTGAGCAAGGCCCGCCGCTGGGTGGTGAAGATCGGCAGTGCGCTGCTGACTGCCGACGGCCGCGGGCTCGACCGCGGCGCCATGGCCGTGTGGGTGGAGCAGATGGTGGCACTGCGCCGCGCCGGCGTCGAACTGGTGCTGGTGTCCTCCGGCGCGGTGGCCGCCGGCATGAGCCGGCTGGGCTGGAGCGAGCGTCCGGGTACCATCCACGAGCTGCAGGCCGCAGCTGCGGTCGGCCAGATGGGTCTGGTGCAGGCCTGGGAGTCCAGCTTCGCCGAGCACGGCCTGCAGACCGCCCAGGTGCTGCTGACCCACGACGACCTCTCCGACCGCAAACGCTACCTCAACGCGCGCAGCACCCTGCGCACCCTGGTCGACCTCGGCGTGATCCCGGTGATCAACGAGAACGACACCGTGGTCACCGACGAGATCCGCTTCGGCGACAACGATACCCTGGCCGCGCTGGTCGCCAACCTGGTGGAGGCCGACCTGCTGGTGATCCTCACCGACCGCGACGGCATGTTCGACGCCGATCCGCGGCACAACCCCGATGCCCAGCTGATCTTCGAGGCCCGTGCCGACGATCCGTCGCTCGACGCGGTGGCCGGCGGCACCGGCGGTGCCCTCGGTCGCGGCGGCATGCAGACCAAGCTGCGCGCCGCGCGCCTGGCGGCCCGCTCCGGGGCCAACACCATCATCGTCGGCGGGCGCATCGAGCGCGTGCTCGACCGCCTCAAGGGCAGCGAGCGCCTCGGCACCCTGCTGACCCCCGAGCGCAGCCGTTACGCCGCGCGCAAGCAGTGGCTGGCCGGCCACCTGCAGATGCGCGGCACCCTGAGCCTCGACGCCGGCGCGGTGCGCGCCCTGCTCGAACAGCGCAAGAGCCTGTTGCCGGTCGGCGTCACCGCGGTGGAAGGCAACTTCCGCCGCGGCGAGATGGTGGTCTGCCTCGGACCGGACGGTCGCGAGGTGGCCCGCGGGCTGGTCAACTACAGCGCCGCCGACGCCCAGCGGATCATCGGCCTGAGCACCGAAGCCATCGAGCAGGAGCTCGGCTACATCGACGAGCCGGAGCTGGTGCACCGCGACAATCTGGTGCTGGTATGAGGCCCGCCCTGCGCGGTCTGGTCGTCGCGCTGGCCCTGGCTGCCGGCACGGTGCAGGCCGAGACCGTCGGCGAGGTCTCCACGGTATTCAAGCTGCTCGGCCCCGACCACAAGATCGTCGTCGAGGCCTTCGACGACCCCAAGGTGGAGGGGGTGACCTGCTACCTGTCGCGGGCCAAGACCGGCGGCATCAAGGGCGGCCTTGGGCTGGCCGAGGACCGCGCCGAGGCGTCCATCGCCTGCCGTCAGGTCGGCCCGATCCGTTTCCGCGAAGCGCTGAAAGAAGGCGAGGAGGTGTTCAAGGAACGCACCTCGCTGGTGTTCAAGACCATGCAGGTGGTGCGCTTCTTCGACCGCACGCGCAATACCCTGGTCTATCTGGTCTACAGCGACCGCCTGATCGAAGGCAGCCCGCAGAACGCGGTGACCGCCATCCCGATCCTGCCCTGGCCGTCGGCGCACTGACTCCCTCCGTAACCTAGCGCAAGCACATCACGGCTCCGGCCCCGGCTCCCAGCGGCCGGAGGCCGCTGCGCGTTCGCCGCGCTGCGGGGACTCGCGGCTCAGCCCTTGCGCGCGCGCAGGATGACGAACTTGGGCGTGGCGCCGACCTGGCTGACCTCGCGGAACAGCCGCTTGAGCTTGGCGTGGTAGCCGAGGTGGCGGTTGCCGACGATCCACAGCTCGCCGCCATGGGCCAGCGCCGCGTGGGCCTGCTGGAACATGCGCCAGGCGAGGAAGTCGCCGACCACCTGCTGCTGGTGGAACGGCGGGTTGCACAGCACCAGATCCAACGAGGCCGGCGGCTGGCCGGCCAGGCCGTCGGCGGCGCGCACCTCCACCGGCCGCTCGCCGAGGGCGGCGCGCCAGTTCGCGGCGGCCGACTGCACTGCCATGAACGACTCGTCCACCAAGGTGTATTCGGCCTCGGGGTTGGCCAGTGCGCTGACGATGCCCAGCACGCCGTTGCCGCAGCCCAGGTCGGCGACCCGCGCGCGGCCGAGGCCGCGCGGCAGGTGCGGGAGGAAGGCGCGGGTGCCGATGTCCAGCCCTTCGCGGCAGAACAGGTTGGCGTGGTTGAGCAATTCGAGGCGCGGATCGTCCAGGCGGTAGCGGCTCGGGTAGGGCGAGCGCGGCGCCGGGCGCGCCTCGGGGCTGCACAGCAAGAGGCGCGCCTTCTTCACCGCCAGCGAGGCCTGCACCGGGCCGACATACTGCTCCAGCAGGTCGCCGGCGGCGCGCGGCAGGTGCTTGACCATCGCGGCGGCCACCACCTGGGCGCCGGGGGCGAGCTGGCCGTGCAGGCGGGTCAGTTGCTCCTCCAGCAGCGCCAGGGTCTTGGGCACGCGGATCAGCACCACGTCGAAGGGCCCCTGCGGCGTCTCGCTGGCCGACACGAAGCGCACCGCCGCCGGCGCCAGGCCGTTGCGGGCGAGGTTCTTGTGCAGCGCCAGGGCGCCGAGGAAGGAGTCGCCGCTGCTGGTCACCTCGGCGTGGCCGGCCAGCGCGCAGGCCAGGGCGCCGAAGCCGTCGTTGAGCAGCAGCACGCGGCGCCCGGCGCCCAGGCCCTGTTCGTGCAGGTGGGCGAGCAGGTACTCGTCGGCGGCGTCGAAGGCCTGCAGCGGGTCGTGGCGCTGCTCGGGCTGGCGCAGCAGGTCGAGTTGGGCGAAGGGGGAGATGAACAGGGACATGGGCGGGTGATTTGCGCTATATGAAGGAGGCCTGCCGCGCCGGCGGCAGTCTAAGGAGGCGAGTATGACGGTCAGCGAGGAGAAGTTCACCCGCCAGCGCGTGCTGGAGGTCTGGCGCTGGTCGCCGAGCCTGTTCAGCCTGCGCTGCACGCGCGATCCGGGCTTTCGGTTCCGCGCCGGGCAGTTCGCCCGCCTCGGCGTGCGCAAGCCCAGCGGCTGCATCGTCTGGCGCGCCTACTCGATGGTTTCGGCGCCCCATGACGAACTGCTCGAATTCTTCTCCATCGAGGTGCCGGACGGCGAGTTCACCAGCGAGCTGAAGCGTCTCGGTCCCGGCGACGAGTTGCTGGTGGAGCGCCAGGCCTACGGTTACCTGACCCTCGACCGCTTCCCCGACGGCCGCGACCTGTGGCTGCTGGCCAGCGGCACCGGGGTGGCGCCGTTCCTGTCGATCCTCCAGGACCTGGAGGTCTGGCAGCGCTTCGAGCGCATCGTGCTGGCCTACAGCGCGCGCAGCGGCGCCGAGCTGGCCTATCAGCCGCTGATCGCCGAGCTGGCGCGGCGCGACTGGCTGGAGGGGGTGGCGGACAAGCTGGTCTACCTGCCGGTGGTGACCCGCGAGGCGCTGCCGGGCTGCCTGCACGCGCGGCTCACCGCGCTGCTCGACAGCGGCGAGCTGGAGCGCGCCGCTGGCCTGGCGATCAGTCCCGAGCACTCGCGGCTGATGCTCTGCGGCAACCCGGAGATGGTCGAGGCGCTGCATGCTCGCCTCAGGGCGCGCGGCCTGCAGCTCAGCCTCAGCCGCCGGCCGGGGCAGCTGGCGGTGGAGAACTACTGGTAGCCGGGGTCACCGATCGCGCTGCTGGGCCTTGAGCAGGTCGCGGATCTCGGTCAGCAGCTCCTGATCCTTGGTCGGCGCCGGCGGGGCGGCCGGAGCGGCTTCCTCCTCGCGCTTGAGGCGGTTGATCACCTTGATGCCCATGAAGATGGCGAAGGCGATGATCACGAAGTCAATGATCGACTGGATGAACTTGCCGTAGGCCAGCACCACGGCCGGCAGGTCGCCCTCGGCGGCCTTGAGGGTGATCGCCAGGTCGGTGAAGTCGACCCCGCCGATCAGCACGCCCAGCGGCGGCATGATCACGTCGCCGACCAGCGAGGAGACGATCTTGCCGAAGGCGGCGCCGATGATGATGCCGACCGCCATGTCGATCATGTTGCCCTTGACGGCGAAGGCTTTGAACTCGCTGAGCAGACTCATGGGGAAAACTCCTGTGGGGTGCTGGAATGGCAGTCTAGGCCATCCGCCGGGTGCGCGGACCTTGTGCGCCGGCTCAGGCTTGCGGATAGCGGATCTCGGGCAGGGCCTGGAAGGCCGGCTTGGCGAACAGGTAACCCTGGAATAGCTCGACGCCCATGCCGCGCAGGGTGTCCAGTTCCGCCACGGTTTCCACCCCTTCGGCGATCACCTGGATGTTCAGGCGCCGGCAGATCCCCAGCACGCCGTCGACCAGCACCTGGCGCACGCTGTCGCGGTCGATATCGCGGATCAGCGCCATGTCCAGCTTGAGCAGGTCCGGCTGGAAGTCGGCGAGCAGGTTGAGCCCGGCGTAGCCGGCGCCGAAGTCGTCGATGGCGGTGCGGAAGCCCTGCTTGCGGTAGGCACGCAGGATGCCGATCAGGTGGTCGAGGTCGAGGACCTGCTCCTGCTCGGTGACCTCGAAGATGATCCGCTCCAGCGGGAAGTTGTAGCGCCGTGCGGCCTCCAGGGTCGCGCGGATGCAGGTTTCCGCGCGGTAGACCGCGTTGGGCATGAAGTTGATCGACAGCAGGGCCGGCACGGCCAGCTGTGCGCCCCATTCCACTGCCTTGATCCGGCACTGCTGGTCGAAGTGGTAGCGGTTCTCGTCGTCGAGCTGCTCCAGCAGGCTGCCGGCGCTGCTGCCGTCAGCGCCGCGCACCAGTGCCTCGTGGGCGAAGACCTGGCGCCTGGGCAGGTCGATGATCGGCTGGAAGGCCATGCTCAGTGGCTGGGCGAAACCGGGACCGCCTTGGCAGGCGCGGCAGGGAGGCAGATTTTCGGACATGGTGGATGACTCGAAAGGGAGATAGGGCACGAAAGCAGGTTTTGCGCGCGTTGTCATCCGCTGGCGGGCGCGCAGCGCCCTGCTTCGAGGGTACCTGTTTGATTGTACAAGGAATTTTCCAGCGCAGCGGGAGCCGTTGGCAAGCCTGTCACGGCGCCCCCGGCAAGGCCCGTCGCTCCGCTATCATGGGGCCTGTTTCCCAGCGACGGAGTTGTCATGGCCAAGGCCAAGCGCATGTATGGCTGCAGCGAGTGCGGCGCCACCTTCCCCAAATGGGCCGGCCAGTGCGGCGAGTGCGGAGCCTGGAACACCCTGGTGGAAACCGTGCTGGAAGGCACGGCGACGCCATCCGGGCGCGGTGGCTGGGCCGGCCAGCAGGCCAACGTGAAGACCCTCGCCGAGGTCAGCGTCGAGGAGACGCCGCGCTTCTCCACCGCCTCCAGCGAGCTGGATCGCGTGCTCGGCGGTGGCCTGGTCGACGGCTCGGTGGTGCTGATCGGCGGCGACCCGGGCATCGGCAAGTCGACCATTCTGCTGCAGACCCTGTGCCGCATCGCCGAGCGCATGCCGGCGCTGTACGTCACCGGCGAGGAGTCGCAGCAGCAGGTGGCGATGCGCGCGCGGCGCCTCGGTCTGCCCGAGGACAAGCTCAAGGTGATGACCGAGACCAACATCGAGTCGATCATCGCCACCGCACGCCAGGAGAAACCGCGGGTGATGGTGATCGACTCGATCCAGACCATCTTCACCGAGCAGCTGCAGTCGGCGCCGGGCGGCGTCGCCCAGGTGCGCGAGAGCGCGGCGCTGCTGGTGCGTTTCGCCAAGCAGAGCGGCACGGCGATCTTCCTGGTCGGCCACGTCACCAAGGAGGGCGCGCTGGCCGGCCCCAGGGTGCTCGAGCACATGGTCGACACCGTGCTGTATTTCGAGGGCGAGTCGGACGGTCGCCTGCGCCTGCTGCGCGCGGTGAAGAACCGCTTCGGCGCGGTCAACGAGCTGGGCGTGTTCGCCATGACCGACCGCGGCCTCAAGGAGGTCAGCAACCCCTCGGCGATCTTTCTCACCCGCGCCCAGGAGGAAGTGCCGGGCAGCGTGGTGATGGCCACCTGGGAGGGCTCGCGGCCGATGCTGGTAGAGGTGCAGGCGCTGGTCGACACCAGCCATCTGGCCAACCCGCGCCGCGTGACCCTGGGGCTCGACCAGAACCGTCTGGCCATGCTGCTGGCCGTGCTGCACCGCCACGGCAGCATCCCCACCTACGACCAGGACGTGTTCCTCAACGTGGTCGGCGGGGTCAAGGTGCTGGAAACCGCCTCGGATCTGGCGCTGATGGCCGCGGTGATCTCCAGCCTGCGCAACAAGCCGCTGCCGCACGACCTCTTGGTGTTCGGCGAGATCGGCCTGTCCGGCGAGATCCGCCCGGTGCCCAGCGGTCAGGAGCGTTTGAAGGAGGCCGCCAAGCACGGTTTCAAGCGCGCCATCGTGCCCAAGGGCAACGCACCCAAGGAGGCGCCGCCCGGTCTTGCGGTGGTGGCGGTGACGCGCCTGGAGCAGGCGCTGGATGCGCTGTTCGAGTGAGGCAGGGACTCAGCCCTGCACCAGCGCACCCAGCTCGCGTTCGAGCAGTTCGCTGCTGCCCAGGTTCAGCTCGATCAGCCGGCGCAGGTGGGTGATCGAGTCTAGGTCGATCTCCCGGCACTGCAGGCCGAGCAGGCCATCCTTCTGGTGGGCGAGGGTCACCAGCATGCGCACCTCGACTTCCGCGCCGAGGCGCAGGCAGGCCTGCAGCGGCGCGGCGTCCGCCGCCGGCCACGATTCCGGGCGGCTGACCAGCAGGCCCTTGAGGGACAGGTCGTGCAGGCGCACGGTCCAGCACGCCTGATCCTGGCGCAGCTCGACCTCGGCCTCGAAGGGGATGCGCTGGAAGCGCCGGCGCTCGTGGGATGGGGCGGACATGGGAGGTACTCCTGCTGCAATCTTGTTTTAACTATAAGCCAAGTCGCCGCGCCGCCCGGCAGGCAAAAAGAAACCCGGCCGGAGCCGGGTTTCGGGGGCGCAGCGCGGGTGCTTAGTTGCCGTACACCGGCAGCTTGGCGCAGACGGCCTTGACCTTCTCGCGCACGGCGTCGATCACCGACTCGTCGCCCATGTTCTGCAGGATGTCGCAGATCCAGCCGGCCAGCTCGCGGCACTCGGCTTCCTTGAAGCCGCGGGTGGTCACCGCCGGGGTGCCGATGCGCAGGCCGGAGGTGACGAAGGGCGAACGCGGGTCGTTCGGCACGGCGTTCTTGTTGACGGTGATGAAGGCGCGGCCGAGGGCGGCGTCCGCGTCCTTGCCGGTGATGTCCTGCTTGATCAGCGACAGCAGGAACAGGTGGTTCTGGGTGCCGCCGGAAACCACGTCGAAGCCGCGCTCGACGAACACTTCGGCCATCGCCTGGGCGTTCTTCACCACCTGCTGCTGGTAGGCCTTGAACTCGTCGCTCAGGGCTTCCTTGAAGCACACGGCCTTGGCGGCGATCACGTGCATCAGCGGGCCGCCCTGGCCGCCCGGGAACACGGCAGAGTTGAGCTTCTTCTCGATCTCTTCGTTGGCCTTGGCCAGGATCAGGCCGCCGCGCGGGCCGCGCAGGGTCTTGTGGGTGGTGGTGGTGACCACGTCGGCGAACGGCACCGGGTTCGGGTACACGCCGGCGGCGACCAGGCCGGCCACGTGGGCCATGTCGACGAACAGGTAGGCACCGACCTTATCGGCGATTTCGCGGAAGCGGGCGAAGTCCAGCACCTGCGAGTAGGCGGAGAAGCCGGCGATGATCATCTTCGGCTGGTGCTCGACGGCCAGACGCTCGACCTCGTCGTAGTCGATCAGGCCGGTTTCCGGGTTCAGGCCGTACTGCACGGCGTTGTAGATCTTGCCGGAGAAGTTGACGCTGGCGCCGTGGGTCAGGTGACCGCCGTGGGCCAGGCTCATGCCGAGGATGGTGTCGCCCGGCTTGACCAGCGCCTGGAACACCGCGGCGTTGGCCTGCGAGCCGGCGTGCGGCTGGACGTTGGCGTAGTCGGCGCCGAACAGCTGCTTGGCACGGTCGATGGCCAGCTGCTCGACGATGTCGACGTATTCGCAACCGCCGTAGTAGCGCTTGTGCGGGTAGCCTTCGGCGTACTTGTTGGTCAGCACGCTGCCCTGGGCTTCCATCACCGCCGGGCTGGTGTAGTTTTCAGAGGCGATCAGCTCGATGTGCTCTTCCTGGCGCTGGGCTTCTTGCTCCATGGCGGCAAACAGGTCGGCATCATAGCGGGCGAGGGTCAAATCACGGCTGAACATGGCGGTCCTCAGGGGAGCTGGGCAGAAGGGAGTTCAAGGGACGCATTCTAACCCAATGCCGGCGCGCTGGCACATGAATGCCGATCAAGCGCGGGACGAGCGCCGCTCATCGTCCACCCGTGCCCCGCAGGCCGCGCCCGCCGGGCCGCTGGTTTGCCCTTGGCGCGGCATTTCGGGTAGCTTTGCGCCACCCTCGCAAGGCCCGGCCGGCGCGGAGTTTCGCTGCCGCCTTGCCCATCACCGTCGTCAACCATTCAGGTCTGTCATGGCTCAATACGTTTTCACCATGCATCGGCTCGGCAAGGTCGTGCCGCCGAAGCGTCAGATTCTCAAGGACATCTCCCTGTCGTTCTTCCCCGGCGCCAAGATCGGCGTGCTCGGCCTGAACGGCGCGGGCAAGTCGACCCTGCTGCGCATCATGGCCGGCGTGGATACCGAGTTCGAAGGCGAAGCCCGGCCGATGCCGGGGATCAAGATCGGCTACCTGCCCCAGGAGCCGCAGCTCGACCCGGAAAAGACCGTGCGCGAGATCGTCGAGGAGGCGGTGGGCGAAATCAAGGAAGCCCAGGCGCGCCTCGACGCGGTGTACGCCGCCTACGCCGAGCCGGACGCCGACTTCGACGCGCTGGCCGCCGAGCAGGCCAAGCTCGAAGCCATCCTGCAGGCCGCCGACGGCCACAACCTGGAGCGCCAGCTGGAAGTCGCCGCTGACGCCCTGCGCCTGCCGGCCTGGGATGCGCGCATCGAGCACCTCTCCGGCGGCGAGAAGCGCCGCGTGGCGCTGTGCCGCCTGCTGCTGTCGGCCCCCGACATGTTGCTGCTGGACGAGCCGACCAACCACCTGGACGCCGATTCGGTGGCCTGGCTGGAGCGCTTCCTCCACGACTTCCCCGGCACCGTGGTGGCGATCACCCACGACCGCTACTTCCTCGACAACGTCGCCGGCTGGATCCTCGAGCTGGACCGCGGCCAGGGCATCCCCTTCGAGGGCAACTACTCGCAGTGGCTGGAATCCAAGGCCGCCCGTCTGGCCCAGGAAGCCAAGGCCGAGGCCTCCCACGCCAAGGCGATGAAGGCCGAGCTGGAGTGGGTGCGCCAGGGCGCCAAGGCGCGCCAGGCCAAGTCCAAGGCGCGCCTGCAGCGCTTCGAGGAAATGCAGTCGCAGGAATTCCAGAAGCGTAGCGAGACCAACGAGATCTACATCCCGGCCGGTCCCCGCCTGGGCGACAAGGTCATCGAGTTCAACGGCGTGTGCAAGGGCTACGGCGAGCGCGTGCTGATCGACAACCTGACCTTCAGCGTGCCCAAGGGCGCCATCGTCGGCGTGATCGGCGGCAACGGCGCGGGCAAGTCGACCCTGTTCCGTATGATCCTCGGCAAGGAACAGCCCGATGCCGGCAGCATCGACATCGGCGAGACCGTGCAGATCGCCAGCGTCGACCAGAGCCGCGAGCACCTCGACGGCAGCAAGACCGTCTGGGAGCAGGTTTCCGACGGCTTCGACATGATCAAGGTCGGCAACTACGAGGTGCCCTCGCGCGGCTACGTCGGGCGCTTCAACTTCAAGGGCGGCGACCAGCAGAAGTTCGTCAAGGACCTCTCCGGCGGTGAGCGCGGCCGCCTGCACCTGGCGCTGACCCTCAAGCAGGGCGGCAACGTGCTGCTACTCGACGAACCGTCCAACGACCTCGACGTGGAAACCCTGCGCGCCCTCGAAGAGGCGCTGCTCGACTTCCCCGGCGCGGCCATCGTGATCTCCCACGACCGCTGGTTCCTCGACCGCATCGCCACCCACATCCTCTCCTACGAGGACGACGGCCAGGTGTACTTCTTCGAAGGCAACTACACCGAGTTCGAGGCCGACCGCAAGAAGCGCCTCGGCGACGCGGCCGCCCAGCCGCACCGGGTGCGCTACAAGAAGCTGGCCTGACTGCCGCGGGCGAGCGTGCCCGCACCCGCAGGATGAAAAAAGCCCCGCGCCGCAAGGCCGGGGCTTTTTGTTGGGCGGACGGTTCAGGCCAGTTGGAGGATCTCGCCGGGGACTGTTGCCAGCGCGAAGACCTCGACGCGGTTGCGTCCGCCGCGCTTGGCGACATACAGCGCCTCGTCGGCGTGGCTGGCTAGGGCGTTGGCGTCCGGTTCGTCGTGCAGTTCGGCTATCCCGCAGCTGAAGGTGCAGCGCAGGTCCTGGGGCTGCGCCGGGTAGACGATCTCGGCGAAGCGCTCGCGGATGCGGTTGATCACCATGGCCGCGGTCGGCCCGTCGGTGTCGGGCAGCACCACGGCGAACTCCTCGCCGCCGTAGCGGCCGATGTGGTCGGTCTTGCGCAGGCGCTGCTTGAGGAACAGCGCCAGGCTCTTGATCACCCGGTCGCCCATCGGGTGGCCGTAGCCGTCGTTGACCCGCTTGAAGTGGTCGATGTCGAGCATCGCGAAGCTTAGCGGCTTCTGCTCGCGGCGGGCGCGCAGGCGGGCATCGTCGAGCAGCTGGAGGATGTGGGTGTGGTTGTACAGTCCGGTCAGGCTGTCGCGCACCATGCGCGCCTTGAGATTGCGCGCGCGGGCGGCGCGGTTGCGCACGGTGGCGATCAGGTGGCGCGGCTCGACCGGCTTGGTGAGGAAGTCGTCGCCGCCCTCGCTCATCGCCCCGAGCTGCTTGTCGACGTCGTCCTCGGCGGACAGGTAGATGATCGGCACGCTGACGTAGCGTTCGTTGTGGCGGATCACCTGGGCCAGTTCGGTGCCCAGGCACTCGGGCATGTACATGTCGAGGATGATCAGGTCGGGCTGGAAGTCGTTAAGTTCGGCCAGCGCGCGGATCGGGTCGGTGAGGGTGCGGGTGACGATCCCGGCGCCGTTGAGGGTGCGCTCGGTGAAGGTGGCCTGGGCGCGCGAGTCGTCGACGATCAGCACCTTGTAAGGGTCGCACTGCACGGTGTCGGTGAGTTCTTCGAGGCGCTCGATCAGCGCCGCGGCGTCCAGGCTGGCGCAGAAGAAGTCGCGCCCGCCGGCGCGTACCGCCGCCAGGCGGGTGAGGGTGTCGGCTTCGCGCTCGCTGAAGAACAGCGCCGGCAGCTTGTGGGCCAGTCCCTGCTGGCATTCGACCACCAGGCGCAGGCCCAGGCCGGGGCCGTAGAAGTCCACTTCCATGACGATGGCCGCCGGGTAGCGCTGCTGCATGGCCTGGCGGAAGGCCTCGGGGCTGTCGCAGATCAGGCAGGACAGGCCGAAGAATTCCAGCTGGCGGGCCAGCCGCTCGCTGCGCTCGGGGTCCTGCAGTGCCAGGTAGATCGGCTTGCGCAAGGGCGGCAGGATGCCGGCCTCGAAGCGGTCGCCCTGGCGCAGGCCGGTGTGCGACAGGCGCTGCATCAGGCTGTTCAGTTCGCTGAGCTGCAGGCTGCCGGGACGACCGCGGTTGGCATGGATCGCCTGCAGGCACTGGTCGATGGCGGCGGCCAGCTCGGCATGGGCCGGCTGCTCGAAGCGCTGGGCGTACTGGCCGAGGCGCTGGCAGGCGTGCACCAGCTCGGCGGTATCGGCCGGATTCCAGGCGCTGCGCTGCAGGCGCTGCCAGACTTCCAGGACGTGGCGGGCCTGATGCACGACGCGCTGGGCGAAGTGCTGCTTCAGGCGGTCGCGGTTGGGGTCTTCGTATCCGGTCATGATCCCGCTTCTTGTTGAGGCCGGGCAGCGGCGGCAATTCCCTGTCCGTGCGGCCAATCCATTGATTCGCAAACGATCGTCGACTGTAGCCGATGCCAGGTTACCGGCCTGCAACGGAATCGGCAGTTTTGCGCAGAGATACGCCGGCAGTCTGGCGCGATCCGCATGGCTGGCCGTTGACCGGCATCAGTGCCGCGCGCCGATCGTCGGCCACACTGGACTTATCGACCCGTTACCGAGGAGTTGCCGTGATGAACACCATCGATCCGCGTCAGGCCCTGGATGCCCTGGCCGCCGAGTATGCCCGCCGTGCCGAGGCGATCCGCCGCGATCTGGGCCGCAGCCATTCGCCGAGCTTTGCCGAGCAGGCGGTGCAGCGGCAGAACGACGACGTGTTGCGCGCCCTGCTGGCCGAGGCCGAGGACGGCCTGCGCCAGGTGGAGCGGGCGCGCGAGCGTCTGGCGGCGGGGCGCTACGGCGAATGTGTTGGCTGCGGCGAGCCGGTGGGCGCAGCGCGCCTGGCGGCCTTGCCGGCGGCCGAGCTGTGCATGAACTGCGCCTCGCGCCCGGCGCATTGAGCGGCTGCGTCTGCCGCCTCGGGGCCTTGTCGCGGGGCGGATTGCGGCGAGTTCATGGCACGGCCGGTGGTGCGCATTTTTCTGGCACTAAAGCCGTCAATAAAATATCTGTCGCGCGCAACCGCTCTGGCATGCACCTTATATCTAATAAAGTTTCTCGTTCCCCTGCCGATAGACTCGGCATAACAACAATATCGATATGGAAGTGGTCGGCAGGTCGGCATGAGCGGCCTGCGCATGGCCCGTGCTGGCCAACCTGGGGGAATGATGAATCCGACTGTTCATGGTCGTGATCGGCTTGATGGGCTGAGTGAGGGACAACGGCAGGCTCGTACCTTGCTGCAGGGGGCGCTGTTCGAGGCGGCGGCCGATGGGATCATCGGCATCGACCGACAGGGTCTCGTGTTGTTGTTCAATCCGGCGGCCGAGCGCCTGTTCGGCTACAGCGCCGCCGAGGTGCTCGGGCGCAATGTGGCGATGCTGATGCCTGAGCGCCAGGCCGGGCGCCACGATGCGCAGATCGCCGCTTACCTGCACGGCGAGGGTGCGCAGGCGGTGGGCGGCGGGCGGGATGTCGAGGGCCGCCGCAAGAATGGCGAGCTGTTCTCCATGCACCTGTCGCTGGGCCGCGTCGACCTGCCCGGCGGGCCGGCGTTCGTCGGCATCTGCCACGATCTCGGCCATTACAAGCAGGCCCTGCGTCGCCTGCACCACCTGGAGCGGCGCTACCGCGACATCCTCGACAGCGAGACCGAGCTGATCGTGCGTCTGGATGCCGGGTTACGGGTGATCCTGAGCAACCCGGCGCTGGCGCGCTTTCTTGGCGAGAGCGAGGAGCGTCTGCTCGGCCGGCGCCTGCTGGAGTTCGTCCATCCCGCCGACCGCCTGCGGCTGCGCCGCGCGTTTCGCGCGCTGTGCGGGGAGGGCGGCGGTCGCCAGCTGCAGGCGCGCATGCAGAGCGTCGAGCGCGAGCCGCGCTGGATCGAGTGGCGGGTGCGCGCGCTGGTGGGCGAGGGCGGCCAGCGCGAGTTCCAGTGCTTCGGGCTGGATGTCAGCGATCATGTCGAGGCGCGCGAGCAGGCCCAGTACCTGGCCAGCCACGACCGTCTGACCGGCCTGCACAATCGCGCCAGCCTCGCCGAACGGATGGAGGAGCTGCTGGCCCGCGGCGGCGAGTTCGCCCTGCTGCACATCAACCTGGACCGCTTCAAGCTGATCAACGAGTCCCTCGGCCATGGCGCCGGCGATCAGGTGCTCAAGGTCGCGGCGGCGCGCATCGGCGGCCTGACCAGCGGCCGGGCGCTGGCGGCACGGCTGGGCGCCGACGAGTTCGCGGTGCTGGTGGAGTGTGCGTCGGTCGGCGCCCAGACCCAGCTGAACGGCCTGGGACAGCAGATCCTGGCCATGCTGAGCGAGCCCTACGTGACCTCGGTGGGGGCCTTCAACCTCACCGCCAGCCTGGGCATCTGCTGCGCGCCGCTGCACGGCGACCGCCATGAGCAGCTGCTGCAGCGCGCCGAAACGGCGATGCAGATCGCCCGCACCCGCGGGCGCAACGAGCTGGTGTGCTTCACCCCGGAGCTGGAGCAGCAGCTGCCCTCCGCCGAGCTGGAGCTGGAGCTGCGCCGGGCGCTGGCCGAGGACGGCTTCGAACTGTACTTCCAGCCCAAGTACTTCCTCGCCGACGGCGCCCTGCAGGGCATGGAAGTGCTGCTGCGCTGGTTCCATCCCGAGTGGGGCGCGGTGTCGCCGGCCAGCTTCATCCCGGTCGCCGAGGCCCACGGCCTGGCCCGGCCGCTGGGCGAGTGGGTGCTGCGCCGCACCTGCGCGCAGATTCGCAGCTGGCAGGCCCAGGGGCTGCAGGTGCCGGTGCTGGCGGTCAACCTGTCGGCCCGCCAGTTCGAGGGCCAGGCCCTGCACGAACAGCTGCTGGCGATTCTCGCCGACTACGGCGTGGCGCCGGCGCAGATCGAGCTGGAAATCACCGAGGACGCCGCGCTGAGCAACACCGAAGAACTGCTGGGGCTGCTCAACCAGTTGCGCGCCGAAGGCTTCAGCATCGCCATCGATGACTTCGGCACCGGCTATTCCTCGCTCAGCTACCTGACCCACCTGCCGGCCAGCACCCTGAAGATCGACCGTGCCTTCATCAACCGCATCAAGGAAGATACCCGCCGCGACTCGGTGGTCGAGGCGGTGATCGGCCTCGGCCACCTGCTCGGCATGCTGGTGGTCGCCGAGGGGGTGGAGAACGAGGTACAGGTGGAGTTCCTGCGCGGCGCCGGTTGCGACGTGGTGCAGGGCTTCCACTTCGCCCGGCCGATGGACGCCGCCCGCGCCGGCGCCGTGCTGCAGGCGGTGCGCCAACCGGCGCCGGTCACGGAGCCCTGATCCCGACTCGCCACGCCGACGCGCAGATACCTGGTGCTCCGGCGTGGCGTTACCGATGTGCCGCTGGAGTCGGGAGGCGCCGACAGTGGCGCAGCGACGTGCGGCGCTCGCGCTATCGCCGCCGCTCTCGCGACAATATATTAATCCGGCAATACAATAGGGCATAATCAGCGTTTTTCACCATGACCAGCGACGCACGAAGCCTCAGCCCCTTGGAACAGCGCGAAAAACGCGCTATCGCCCTACGCATGCGCGAGCAGGGGTATACCTACAGAGCCATCGGCGAAGCCGTTGGCGTTCATCTGCGCACGGTGGCGCATTGGGTCGCGATCGCGGAGCACCAGGGCAAAGAGGCCGCGATCGAAGGTGGCCAGCGCGGATCGCTGCCGGGGGAGCGACGCAGCCTGTCCTCCGAGCAGGAGTCACTGATTCGCACCCTGTTGCTCGACACCATGCCGGATCAGTTGAAGCTGGACTTCGCGCTCTGGACGCGTGATGCGGTGCGCGCCCTGATCGCCCTGCACTGCGGCTTTCAGATGCCTATCCGGACAGTCGGTGAATACCTCAAGCGTTGGGGCTATACCCCACAACGCCCGTTGAAGCGCGCCTACCAGCAGAAGCCCGAGGCGATAAAGCGCTGGCTGGAAACCGAGTATCCGAAGATCGAGCAGCGCGCCAAGGCCGAGGGCGGCGAGATCCACTGGGGCGATGAAACCGGCCTGCGCAGCGACAGTCATGCAGGGCGCAGCTACGCCCCGGCAGGGCGGACGCCCGTACGCGAAGTCAGCGGAAGCCGCTTTGCCACGAACATGATTTCGACGGTGACCAACCGGGGCAAGCTGCGCTTCATGCTGTACCGGGAAACCATGACAGCGGTCGTGCTGATCCGCTTCCTGGGGCGACTGATCCGGGATACCAGCGGGCGCAAGGTCTTCCTGGTCTTGGACAACCTGCGCGTGCACCACAGCAAGAAGGTCAAAGCCTGGCTGGAGGGGCGGCGCGAACGGATTGAGGTGTTCTTTCTGCCCGCCTACGCCCCCGAGCTCAACCCGGACGAATACCTGAATGGCGATCTCAAGCATCAGGTGCGCAGCGGGCCAAGTTTGAAAAGTCGGGATGCGTTGGAAGGCCGAGTCCGCTCGGTCATGCGGCGCCTTCAATCAAAGCCCGAGCGGATTCGTTCCTACTTCCGACATCCCAAAATCGCGTATGCAGCATGATTTGGGGTATTGGGTTGCCGGATTAATAACGCCGTGAACATGTGGCGCACGCTGGCCTGCCGGGTGTGCGCCGCAAGTACCACCTGGGTCGTACCGGACTCCCAAGGTATGGGGCGTGGAGTCCGTATCCGGGGTGAATGCCCGCCTGTCGATTGACGCTTGTCAATATCGCGGCAGGTCGCTCGGCAGCTAATTAAAACATGAACAATAGTCTGAATAACGAGAAGAACAATGCCGCATTTCGTCTGCCAGGAAACAGCCATTCAATATTTAACGAATGAGCCTGCAGGATACGCGCTGGAATAAATGAAACACCGCTATGGCCGCCGTTCGAGAGTTACAGGCCCTAGCGCACAGGTTTTATCGGTCTTGCCGACCCGCCCCGTTATCCGGGGTAGGTAATTTCCATCTCTGCCAGGTATCTGCAATGGGTAACGACCCACTCGCGACAGCTCAGGAATATGTGCTCCAGGATGACGAGTTCCTGATTTCGCGCACCGATCTGAAGGGGCGCATCACCTACGCCAATCCGGCGTTCGTCGCCGTCAGCGGCTTTGACTACGCCGAGCTGCTGGGCGCCGATCACAACATCGTGCGCCATCCGGACATGCCGGCAGCGGCGTTCGCCAACCTGTGGCAGACCATCGCGGCCGGCCAGCTCTGGCGCGGGCTGGTGATGAACCGGCGCAAGAGCGGCGAGTTCTACTGGGTCGACGCCTCGGTGCTGCCCTATTACGAGGACGGTGTGCACACCGGCTACGCCTCGATCCGCGTCAAGGCCGCTCGCGAGGAGATTGCCCGGGCGCAGAGCGCCTATCCGGCGATTGCCCGGGGCGAGCGCGGCGCCATGCAGCTGGATCGCGGGCAACTGGTGCATGGCGGCCTGCTCGGCCGTCTGGAGCGCCTGCACCTGGGCTCGCTCAAGGCGCGGCTGGTCTACCTGACCGCTGCCTGCGCGGCGACCCTGGCCGGCAGCGGCCTGCTGGCGCTGAACGGCCTGGCCAGCGGCGATCCCGACCTGCAGCGCACGCTGCTGGGGGCGCAGTGGGGGCTGATCGGCGGCGGCAGCCTGCTGGCAGTGTGGCTGGGCATCGGCACCGCGCGGGCGATCCTGCGCCCGCTCGACGAGTCGGTGCGCTTCGTCGAGCAGCTGACCACCGGCAACATCGGCTTGCGCTTCAAGGACCTGCAGCGCAACGAGCTGGGCGAGCTGGAGCGTCTGCTCGACACCCTGCGCAAGAGCCTGAGCGGCATCGTCCTGGACATCCACGCCAGCATCGACCGGGTGGCCGGCGCGACGCGCGGCATGGCCGAGGGCAACCTCGACCTTTCGGCACGCACCGAGCAGCAGGCGGCGGCGCTGCAGCAGACCGCGGCGAGCATTGAGCAGATCACCGCCACCGTGCAGCAGAGCGCCCAGCACACCCGCGAGGCGGGCGACCTGGCGGGCCGCGCGGTGGACACCGTCGAGCAGAGCGGCGCGGTGATGGGCGAGGTGGTGGCCACCATGGAGCGCATCACCGGCGGCGCGGCGCAGATGGACCGGGTGATCGGCAGCATCGAGACGCTGGCCTTCCAGACCAACCTGCTGGCCCTCAACGCCTCGATCGAGGCGGCCAAGGCCGGCGAGCAGGGCAGCGGCTTCGCGGTGATCGCCCGCGAGGTACGGACCCTGGCGCAGCGCACCGCGGTGGCCACCGAGGAGGTGCGGGCGCTGATCGAAGGCTCCGCCACGGTGATCGAGAGCGGCGCCGAACAGGTGCGCCAGGCCGAGCATACGCTGCACGAGGTGGTCGGCGCGGTGACCCAGCTGAACGTGATCATGGCCGAACTCGCCGGCGCCGCCGAGGAGCAGGGCAGCGGCATCGCCCAGGTCGGTCAGGCGGTCGGGCAGATGGACCGGGTCACCCAGGAGAACGCCGCGCTGGTGCAGCAGTCGGCGCACCTGGCCCGCCGGCTGGATGCCCAGGGCGCCGAACTGGAGCAGGCGCTGGAGTTCTTCGGCAGCGTGGCGGGTACGCCGGCGGGGCGCCGCCACTGACGCCGGGGCGGCCCCGCCCGTTGCGCCCGGCCGGGCGCGCTGTTCCTGCGCCGGGAATGCGCGCTGCGGCGGGCGCGCACCGGCCGCGGACAATTATTTGCCCGGTGCCGGCAGCGCGGAGTTGTTCGCCGCCGCGACAATCCTTTTAAATGGCTGTCATGAGTTGTCCACAATGGACAATGGCGCTGCGGACTGTCGAGCGGATCGCGCAGTTCTGGCCTGAAGACACGGGAGTCGGTGCCTTCGATGTATAGCGATGAATTGGGTTGCAAGGAACTCGATGGCCTGACGCGCGCGCAATTGCAGAGCCGGGTGTCGGTGCAGGACGCCTTGCTGGCGGCGGCCGTCGACGGGATCGTCGCCATCGATGCTCGCGGCCATGTCCGCCTGTTCAACCGTGCCGCCGAAGTGCTGTTCGGTTATGCCGCCGCCGAAGTGCTCGGCAACAATATCTCGATGCTGATGCCGCAGCCCCACGCCGCGCTGCACGACAGTTACCTGCAGGCCTATGCCGGCGGCGGCAAGGCCGGGATCGTCGGCATCGGCCGCGATGTCGAGGGCCGGCGCAAGAACGGCGAGGTATTTCCCATGCACCTCTCGGTGGGCGTGGCGGAGACCGAGGAGGGCCGGCTGTTCGTCGGCATCTGCCACGACCTGACCAGCTACAAGCAGGCGCTGCTCAACCTGCACCACGCCGAGAAGCGCTACCGCGACATCGTCGAGAGCCAGACCGAGCTGATCATGCGCGTCGACGCCCAGCTGCGGCTGACCTTCTGCAACCCGGCGATGGTGCTGTTCCTCGGCGAAAGCGCCGAGGCGATGCTCGGCAAGAGCCTGCTGGAGTTCATCCACCCCGACGACCGGGTGATCGTCAAGCGCCAGTTCGAGGCGCTGTTCAGCGAGGGCCTGCACCAGCAGTTGCAGATCCGCATGCGCTGCGGCGGCAGCGAGCGCTGGATCGACTGGCGGGTGCGTGCGCTGGGTACGCCGCTGCAGCTCAAGGAGGGCTGGGAGTTCCAGGGGCTGGGTCTGGATATCACCGAGCACGTGCAGGCCCGCGAGCAGGCCGAGTACCTCGCCACCCACGACCCGCTGACCGGGCTGCACAACCGCGCCAGCTTCGTCGAGGGCCTGCGCCTGCTGCTCAGCAACCGGCGCCACGAGGGGCGGCGCAGCGCCCTGCTGCACATCAACCTGGACCGCTTCAAGCTGGCCAACGAGGCGCTCGGCCAGCTGGCCGGCGACCAGATCCTCAAGATGAGCGCCGGGCGTATCCGCGCCAGCCTGTCGCGCCACGACCTGCTGGCGCGCCTGGGCGCCGACCAGTTCGCCGTGCTGGTCGACGACATCGGCAGCGCCAAGCAGGCCGCCGCGCTGGCCCAGCGCATCCTGGCCCGGCTCAGCGAGCCCTACGCGACCGCGGCCGGGCCGTTCAACCTGACCGCCAGCCTGGGCGTCTGCCTGTGCCCGGACGACGGGCGCAACCACGAGCAGCTGCTGCGCAAGGCCGAGGCGGCGATGCACGAGGCCAAGGCCAAGGGCCGCAACGAGCTGGTGTTCTTCAGCGAGCAGTTGCAGGAGCAGCTGCGCTCGGCGCTGGAGCTGGAGCTGGGCATCCGCCAGGCGCTGGCCGGCGACGCCTTCGAGCTGTATTTCCAGCCCAAGTACCGCCTCGACGACGGCCGCCTGCAGGGTATGGAGGTGCTGCTGCGCTGGTTCCATCCCGAGTGGGGCGCGGTGTCGCCGGCGCGCTTCATTCCCTTCGCCGAGAAGCACGGCCTGGCCCGCGGCATCGGCGACTGGGTGCTGCGCCAGACCTGCGCGCAGATCCGCCTCTGGCAGGCGCAGGGGCTGACGGTGCCGCGCCTGGCGGTCAACCTGTCGGCGCAGCACTTCGAGTGCCGCGACCTGCATGGCCAGTTGCGCGCGATCCTCGCCGAGTACGGGGTGCGGCCCGCGCAGCTGGAGCTGGAGATCACCGAGGGCACCGCGCTGGGCAACACCGGCGCGCACCTGGCGCTGCTCCGGCAGCTGCGCGCCGAAGGCTTCGGTCTGGCCATCGACGACTTCGGCACCGGTTATTCCTCGCTCAGCTACCTGACCCGCCTGCCGGCCACCAGCCTGAAGATCGACCGCGCCTTCGTCAGCCGGATCAAGGCCGATACCCGCCACGATCCGGTGGTCGAGGCGGTGATCGTGCTGGGCCATTCGCTGGGCATGGAGGTGGTCGCCGAGGGCGTGGAGAACGCCGCGCAGGCCGAGTTCCTGCGCAGCAAGGGCTGCGATCTGGTACAGGGCTTCCACTTCTCGCGGCCGCTGAACGTCGCCGCCTGCACGGCGCTGCTGGTCGAGCAGGCGCCGCGCTGAGCGCGCGCCGCCCTCGTCGCGCAAGCGGAGCCGCCGGCCATGCAGCCGTGGGGGCTGATTCGGCCCGGGCGTATGGGCAGGCGTTCGCCGCCCGGCCGCGCAGCGACCGCCCCTGGCACCGCCTCGCCAGCGTCGCTCGCGACGCGGGGACGTGGGTGGCATGCTCGGTGCGTTACGCCCCATCCCGGTGCGCGGCATGCCCCGTTGCGCCGCGGGGCTGCACCGCCGTTGTGCGCCGGGGCGGCCGTCGTGCCCGTTCCGTAGTCATGGCACCTTTCTTGCTGTACCGGCTGCATCAGGATTGCCGTTGCAGAGGGGAGCCCATGTCGACATTGAAGAGCAAGGCCATGCCGTTGTCCGCCGCCGAGCGGCGCTGGCTGCCGTGGCTGGGGCGCACCGGCAAGCTGGCGCTGGGCTGGTCGTGCTGGCTGAATCGCGGCACCTATCCGCTGGCCGAGCAGGTCTTCGAGGGCATCGCGCAGACCCGCGTGCGCCTGCTGCAGAGCTGGGCGCGCAGCCAGTGGGCCTATCTGCACGAGCTGGCCGAGGGCCTCAGCCAGGATTTCGCCTGGCTGGACAATGCCCTGCTCGCCGAGCGGCTGCAGCGGGCCTCGGACTTTTCCGAGCTGTTCGTGGCCTCGCCGAGCGGCGTGGTGCTGGCCTCCAGCTGGGCCGCGCACTGCGAGGCCAGCGACCTCGACCCGCGCGCGCTGGCCGCCGGCCTGCGTAAGCCGTTCCTCCATGGGCCCTACCGCGATCCGCTGACGCTGGAAATCGGCCCGTCCAGCTCGCGCTTCCACGACGAGGTGACGCTGATGTTCTACCAGCCGATCCGGCGCGACGGCCAGGTGCTCGGCTGCCTGTGCGGGCGGGTGCCCAACGACGTGCTGGGCGACCTGATCCAGCGCGAGGCCGGCCATGTCTATCCTGATTCCGGCGACAACTATCTGTTCATGGTCGAGGCGCGCTTCGAACCGCACATCGCCCCCGGCACCGCGCTGTCGCGCTCGCGCTTCGAGGACAGCACCTTCAGCCTCGGCGAGAACCTCAAGAGCGGCGTGCACACCCGCTGGTCGACGGTGCAGGTGCGGCGCCACACCGAGCTGGAGCTGCGCTTCGTCGACCCGGCTACCGGCGAGCTGCACCCGGGGGTGCGCGAGACCATCCGCAACGGCAGCAACCTGTTCGTCACCTACCCGGGCTACTCCGACTACCGGCACGTGCCGGTGGTCGGCAAGGGGGTGACCTTCCAGCTGCCCTGCTCGCCGGACCGCTGGGGGATGATGTGCGAGGCCGACCTGGAGGAGGTCTACCGGCGCCGCTCGCTGACCCTCGGTCTGGTGCGTACCTTCATCCTCGCCATGGGCGGCTGGCTGGCCGCCAGCAGCCTGCTCAAGCACTACAGCGGCCTGCCCGAGGGCACCCTGGAGCTGCTCGAAGTCGGCCTGCTGGCGCTGTCCAGCCTGCTGTTCGTGACCTTCGGCCCGCGCCGTCTGGCGCGCCGCCTCGACGAGATGACCGGGGTGATCCGCGGCATTGCCGAGGGCGGCGGCAACCTCAGCCAGCGCCTGGACGGCAGCCGGATGAGCAACGACGAGACCGGCGACATGGCGCGCTGGATCAACAGCTTCATCGACAACCTCGACAACACCGTGGGCGAGGTGATCGGCGCCTCCCATGCGGTGGGGCAGACCAACGAGCAGATGCTCGGCCGCAACGCCGAGGCCTGCGCCACCTCGCTGGCGATGACCGGGGCGATGGGCGAGATGCTGCGCATGGTCGAGGCGCAGCTGGGCGAGATCCAGCAGGCCTCGCTGACCGCCGAGGAGATGCAGCGGGCGATGGATGCGGTGATCGGCAGCGCCCGCGAGAGCACCCAGGCGATCCGCGACGTGGTGGAGCGCTCGGCCGGCAGCGTGCAGTCGCTGGACAGCCGCATGGGGCAGATCGGCAGCATCGTTTCGCTGATCAGCGAGGTGACCGTGCAGACCAACCTGCTGGCGCTCAACGCGGCCATCGAGGCGGCCCGCGCCGGTCAGCACGGCCGCGGCTTCGCGGTGGTCGCCGGGGAAATCCGCAGCCTGGCCTCGCGCACCGCCGGCGCCGCCGACGAGATCCGCCGGGTGGTCGAGGGGCTGCAGGCCGAGACTCGCGATGCGGTGGCCTTCATGAACGGCGGGGTGGCCAACGTCGATGCCAGCCTGCGCCAGTCCGAGCAGGACGGCTCGGCGAACAGGCGCCTGCAGCAGGCGGTGGCGCAGATGTTCGAGCTGATCACCCGTCTGGCCCAGCGCAGCGCCCACTACGGCAAGACGGTGCACAACGTCGACCAGGCGGCGCAGGAGATGCAGGAGATCCTGCGCAACCTGGCCGGCAGCTCGGCCAGCGTGCGCCACGACACCGGCAAGCTGCGCCAGTTGGTCGGGCAGTTCAAGGTCAGCCAGGCGTAGCGCCGGGCTGGACGGGTCGCCGGCCGGTGCTTGGCGCCGCGGCGGCGGCTCATGGGCGCAGCTCCGGCGGCGTCGCTCAGCCGAGGGTTTCCTGCAGCTCGGCGTGGCGCGGCAGGAACTTGAGCATCGCCGCCAGCGACATCGGCCGGGCCAGGTAGTAGCCCTGGTACTGCGCCACCCCCAGGCGGCGCAGCAGGTCGAGCTGCTCGCGGGTTTCCACGCCCTCGGCGACGGTGCCGATGCCCAGCGAGCGGCACAGGTCGACGATGCCGGTGAGCAGGCGCTGCGACTTGACGTCCAGGTCGACGTCGATCAGGAAGCTGCGGTCGATCTTGATGGTGTCGAAGGGCAGTCGGCGTAGGTAGCCGAGGGAGGAGTAGCCGGTGCCGAAGTCGTCCATGACGATCGGGAAGCCCTGTTCGCGCAGGGCGGTCAGGTGCTGCACCGGGGCGTCGGATTCCTGCAGGAAGATCGACTCGGTGACCTCCAGCTCCAGCTGTGCCGGGGTGATCCCGGCGTTCATGCAGGCGCTGTGCAGCACCTCGCCGAGACGGTCGTCCATCACCTGCCAGGCGGAGATATTCACCGCCACCGGCAGTGGCCGTCCGGCGGCGGCCAGGCAGGCGGCGTAGTCGGCGGCGCGGCGGATCGCCAGGCGGCCGAGGCCCACGGCCATGCCGTTCTGCTCGGCCAGCGGGACGAACACGCCGGGGGAGATCACCCCGTTGAGGGCGGTTTCCCAGCGCGCCAGCAGCTCGGCACCGACCACCTCGCCGCGGGCGTTGAACTTGGGCTGCAGTACGAAATCCAGCTCCTCGTTGTCGATCGCCGTGCGCAGCTGGGCGAGCAGGGTGACGCGCTCCAGGGCGTCGGCGGTCAGCCCCGGGTGGTAGACCTTGCAGCGGTTCTTGCCGGCGTGCTTGGCGGCGTACATGGCGGCGTCGGCGTGGCGCAGGATGGTTTCCGCGTCGCTGCCGTCCTCGGGGGCGAAGGCGATGCCGATGCTGCCGGAGATACTGATGCGGTGGCCGCGGATCTGCATGTCCTGGCTGAGCTGGTGGAGCAGGCGCTCGGCCAGTTGCAGGGTCTGCTCGCGGTCGGCGCCGACCCGCTGCAGGGCGACGAACTCGTCGCCGCCCCAACGCGCCAGCAGGCCGTTGTCGGCCAGCAGCGGGCCGAGGCGCGCGGCGACGATGCGCAGCAGCTCGTCGCCGGCCTGGTGGCCGAGGGAGTCGTTGACCTGCTTGAAGCCGTCCAGGTCGATGAACAGCACCGCCAGTTGCCGGTTGGCGTCGACCTTGCGCAGCTGCAGGCTGAGCTGCTGCTGCAGGCTGCTGCGGTTGGGCAGCTCGGTCAGCGCGTCGAAGCGCGCGACCCGTTCCAGGGCGGTTTCGGTGCGCTTGCGGTCGGTGATGTCGCGCAGGGTGGCGATCAGGTAGGACAGCGTGCTGTCCTCGGCGGCGAAGCGGCTGAGGGTCAGCTCGACCGGCACCTCGACGCCGCTGCGCGCGCGCAGGCGGGTTTCGCACTGGGCATGGCCGCCGTCGTCGAAGCGCTGCTGCAGGTTGTCGGGCAGCCGCAGGTAGTCGGACAGCGCGCGGCCGGGCAGGCCCTGTTCGCCGGTGAGCTGCTGGAAGGCGTCGTTGGCCTCGATGATCTGCCAGTTGTCGCGCAGCACCAGCATGGCGTCGCGCGAGCTGGCGAAGGCCGAGGCCATCAGGCGGAAGGAGTATTCGGCCTCGCGGTGCGCGGTGATGTCCTTGACCGTGCCGACGATGCGCTGCGCGGTGCCGTCGGCGCTGAGTTCGACGGCCTTGCCGCGCACGCGGATCCAGCGCCAGTGGCGGCGGCTGTTGCTGACCCGGATGGCCAGGTCGAGGGGTTCGCTGGCGCCGGCGGCGTGCATGCGCCAGCTCAGCCAGAAGCGGTCGCGGTCGTCGGGGTGCAGGTGCTGCGCCAGTTGCTGTAGGGAGCCGCTGGCGACCCGTGGCGGCAGGTCCGGGTTGGCGAAGCTGCGGGTGATGTAGGTGTCGTCTTCGGCCGACCATTCCCAGATCGATTCGCCGCTGGCCCACAGGGCCATTTCCAGCAGGCGCTGGGTGTCGGAGGAGCGCAGCAGCGCTTCGTAGACTTCGCTGCTCTTGCTACTGAGCAGGGTCTCGGCGGCCTTGCGGGCGGCGCGTTCGCGCGCCAGGCGGCGTTCGAGCAGGGCGATGGCGTGGGAGTCGGGGGACTTGGAGCTCATGGGGATTGACGCTGCCGCTCGTACCGGGGACGGATGGGCTGCACGGCGCGGAGAGGGCCTGCGGCTGCGGAGGGCATCGCTGTCGCGGTGCGGGCGCTGACGATCGTCCTCGGCATGTGGCGATTCCCTTCCGAGCCTTGAAGTTGGGCTGTGCGAGCCGGTGGCGCAGTATAGGCCGGCGGGGCGGGGCGTCACCAGTGCGGATGCGCACCGGCCGCTCTGCGTGACGGGCGCGCAATGCAAAAGCCCCGGCGCTGGGCCGGGGCTTTTGACGATGTTCGATGGTGCCCAGGGACGGAATCGAACCGCCGACACGGGGATTTTCAATCCCCTGCTCTACCAACTGAGCTACCTGGGCGAATCAGGGATCGGGCACCTGAAACAAGTGGTGCCCAGGGACGGAATCGAACCGCCGACACGGGGATTTTCAATCCCCTGCTCTACCAACTGAGCTACCTGGGCAACAACGGGCGGCATTAAACCGTCTTTCCCGTTGCGCAGTCAACCGTCGCCGCGAAAAAAATCAGTTTTTTTCAGACACTTGCGGCCGTGACGGGTCAGGCGCTGGGCGGCACGTAGCCTTCCGCCTGGGCGTACTCCTCGCCGGCGAGGAACTTGTCCATTTCCGCCTGGATGAACTTGCGATCCTCGCCGTCCATCATGTTCAGCCGGCGCTCGTTGATCAGCATGGTCTGGTGTTTCTGCCACTCTTCCCAGGCCTGCCTGGAGACGTTGTTGAAGATGTCCTCGCCCTTGGGGCCGGGGTAGGGCGGACGCTCCAGGCCGGGGAGCTGTTGGTTGTACTTGCGGCACATCACCATGCGGGTCATCGGGTCTCTCCTCGAAACGGGGGCGAAAGGCGCAGCCGTCAGGCGGCCGGGGGCTGCAGGGCGGCCTGCGCGTGCTTGAGCAGTTTCTTCACCGGGGCGGCGAGCCCCAGGCGCGGCGGGCTGGCGAGGTTATACCAGAGCCAGTCGCCCTCGGCCACGGCGTAGCCGAGCGGCTGCGCGGCGACCAGCAGCGGCTCGATGTGCAGCTGGAAATGGCTGAAGGTGTGCAGCAGCGCCGGCAGCGGCTGCGCCTCGCCCAGGCGCAGATTATGACGGCGCGCCAGGGCGTCGAGGGCTTCGCGCTGCTCCAGCTCCGGCAGGCTCCATAGGCCGCCCCACAGCCCGCTCGGCGGGCGGCGGTAGAGCAGGATGGCGCCCTTGCCGTCGTGCAGCAGCGGCATCAGCGTGCGGCGCTGCGGCAGCTCGCGGCGCGGCTTGGGTTGCGGGTAGTCCTTCTCGCGGCCGAGGCGGTGGGCCTGGCAGTCCTCGACCAGCGGGCAGAGCAGGCAGCTCGGCTTGCTGCGGGTGCACAGGGTGGCGCCCAGATCCATCATCGCCTGGGTGTAGTGGTTGACCCGCGCCTGCGGGGTCAGGCGTTCGGCGGCGGCCCACAGCTGCGCGGCGACGCGGGTCTCGCCAGGATAGCCGTCCTGGGCCAGGTAGCGGGCCAGCACGCGCTTGACGTTGCCGTCGAGGATCGGCGCGCGCAGGCCCATGGCGATGCTGGCGATGGCGCCGGCGGTGGAGCGGCCGATGCCCGGCAGCTCGGCCAGCGCCTCCACTGAGCGGGGGAACTCGCCGCCGTGCTGGGCGACGACGATCTTCGCCGCCTTGTGCAGGTTGCGCGCGCGGCTGTAGTAGCCGAGTCCGGTCCACAGGTGCAGCACCTCGTCCTCGGCAGCGGCGGCCAGCGCCTGCACGCTCGGCAGGGCGGCCATGAAGCGGTCGTAGTAGCCGAGCACGGTGGCCACCTGGGTCTGCTGCAGCATGATTTCCGACACCCAGACCCGGTAGGGGGTGATGTCCTGCTGCCAGGGCAGGTCGTGGCGGCCGTGCTGGTCGAACCAGGCGAGCACGCGGGCGGCGAAGTCGGCGGTGGGGGCGGGTGCGGTCATGGGCGTCATGGCGGTGGGAGGCGGAAGGGGTTCGGCCGCCATGCTACAGGGAGCGGCGGCCGAATTCGTCCCCGGGGTGGCGCGGCTCAGCGCTGGAACAGGCCGCGCAGCGCGTCCTTGAGCTCCGGACTGACCTTGTCGCCGAGTTTCTCGTCGAGCTTTTCGCTGAGCTTCTCGCCGGCCAGACGGGCGGCGATCTTGCCCAGTCCGTCCTGATCGAGGCGGCAGGCGCGCGCGCCCAGCTCCAGCGGACCGCGGCAGCGCAGCGGCCATTCCAGGCCGACGTAGCGGGCGCTGACCTGGCAGGCCGGGTCGGGCATCTCGCGGGCATCGCCCTCGATGACCACGCCGAGGCGATAGTCGAGGCCGAGCACGCGCAGGTCGACGTCGCCCTGGCCGTTGACCGCTAGACCCGGGATGCGCGCGCGCAGGTCGCGGTTGCGGGCCACGCCGTCCTGCAGTTGCAGGCTGCCGCTCAGCTCGCGCAGTGCGGTGTCGCGCGCGGCGAAGTCGCTGCTCGGCACCTTGCGGTTGAGCAGGGCGATGCCGCGGCACAGCTGCTGTTCGAGGTTGGCGTCGGGCAGCACGCCGTTGTCGAGCGCGAAACTGGCGCTGCCGGCGAGGCTGTCGATCAGCGCCTGCTCGCTGTTGCCGCGCGCCTGCAGGTCGGCCTGCAGCTGCAGGTTGCCGCGCAGCGGCGCCGGCTGCTCGGGTTTGAAGGCCTGCAGCAGGCGCTCCAGCGGCAGCCCTTCAAGCTCCGGGCGCAGCTGCAGCAGCGGCTGCTCGCCGCGCGCGTCGAGGCTGCCGGCGAAGGCGAAGCGACCGTCGAACAGCGTGCCGTCGAGGCGTTCGAGGTGCAGCTGGCCGCCGGCGGCGCGCAGGCGCAGGCGGGTGTCTTCCAGCGGCAGCTGGCGCAGGGTCAGGTGGGCGAACTGCAGGTCGAGTTCGGCGTCCAGGCTGCGCAAGCGCTCCAGCGGCAGCAGCGCCGCGCGGCTCCAGACCGCCTCGGCCGGCGCCTCCGGCAGCGGTGTGCTGCCCTCGCCGGGGCGCTGCAGGCTATCGGCGACCTGCGCCTGGCGGCTGCGGGCGGCGGCGTCCGGTTTGGCCGGCGGCGCCAGGTAGCGGTCCAGATCGAGGCGGTCGCCCTTGAGCTGGGCGCGCAGGCGCTGCCGGGCGAAGTCGTCGAGCGCCAGACGGCCCTCGATGCGGCTGTCGTCGAGCTGCAGCTTGAGGTCGTCGAGGCTCAGGCTGTCGGCCGTGCCGCTGAGCCGGGCGACCAGCGCGGCGCGGCGCAGGGTGCCGGGGTCGGCCATCGCCGGCAGCTCCTGGCCGATGCCTTCGAGAAAGGCGCGCAGGTCGAATTCGGCGAGCGACAGGCCGCCTTCGAGCTTGGGCGCGCGGTCCAGTTCGCGCAGCTTCAGCTCGCCGAGGGCGTCGAGCTGGTTGGCGCGCAGCTTGAGGGCGTTCCATTCGGCGACCTGGGCGGCTAGGTCGACCAGCAGGTCGCCTTGGGCGTCGAAGTTCAGGGTCCGGTTGGCCAGCGGTTGGCCGGAGATGTCGCCCTGCAGGCGCGCCTCCTCCAGCTGGTAGCGCTGCAGGGCGCGGTCGAAGCGCAGCTGGCCGAGCAGCTCGGCGCGGGCGCGCAGCAGCGGCTGGTTGCTGGCGAAGAAGCCGCTGATCCGCAGCGGGATCGCCGCGCCTTCGCGGATCGCGCCGCTGCGCAGGTCGATGCCTTCGAGGCTGAACCGGCGGTTGCCGGCGGCGTCGCGGTAGTCGATGCGCGCGTTGCTCAGCGCCAGGCTGTCGATGTTCAGGCGCAGCGCTGGGGCGCGGCTGTCGCTGTTCGCCTCGGTGGCGGCGGCGCTGGCGGCGTTTTCGCCGGCCGGCGCGGCCGCGGCGCCGGGCTGCGCTGCGGCCGGGCGACCGAGGCCTTCCCAGTTGCCGCGACCCTGGGCGTCGCGCTGCAGGTCGAGGCGCAGGCCGTCGATGCGGATGTCGCTCATCTCCACCTCGCGGCGCAGCAGCGGCAGCACCCGCACCGCCAGGCCCAGCATGTCGACCTCGGCGAACGGCTGGTCGGGACGCTCGCTGCGCGCCAAGCTGGCGTCGTGGATCTGCAGGCCGAGCCAGGGGAACAGGCTCCAGCCGAGCGGGCCGCGCAGGTCCAGCTCCAGGCCGGCGCGGTCGCGGGCCAGCTGACGGATCTCGGCCTTGTAGTCGTTGGGGTCGAAGAACTGGGTGACGGCCACGCCCAGCGCGATCAGCAGCAGGAACAGACCGAGCAGCAGGGCGCCGAGCAGCTTGCCGAGGTTTTTCATCGGGGAGCGATCCTTGTGCGGGGCGGAAACCGGCCCTGGAGTATATCGGGCCGCGGCCCGCCTATGACCGACAGGCCGCGCCGGTGTTCCGCGCCTGGCGTCTCAGGTGGCGGCCCTGCGCGGCGGCGCGGCGGATGTCAGTGCTGCTCGTCCAGCGGCAGGGCCAGGCGCTTCGCCCAGGCCTGGACTTCCAGCTGCTGCGCCGGCGCCAGCAGGCGCAGCGGCGCGCCGGCGCTCTCGGCCTGCTGGCGGGCGGCGGCGACCAGTCGGGCGGCCACGCCGCGCCCGCGGGTGATCTTGCGCACGCACAGGTGCGAGAGTCGCCAGCCATCGCTGCCCGGCTCCAGCCAGGCGGCGCCGAGCAGGCGGTCGTTGAAGCGCCCGGCGATCAGTCGGCCGCCGGCCAGGCCGGCGTCGATCAGCGCCTGCGCATCGGCATGGGGCGTCAGCAGCCAGGCCGGGGCGTCGGCGTAGATTTTCTCCAGGTCGAGACGATCCTGCGCGCTGGGCTGGGTGACGGCTTCGACGATGACGGGCATGGCGGGCTCCGGGCGGTGAAAGGCAGACGGCGATTGTATGCCTTTGCGCGCAGCCCTGCGCGCCGGGCGCGTCGGTAGCCCGTAGGGGCGGCTGCGGCCTATAATGGCGCCTCAATTCGCCCCGTGATTCTGTGGAGCTGGCAATGGCCGAACGCAAGGCGTCCGTCGAGCGCAACACCCTGGAAACCCAGGTCAAGGTTTCCATCAACCTGGATGGCACCGGCAAGGCCCGATTCGACATCGGTGTACCCTTCCTCGAGCACATGCTCGACCAGATCGCCCGCCACGGGCTGATCGACCTGGACATCGAGTGCAAGGGCGACCTGCACATCGACGACCACCACACCGTGGAGGACGTCGGCATCACCCTCGGCCAGGCCTTCGCCAAGGCCATCGGCGACAAGAAGGGCATCGTCCGCTACGGCCACTCCTACGTGCCGCTGGACGAGGCGCTGTCGCGCGTGGTGATCGACTTCTCCGGCCGTCCCGGCCTGACCATGCATGTGCCCTACACCCGCGCCACGGTCGGCGGCTTCGACGTCGACCTGTTCCAGGAGTTCTTCCAGGGCTTCGTCAACCACGCCCTGGTGACCCTGCACATCGATACCCTGCGCGGCACCAACACCCACCACCAGATCGAGACGGTGTTCAAGGCCTTCGGCCGCGCCCTGCGCATGGCGCTGACCGAGGACCCGCGGATGGCCGGGCAGATGCCCTCCACCAAAGGGTGCCTGTGATGCAGACCGTCGCCGTCATCGACTACGGCATGGGCAACCTGCACTCGGTGGCCAAGGCGCTGGAGCACGTCGGCGCCGGCCGGGTGCTGGTGACCAGCGACGCGCAGACCATCCGCGAGGCCGACCGCGTGGTGTTCCCCGGCGTCGGTGCGATCCGCGACTGCATGGCCGAGATCCGTCGCCTGGGCTTCGACGAGCTGGTGCGCGAGGTCAGCGCCGACCGCCCGTTCCTCGGCATCTGCGTCGGCATGCAGGCGCTGCTCGAGCGCAGCGAGGAGAACGGCGGGGTCGACTGCATCGGCCTGTTCCCAGGCCAGGTGCGTTTCTTCGGCAAGGACATGGTCGAGGATGGCGAGCAGCTCAAGGTGCCGCACATGGGCTGGAACGAGGTCGAGCAGAGCCTCGACCACCCGCTGTGGCACGAGATCCCCGACCGCGGGCGCTTCTACTTCGTGCACAGCTACTACATCGAGGCCGGCAACCCGGCGCAGGTGGCCGGGCGCGGCCACTACGGCAAGGACTTCGCCGCCGCGCTGGCCGACGGCTCGCGCTTCGCCGTGCAGTTCCACCCGGAGAAGAGCCACAGCCACGGCCTGCAGCTGCTGCAGAACTTCGTGAGCTGGGACGGCCGCCGGTAATGAGCCGGGCCAAGGGCAAGGCGCCGCTCCTCGCGCTGGACCGCGCGCAGGAGCAGGCGGCGCAGCAGATCCTCAAGGACTTCCTGGCCGAGCGTTTCGAGCTGGAACTGGGCGCCTTCGAAGCCCAGGAGCTGCTGGATCTGTTCGCTCGCGACATTGCCCCGTACTTCTACAACAAGGCGATCCTCGATGTGCAGGCGCACCTGAAAGACAGGTTCGAGAGCATCGAGAGCGACTTGTGGGCGCTCGAAAAGAGCTGACCCGTCACCGATTCCAACCGACTTGAACAGGTTCGAGCAATGCTGATCATCCCCGCAATCGATCTGAAGGACGGCGCCTGCGTGCGCCTGCGTCAGGGCCTGATGGACGACGCCACGGTGTTTTCCGACGACCCGGTGGCGATGGCCGCCAAGTGGGTCGAGGCCGGCTGCCGCCGCCTGCACCTGGTCGACCTCAACGGCGCCTTCGAGGGCCAGCCGGTCAACGGCGAGGTGGTCACCGCCATCGCCGCGCGCTACCCGAACCTGCCGATCCAGATCGGCGGCGGCATCCGCTCGCTGGAAACCATCGAGCACTACGTGCGCGCCGGGGTCAGCTACGTGATCATCGGCACCAAGGCGGTCAAGCAGCCGGAATTCGTCGCCGAGGCCTGCAAGGCGTTCCCCGGCAAGGTGATCGTCGGCCTGGACGCCAAGGACGGCTTCGTCGCCACCGACGGCTGGGCGGAAGTCTCCAGCGTGCAGGCCTCCGACCTGGCCAAGCGCTTCGAGGCCGACGGCGTCTCGGCGATCGTCTACACCGACATCGCCAAGGACGGCATGATGCAGGGCTGCAACGTCGAGGCCACCGTGGCCCTGGCCAACGCCAGCTGCATCCCGGTGATTGCCTCCGGCGGCATCCACAACCTCGGCGACATCCGCAAGCTGCTCGACACCCGCAACGCCGGCATCGTCGGCGCTATTACCGGCCGCGCCATCTACGAGGGCACCCTCGACGTGGCCGAAGCCCAGGCGCTGTGCGATAGCTTCAAAGGCTGATGTGAGCCGTAGGGTGGACAACGCTCTGCTTGTCCACCGTCAACCCGGTGACTCGGTGGACAACGCTGCGCGGTTGTCCACCCTACGAGAGAGATTGTCATGGCCCTCGCCAAACGCATCATTCCCTGCCTCGACGTGGACAACGGCCGCGTGGTCAAGGGCGTCCAGTTCGAGAACATCCGCGACGCCGGCGACCCGGTGGAGATCGCCCGCCGCTACGACGAGCAGGGCGCCGACGAGATCACCTTCCTCGACATCACCGCCAGCTCCGATGGCCGCGACACCACCCTGCACACCGTCGAGCGCATGGCCAGCCAGGTGTTCATCCCGCTGACCGTCGGCGGCGGCGTGCGCACCGTGCAGGACATCCGCAACCTGCTCAACGCCGGCGCCGACAAGGTGTCGATCAACACCGCCGCGGTGTTCACCCCCGAGTTCGTCCGCGAGGCCGCCGAGCGCTTCGGCTCGCAGTGCATCGTGGTGGCCATCGACGCCAAGAAGGTTTCCGCCCCCGGCGAGCCGGGCCGCTGGGAAATCTTCACCCACGGCGGGCGCAAGCCCACCGGCCTCGACGCCGTGGCCTGGGCGAAGAAGATGGAAGACTACGGCGCCGGCGAGATCCTGCTGACCAGCATGGATCAGGACGGGGTGAAGAGCGGCTACGATCTGGGCGTGACCCGCGCCATCAGCGAGGCAGTGGGCATTCCGGTGATCGCCTCCGGCGGTGTCGGCAATCTGGAGCACCTGGCGGCCGGCATTCTCGAAGGCAAGGCCGACGCGGTGCTGGCAGCGAGCATCTTCCACTTCGGCGAGTACACCGTGCCCGAGGCCAAGGCCTACCTGGCCAGCCGCGGCATCGTGGTGCGTTGAGGCGCTGCTGCCGGGAATGAAGACGGGAGCCAGTGGCTGCTATCAAAAAGGTGAACAAAGATATTCACGCCTTTCTTCCTGCCCCGACGCGCCTTGTTGGCCGCATTCGTCTCTGACAGGCGTCACTTTCCCGGCTACGGCGGGGACCTCCCCCGCCGTAGCGCCGCCGTTGCCGGACGGTCTTGCCACGGGTAGCGCAGTTTCGGTTGCGAGCCGCTTCAGGTTGCACGCAGCGTTGAAGTCACGGTCGTGGCGTGTGCCGCAGTCGGCGCACGTCCACTCCCGGTCTTTCAGCGTCAGTGCCTCGTTTTTCCAGCCGCAGGCCGAACAGAGCCGGCTGCTGGGATACCAGCGATCCGCTACCACAAGGCGCACGCCGTAGCGTTGCGCCTTGTAGGCCATCTGCTGGCGGAACAGCCCAAAGCCCACATCGCTGATCGCGCGGGACAGCCGGTCGTTGGCCAACATGCCCTTGACGTTCAGATCTTCGATCACTACCGCTTGGTTTTCGCGGCAGAGCTTCGTGGTGAGCTTGTGAGTGAAATCCACTCTGATATTGGCAATACGATGGTGCAGCCGTGCCAAGGTCGCAGTGGACTTGCGCCGGTTGTTCGAGACTGGAAGGCGGGTGCCCTTGGGCAGCCGGGCGCCCGGGGCAAAGCCGGCGGCGGCCTTGGCCGCTTCCAGCTGACGGCTGAGCCGTCGACTGCGGATCTTCAGTCGACGCAGGGCGGCCTTCAGCGGCCGGGGGGCTTCGAAGGCATCGCCGGCCGAGGTGATGGCTGCCGCCTTGATCCCCAGGTCGACGCCGACCACGCCGTGACCCGCACGCGGGCGTAGTGCCTGATGCTCCGGCACATCGACCTGGATGGCGACAAACCAGCGCTCGGCGCTGCGCGACACGGTCGCGCCGAGAACCTTGCCCTCGAAGTGCAGCGCCTCGGTCATCGCCACGGCGCCGATCTTCGGTAAACGAATCTGCTTGCCGTCCAGGCTGAACTTGTCGTTGGCGACGTAGAAGCTGTCGCGGCAGCGACCCTTTTTCTTGAAGCGCGGTTCATGCGCTCGCCGCCCGGCCTTGATGTCCGCGAAGAACGTAGACCAGGCCTTGCCCAGGTGAGCAAATGGCTGGGCATGGGCATCCCGATGGATGTCCTTGAGCCAGGGATAGAGGTCGTACTTGATCGCATTGAACTGCTTCTTCAGCGCCATCGCATTGGGTTTGCCACCGGCGGCATGCTGCTTGACCCACTCGTCGAGCGCCCAGTTCCACACCCTGCGCGCCGTGCCGCAGGCACGCACGAAGTAGTCCACTTGGGCGGCAGTTGGGCGCAAGGCGATCTTGTGGGTCAGGTGCATGGCGGCTCCGCTTCCTTGAGCGCTGCATCCAGCTTCTTGCGGTAGTTTCTCAGCCCGCAAAGCCGGGCCGAGAAACTATGCGTGATGGTCATCAGATCTTGAACCATCTCCTGTTCGGGAGACAGGCGTTCCTGGTTGAGTACCAAGACTTCACAGCCATTCGATTGCGCGTAATGCTCGAACCAGTCAAAGCCGAATCGGGCCAGTCGGTCACGGTGTGCGAGGATCAAGACCTTGACCTCGCCGCGACCGATCGAGTCCATCAGGGCGAGAAACTTCTTGCGCTTGAAGTTCAAGCCGCCGGCGAGCCCTCGAGCAACGACGAACTTCTCGAGCCCCCGACGCTGGTTGGCCAGGTCCGGCCGCTGCGCTGTGCTGGAGACCCGGCAATATGCGACCTGTCGTACCGCACGGACGGGTAGCTACAGCCCCAGGAGCGCATGGATCTGGCGTTTAGTGTAGCAGCGACGATTGCTGGCGACGGCTGCCGCATCCGCATCCCCAACCTTGGCTGGGGGCGGACGCGAGAGACGTTGCGCTTCACCGGCAAGATCCTCTCGGCGACGATCAGTCGCGTGGCTGACCGCTGGTTCGCCAGCATTACTGTGGACACCCAGGACCTGTCCCACTTGCCCAAAGCCGAAAACCAAAGCGCGGTCGGTGTGGATCTGGGGGGGGGGGCTGCGCTGGCCACGCTCTCGACCGGTGAGGTGATCGCCGGGCCGAAAGCCCATACCCGCCTGCTCAAGCGCCTGCGCCGACTGTCCCGCAGCCTGAGTCGCAAGCAGAAGGGCTCGGCCAACAGCAAGAAGGCCCGTGTCCGGCTGGCCAGACTTATACGCCCGGATCGCCAACATTCGCCAGGATGCCCTGCACCCGCTCACCACGAGCCTGACGCGCCGCTGCCCGGTGATCGGGATCGAGGACTTGAATGTGTCTGGCATGCTGAAGAATCGCCGTCTGGCCCCGCTCGATTGTGGGCATGGGGTTCTTCGAGTTCCGCCGCCAGCTCGGCTACAAGAGCGACCTGTGCGGCAGCGAGGTGGTGGTGGCGGATTGCTGGTTTGCCAGAGCAAGACCTGTTCGTGCTGCGGGTATGTATTGGAGAGCCTGCCGCTGTTGGTGCGCGGTTGGACATGCCCGGCATGCCAGACCTCACATGACCGGGATGGTAACGCTGCCATCAACTTGAAGCATGACGCCGTGAGTTCCACGGTGTCTGCCTGTGGAGGGAAAGGCGCTGGCCCTGGCGGCAACGCCAAGGCGAAGCCGCCCCCGGCGAAGCAGGAAGTTAGCGCCAAAGCTACCTATGGGTAGTTTTGGATAGGTCTAATGGAACTGGAGGGAGTCGCGACCGGCGTGGGTCGGGTTACGCCGCGTTGCGGCTAACCCGACCACGGACTCACGGCCGGCGGGTGATGTTCAGGCCCTTGAGCAGGTTGAGGGCCTGGGCCAGCTGGTAGTCGTCGTCCTGGGGCTTGCCGGCGGGGACGTTCTTGGCGTTGCTCGGCTTGTCCGCGCCGCCGTTGCCGTTGCCCAGGTGGCCGGGCAGGTCGGCTTCCTTGATCGGTCCGCTGGCCGCCTGGTCGCGGGTCAGGCGTGCGCGTTCGACGACGATGTCCGGCTCGATGCCCTGGGCCTGGATCGAGCGGCCGTTGGGGGTGTAGTAGAGCGCGGTGGTCAGCTTCAGGGCGCGGTCGTTGGTCAGCGGCAGCACGGTCTGCACCGAGCCCTTGCCGAAGCTGTCGGTGCCCATCAGCACGGCGCGCTTGTGGTCCTGCAGGGCGCCGGCGACGATTTCCGCCGCCGAGGCGCTGCCGCCGTTGATCAGCACCACCACCGGCACGCCGGCGCTGGCGTCGGCCGGGTCGGCGGAGAAGCGCAGCTCGGAGTTGGCGATGCGCCCCTGGGTGTAGACGATCAGGCCCTTGGCGAGGAAATGGTCGGCCACCTCGACCGCCGACTGCAGCACGCCGCCGGGGTTGTTGCGCAGGTCGAGCACCAGGCCGTCGAGCTTGCCGCCGTTGTCCTTGCGCAGCTTGGCCAGCGCCTTGCCGACCTCCTTGCCGGTGTCGATCTGGAACTGGGTGATGCGCAGGTAGCCGTAGCTCTTGTCGAGCAGCTCGCTCCTCACGCTGCGCACTTTGATCACCGCACGCTCCAGCTGCACGTCGAACGGCTTGCCGCCTTCGCGGATCAGGGTCAGGGTGATCTTGCTGCCGGGCTTGCCGCGCATCTTGTCCACCGCCTGCAGCAGGGTCCAGCCCTTGGTCGGCTGGCCGTCGATGCGGCTGATCAGATCGCCCGCCTCGATGCCGGCGCGCGCCGCCGGGGTGTCGTCGATCGGCGAGATCACCTTGATCATGCCGTCTTCCTGGCCGACCTCGATGCCGAGGCCGCCGAACTCGCCGCTGGTGCTTTCCTGCAGCTCTTGGAAGGCTTCCGGCTCCAGGTAGGCGGAGTGCGGGTCGAGGTTGCTGAGCATGCCCTTGATGGCGTTTTCCAGCAGGGTCTTGTCGTCGATCGGCTCGACGTAGGCGGTCTTGATGCGGTCGAGCACCTCGGCGAAGGTGCGCAGCTCGTCGAGCGGCAGGGTGCCGCGGGCGGCGGTGCCGGCCTCGGGCGTTTCGCTGGCCTGCGCCAGCGGCGCGCCGCCGAGCAGGGCAAGGGACAGGGCCAGGGCGGAGAGAGGGAAACGCGACGACATGAAGGACTCCTGAGTGGATGGGGCGGACGCGGCGACAGGCGCGTTCTAGCCCTGGGTACTGCACCAGCGCAGCGGATCGCTGGGCTGGCCCTGCTGGCGGATGGCGAAGTACAGCGCGGGACTGTCCTGTCCGCCGCTGTTGCCGACGGTGGCGATGGCCTCGCCGGCCCGCACCCGCTCGCCGGCGCCCTTGAGCAGGCTCTGGTTGTGGCCGTAGAGGCTGAGGTAGCCGCCGCCGTGGTCGACGATCAGCAGCAGGCCGGCGCCGCGCAGCCAGTCGGCGAACACCACGCGGCCGTCGTGGATGGCGCGCACCCGGGTGCCGGCGGGGGCGCCGATCAGCACGCCGTCCCACTTCAGCCGCGAATCGCTGCGCGGCGTGCCGAAGCGCGCCAGCAGGCGACCGTCCACCGGCCAGGGCAGCTTGCCGCGGGCCTGGGCGAAGGGGCCGCCGGGACTGGGCACGGCGCTGGACACCTGCGGGCCGGCAGCCTTGCTCGCGGCGGGGCCGGCGCTGGCCGCCAGGCGGCGCTGCTCGGCCTGTTCGCGGGCGCGCTGTTCGGCCAGACGGCGCTGCTCGGCTTCGCGCGCCTGGCGGGCGAGGGTGGCCTCGATGGTCTTGAGCAGCTCGTCCAGGCGCGCCTGTTCCTGCTGGCGCGCCTTGAGCTTGCGGTCGCCCTCGCCCAGCTCGCCGTTGAGGCGGGCCAGCACGCTGCGGTGCTCGTCGCGCGCCTTGTCCAGCGCGGCGCGGCGCTCCTGCAGCTCGACCTGCTGGCCGGAGAGCAGCGCGTGGCGGGTGGCCAGCTCGGCCTCGACGGCGTGCAGCTGCTGCAGGGTGGCGTTGTAGGTGGCCAGCTGCGCGCTGCGCGCGCGGCTCAGGTAGTCGTGGTAGGTGAGGTTGCGGGCGAACTGTTCGGGCTGCTGTTGGTTGAGCAGCAGCTTGAGGTATTCCTGGCGCCCGCTCTGGTAGGCGGCGCGGATCTGCAGGGCGATCAGCTGCTGCTGTTCAGCGCGCTGGCTCTGGAGTTTTTTTTTCCCCTCGTCCAGGCGCTGGATGTCGCTTTCGCCTTCCTGCAGCTGGCGCTCCAGGGCGTCGATCTGCTTCTGCAGCTCGCCCATCTCGCGCTCGCTGCCCTGTAGCTGCTTCTGGATGCCGGACTTCTCCTGCTGCAGGGTGCCGAGCAGCTTCTGCAGTTCGGCGATGTCCTTCTGCGCGGCTTCCAGCTGGCGCTGGGCGTCGGCGCGCTCATCGGCGTGGGCCGGCGCGAGGCAGCAGACGAGCAGGGCTAGCAGGAGGGTACGCAGCATGGCGGCGGGGTTCCGGTTCGGGAGCGGCCTAGTATGCATCCGCAGTCCGGCAAAAAGAACGCCCCGGCCATGGCCGGGGCGCGATCCTCACTGCAGCTCGACCAGCGGCGTGCCGGTCATCTCGGGCGGAATCGGCAGGTCCAGCAGGCGCAGCATGGTCGGCGCCACGTCGGCGAGCACGCCGCCTTCGCGGATGCGCAGCGCGCGCTGGCCGTAATAGAGGAAAGGCACCGGCTCGCAGGTGTGCGCGGTGTGCGCCTGGCCGGTGCACTCGTCTTCCATCTGCTCGACGTTGCCGTGGTCGGCGGTGATCAGCGCCTCGCCGCCGACCTGGTCGAGCGCCGCGGCGATGCGGCCGATGCAGGTATCCAGGCATTCCACCGCTTTGACCGCCGCGTCGAACACGCCGGTGTGGCCGACCATGTCGCCGTTGGCATAGTTGACCACGATGACGTCGTAGCGCTGCTGCTCGATGGCCTCGACGATGCGGTCGGTGACCTCCGGCGCGCTCATCTCCGGCTTGAGGTCGTAGGTGGCGACGTTCGGCGAGGGGATGAGGATGCGCTCCTCGCCCGCGAACGGCTCCTCGCGCCCGCCGGAGAAGAAGAAGGTGACGTGGGCGTACTTCTCGGTCTCGGCGATGCGCAGCTGGGTCTTGCCGTTCTTCGCCAGGTACTCGCCCAGCACGTTGTCCAGCGAGGCCGGCGGGAAGGCGCAGGGCGCCGGGATGCTCGCCGCGTACTGGGTGAGCATGACGAAGCCGGCCAGCTGCGGCACGCGCGCGCGCTGGAAGCCGGCGAACTCGTCGCCCTCGACGAAGGCGCGGGTCAGCTCGCGGGCGCGGTCGGCGCGGAAGTTCATGAACACCACGCAATCGCCATCTTCCACCTTCACCGGCGCGCCGACGGTGGTGGCCTTGACGAACTCGTCGCTCTCGCCGCGTGCGTAGGCGGCTTCCAAGCCCTCGACGGCGCTGGCGGCGGCGAACTCGCCCTCGCCGTCGACGATCAGCTTGTAGGCCTGCTCGACGCGATCCCAGCGGTTGTCGCGGTCCATGGCGAAGTAGCGGCCGGTCAGGCTGGCGATGCGGCCCTTGCCGAGCTTGGCGAAGGTGGCGTCGAGCAGCTCGATGGAGGGGGTGGCGCTCTTCGGCGGGGTGTCGCGGCCGTCGAGGAAGGCGTGCAGGTAGATGTGTTCGGCGCCGCGGCGGGCCGCCGACTCGACCATCGCGGCGATGTGCTCCTGGTGGCTGTGCACGCCGCCGTCGGAGAGCAGGCCGAGGATGTGCACCGCCTTGCCGGCGGCCACCGCCTGGTCCACCGCGGCGTTGATCACCGGGTTGGCGAAGAACTCGCCGTCGCGGATCGCCTTGGTGACGCGGGTGAAGTCCTGGTACACCACGCGGCCGGCGCCGAGGTTCATGTGGCCGACCTCGGAGTTGCCCATCTGGCCGTCGGGCAGGCCGACGTCCATGCCGCTGCCGGAGATCAGGCCGTGCGGGCAGCTGGCGCGCAGGCGGTCCCAGACCGGGGTGCGGGCGTGGAAGATGGCGTTGTAATCCGGGCTGTCGCTGTGGCCGAAGCCGTCGAGGATCATCAGAACCAGGGGTTTGGGCGTGGCAGGCATGCGTCCGACTCGTGGCTGGATACGAAAGGCCACCATTTTACGGGCTGCGCCGGCGGGCGTCACGGCAGGCTGACTGCTGGCGGCGTGGCGGGGCCTTCGTCCGGGTTCAGCCGTGCCGGTGGGCTGTGTATACTGCGGGCCAATTTTTCCGTGCCGGATGCTTGCGATGTTCCTTGCCCAGCTGACTGAGTTCGTCTCCAACCACTACATCCTCAGCACCCTGTTCGTGGTGCTGCTGGCCCTGCTGATCGCCAACGAGGCCCGGCGCGGCGGGCGCAGCCTGAACTGCCGCGAACTGACCGCGCAGATCAACGGCGGCGCCGCGGTGCTGCTCGATGTGCGCGCCCACAAGGAGTTTTCCGGCGGGCACATCACCGGCTCGCTGAACATCCCCTTCGACAAGCTCGACAGCCGCATCGCCGAACTGGACAAGCACAAGGGCAAGACCCTGATCGTCATCGACGCCATGGGCCAGCACGCCGGCAGCGTCTGCGCCAAGCTGAAGAAGGCCGGCTTCGAGGCCACCCGGCTGAGCGGCGGCATCGCCAGCTGGCGCGGCGACAACCTGCCGGTGGTGAAGTGACATGTCCGAGGTGATCGTCTACTCCAGCGACTACTGCCCCTACTGCATGCGCGCCAAGCAGCTGCTCGAGCGCAAGGGCGTGCGCTTCACCGAGATCAACGTCGACGGCCAGCCCCAGGTGCGCGCCGAGATGGCCCGCAAGGCCGGGCGCACCTCGGTGCCGCAGATCTGGATCGGCGCCACCCATGTCGGCGGCTGCGACGACCTGCATGCCCTGGAGCGCGCCGGCAAGCTCGACGCGCTGCTCAACGGCTGATCCCCTTTCCCGAATAACAAGGAAGCTCACATGACCGAACACGCCAACGACGCCGCTGCCGCCCAGAACGAGCAGCCGCAGTTCGCCCTGCAGCGCCTCTATGTGCGCGACCTGTCCTTCGAGGCGCCGAAGACCCCGGAAGTCTTCCGCCAGGAGTGGCAGCCGGCGATCAGCGTCGACCTCAACACCCGGCAGAAGGAGCTGGGCGGCGACTTCCACGAAGTGGTGCTGACCCTCTCGGTGACCGCGAAGAACGGCGAGGAAGTGGCGTTCATCGCCGAAGTCCAGCAGGCCGGGATCTTCCTCGCCAAGGGCCTGGACGCCGCCTCGCTGAGCCACACCCTCGGCGCCTTCTGCCCGAACCTGCTGTTCCCCTACGCCCGCGAGGCGCTGGACAGCCTGGTGGTGCGCGGTTCCTTCCCGGCGCTGATGCTGGCGCCGGTGAACTTCGATGCGCTCTACGCCCAGGAGCTGGCGCGCATGCAGGCCGGAGAGGCCCAGGCCTGATCCGCAGCACTGCCGAAAAGCCTCGCAATGCGAGGCTTTTGCTTTTCAGGGCCGGCGCTGACGGGCGTCAAGGCGCGTGCCGGCGCGGCTGGCATACTCGCCGCTCGCCGGGCCGGCGGCCTCAGTCGAGGGCGAAGTCCAGCTGGCGCCAGGCCTCGTAGACGGTCACCGCCACCGCGTTGGACAGGTTCAGGCTGCGACAGCCGGGCCGCATCGGCAGGCGCAGCAGGTGCTCGGCCGGCAGGCTGTCGCGGATCTCCGCCGGCAGCCCGCGGCTTTCCGGGCCGAACAGGAACACGTCGCCCGGCCGGTAGCGCATCTGCGCGTAGCTGTGGCTGGCCTTGGTGGAAAGAGCCAGCACTCTGGCGCCGGGCAGCTGGACGAGGCACTCTTGCAGGCTGGCGTGACGTTTCACCGTCGCGTACTCGTGGTAATCCAGTCCCGCCCGGCGTAGGCGTTTGTCGTCCAGCTCGAAGCCGAGCGGCTCGATCAGGTGCAGCTGGCAGCCGGCATTGGCGCACAGACGAATGATGTTGCCGGTGTTGGGCGGGATTTCCGGCTGGAACAGGACGACGTGGAACATGGGGGCGGGGGCTCTGCGCAATCTCGAAGATGGCGTATCTTAGCGGCTTGTGGAGCGGTAGGCAGTCCATTGCGGACGGGCTCGACCGGCGCGCAGCCAAGCGGGTCGCAATGCAACGATAACCGGCAAGGAGATGCCATTTGCTGGCTTTCTGGAAGAAGAACAAGACGACCGCTGCGGGGATGCTGGGATTGGCGCCGACGGCCGACGGCCTGGCGCTGGCGCGCCTGCACTGGCAGGCCGGCGTGCCGCGCCTGCAGTCCTGCGCCTTTCTTGCCGCGAGCGCCGACGCGCAGCCGGGCGCCCTGCAGCAGTATGTCGAGCGCGAGGGGCTGGCCGGGCTGAGCGTCAACCTGCTGGCCGCCAGCAACGACTACCAGATGCTGCTGGTCGAGCGCCCCGAGGTGGCCGACAGCGAGCTGCGCGATGCGGTGCGCTGGCGCATCCGCGAGCTGGTCAGCCAGCCCGTCGACGGCCTGGTGGTGGACGCCTTCGCGCTGCCCGCCGACGCCTTTCGCGGTCGCACGCCGATGGTCTACTGCGCGGCGCTGGCGCGCACGCGGATGAACGAACTGGCGGCGCTGTGCGAGTCCGCCGGCCTGCGCCTGGCGAGCATCGACGTCGCCGAACTGGCGCTGCGCAACCTCGGCCTGCTGGCCGGCGCCGAAGGACAGAACCTCGCCACCCTGCAGCTCGGCGGACGCGACAGCCTGGTCTGCGTGCAGAACGGCGCCGACCTGTACATGGCGCGGCGCATCGAACGCGGGCTGGACAACCGTGGCGAGGACAGCGGCCTGCTGGCCCTGGAAATCCAGCGCTCGCTGGACTATTTCGAAAGCCAGATGGGCAAGGGCCATCTCGGCCGCCTGCTGCTGCTGCCGCCGGAGCTGGGCGGCGAGCTGGTGCAGATGGAGCTGTCCTCGCGGCTCTCGCAGCGCGTGCAGCTGCTCGACCTGGCGATGCTGTTTGCCGACTCGCCGCTGCTGGACCTCGCTCCGCCGCATCAGGCGCGCTGCCTGCCGGCCATTGGCGCGGCGTTGCGCCGGGAGGCGCTCTGATGTCCGCCCAGCATTCCGCAGCGAAGCTGCAGAACCTCAACCTTTACCAGCCGCAGCGCGCCGCCCGCGACGGCCGCCCGCAACGCTGGCAGATGCTGCTGGGCGCGGCGCTGCTGGTGCTGGCGGTGGCCGCCGACGGCGTCTGGAGCTACTGGCGCCTGGCGCGCATGCAGGAGCAGGCCGCCGCCGCGGCGCAGGCGGCGGGCCAGGCCGAGGAGGCGCTGGCCGAGGCGCAGCGCAGCTTCCGCGAGCCGCAGCCCGACCCGCGCCTGCCGCAGCGCCTGGCCGCGCTGGAGGCGAGCAACCGCCAGCTGCTGCAACTGACCGAGCACCTGCAGATGCTGCTGCGCGAGCGCAGCACCGGCTTCAGTCCGGCGCTCGATGCGCTGGCCGAGCGCCATGTGCGCGGCGTCTGGCTGAACACCATCCGCATCGAACAGGGCGGCGGGCAACTGCTGCTGGAGGGCTTCGGCCAGACCCCGGCCCTGCTGCCGGGCTATCTCGACAGCCTGGGGCGCAGCCCGGCGTTCGCCGGCCGGCAGTTCGCCCGTTTCGACCTGGACCGCGACGAGGCCGGCACCCTGCGCTTCCGCCTGTCCTCCAGCGCCACCGACGATGACGAGGAGCAGCAGTGATGAATGCGAGTGCCCTGATCGAGCGCTGGCAGGCGCTGGCGCCGCGCGAGCAGTGGCTGTGCCTGGCGGTGGCCCTGCTGCTGCCGGCGATGCTCTGGCTGGTGCTGGTCCATGATCCGCTGGCGCAGCGCCACGAGCGGCTGCGCAGCCAGCAGCAGGCCGACCACGCCCGCCTGCTCGACGCCAACGTGGCGCGCGCCGAGCTGGCCGCACGAGCCGCCGCCGATCCCGACCGCGCGGTGCGCGAGGCGCTGCAGGCCGCCGAGGCGGTGCGCGAGCGCCACCTCAACGTCCTGCAGCGCGAAACCGCCGCGCTGATCGACCCGCAGCGCATGCAGAAGGTGCTGCAGGACCTGCTGCAGAGCCGCCCCGGTCTGCGTCTGCAGGGCCTGGAGAGCTTCTCCGAGCCGCTGCGCCTGCCCGCCGCGCCGGCCCCGGCGGGCGCGGTGGCCGACAGCGCCGCGCCGGCGGTGGAGCCGGCGCCGATCCTCTATCGCCACGGCATGCGCCTGAGCCTGGAGGGCAGCTACTTCGAGCTGCGCGACTACCTGCGCAGCATCGAGGGCGGCGACTGGCGGCTGTTCTGGGAGCGCCTCGACTACCGCGTCGAGGAGGCCGGGCCCGGCCGCGCGCGGATTACCGTCGAGCTGTATACCCTGAGCCGGGAAGCGGGGTGGATCGGTGTCTGAGTCGACGATGCTCCGCGCCCTCGGCGCCACCATTCTGGGTCTGCTGCTGGGATCGCCGGTCCTGGCCGCGAGCGACCCGACCCAGCCGCCGGCCGGCGTGCGGCTCGATGCGGCAAGCCGCGAAACCGTCGCCGCCGCGCCCTTGTTGCAGGCCATCCTGCGCGGCCCGCACGGCCACCGCGCGGTACTCGACGGACGCAGCCTGCGCGTCGGCGAGCGCCATGGCGACCTGCGCCTGCTGGCGATTCGCAGCCGCAGCGTGGTGATCGAACGTCAGGGACAGCGCAGCGAGCTGTTCCTCAGCCAACCCATTCTGACTCCGAGGCACTGATGTCGATGATGCCCCTCCGACTCCCTCAGCTGAGCCTGATCTGCCTCTGCTGCCTGCTGGCGGCCTGCCAGACGTTCCGCGACGGCGACCGCCAGCTCAAGGCGCAGAGCGAGCGCCTGCTGGCGGAAAGCCTGGCGCAGAGCGAGGCCGGCACGCCGCCGCCGGCA